>JAMPDT010000079.1 GCA_023665525.1 Butyrivibrio sp. | reverse complement strand
TGACTGTAAAAACAAATAAGTTGAAACAGGGCAATTATCCGTTTATTGTTTACGAGTGGCAATACAAAGGCGTACTACCCAATAGTGAGTTGGAGGTTATTACGAAAACCGATATTGATTCAAAAACAATGCTACAACTTATGTATAATGCACAAGATTGTGAAGAAGCAGATTTAACCGAATCTACCAATTTAGAAGAATTGCACTTTGCCAAATGGAAAGTCGCAAAGGAAAAATATCTTCTTGAAGCGGAACAAAGCATACGCTTCAAAATGAGTAGTTTAGTCGCAAGCCAACAGGGACAAATCAGGGCTATTCAGAACATTTTGTCAAAGGCAACAGATGAGCGCATCATCAAAATGAAAAAAGCACAGCTTGAACGGTTGAAGCAGTCGTTTATTGAAAAGCAAGAAAAATTAAAAACCGAAATCGAAAAATGTGATATTATTTCTACCAAACTCGTAGTTGGCACTTTGCGTGTGGAGAATTAAAAATGAGCAAATACGAAAACTTTGAAGAACTGAAAAACGCAAGATTAAAAGCCTACACAGCTATGGTTGAAGGCGATGTGTTAGGTTTTTTGGATCAACACACAGGTTTTTATCCCGATCCTGCTCACTTCATTTATGAGCTGCTTCAAAATGCAGAAGATATGAATGCAACAGAAGTTACATTTAGGCTTTTTAGTGATAGACTTATTTTTGAACACAACGGAACAAAACGCGATTTTAATTTGGACGATATAGATGCTATTACAAATAAAGGTAAAAGTCCAAAGGCAAACGATCCAACTCAAATCGGAAAATTCGGTATGGGTTTCAAAGCCGTTTATGTTTATACTAATACTCCGGAGATTCATTCCGGTGAATTTAACTTTCGTATTAAAAACGTTATAGTTCCAAATGATGACGGCGTTCCACAAACTGCTCGAAAAAATTTTACACAATTCATATTCCCATTTGATAATCCCAATAAGTCTGCCAAAGACGCTGTTAAAGAGATAATCCAAGAAGGTTTTGACAAATTAAATGAAACGGCGCTTCTTTTCTTAACACACATAAAGATAATCCACTATTATTTACCCAACGGTAGCGAAGGTTACATTTCGATTGAGAGCAAGATTTTGAATATTCGATTCCTTTACGCAATTACCGTTAAAAAGCCTAATTTAGATAAAACTGCGACATATTGGGCAAGATTTTCGGATGATTGCCCTATTATGGTAAGCGATAAAGATTCCAATAACAAAGCTGTAAAATCATTCCCCGTTGCTGTCGCTTACAGGCTTAATAAAAGTGAAGATAATGTGTTTACATTGGATAGTTCGTTGGTCGGGAAAATTTGTTTGTTCTTTCCGACCGAAATGGATAGTCTTTTACATTTTCATATTAATGCACCGTTTGCTTCTACCGTTGCACGTGATGTAATATTGTCTAAAGGCGAAGACGGAGAAGCCAATGATAAGCTAATAAACAAATTGGCTGATTTGGCAGCTGAATCATTGCATTGGTTTAAGAAAGCAAAAATGCTCGACTATGCGGCATATTCTACATTACCAATTTTAAGAGATTATAATAATCAACTGAATAGTAGGTATAAAATTTTTGCCACTCGCATTAAAAAAGAGTTTGAAAATGAAGAATTATTTATAACAAAAGACGGTAAATATTGTTCTATTAATGATATTTATAAGGCAGCTAACAAAGAACTTCTAACAATATTACCGATTGAATTTGTTGAAAAACTATATCAAAAAAGTTGGATACCTACTGTACCTTCCGTAACAAAAATAGAATATTTCATCGACCAATTTGACATTGAAGAATATACGATAGAGAATTTTATTGATTCGTTGGAAAAGGATAATACTTTCTTCGATGAGCTTTTTGCAGTGCAAAATAATAGGGAGTATTTTAAGACGCTCTACTATCTATTTTCGCAATCAAAAGACAGAGAAACCAATAAATATTATGGCAAACCAACAAGGAATGAAATCTTACATAAAGTAAATTTTCTTATATGTGAAGATAAGAATCTTCATAGCATTGAAGACAGCTTGTTTTTAAGAACAGAATATCATCCAAAGCATTATATAAAGAATCCCATTTATATAAATATCTCTCTTAAAAACTCGACTCAAGATAAAGCCATAAAGCAATTTTTATTATCACTTGGCATAAAAGAAATGTGCGAAAGAGAAGATTTGATAGCGGATGTATCAGGGGAGAGCGTTCCCGTTGATGATATGATTCTAAAAATAATGGAGATAATTGAGTGCTATAAAAAAGGTACTATCAATATTGATGAATTTATTGATAGCCCTATATTTATCGCGGTTGAACGTGACGATGATGAGACTGAATCTATTTATAAAGTAAAAGCGGCTGATTGCTGTTGGTCGGATACCGTATCATTTTTCTTTCAGAAAACTCAATATACTCTTGCACAAGGACACTACCAAGTTATAGGGGAAGATTTACCGATATTAAAAGAATTTTTCGCTAAGCTTGGAGGAAAAGTTGAACCAAAAATAGTAGAGTCTAAAGAACTTTCGCCTTATAACTTCCCGTTGTATCATTTGCTAAAGAATAACCGTGAGCGTTGTGATACTTGCTTAAAATCTACATATACAATTGATGGTTTTGATTGGAGCGAACTTAAAAATATAGAGAAAGAAAATCTCCTAGCGGAATCTTTGTTGTTGTGGAAAGTTGTCTTACACTGTAATGATTCCGATTGCTTATTGACGAAATATAGACCAAATTATAGTACCGCCATACAAAAATTAGAATCGACAATAGTTTATTATTTGAAACGCACCGCTTGGATTCCAACCCAAAGTGGTACATTCAAATGCCCATTTGAGATAACAAAAGACGATTTGCTTGATGATTTTCGCTATGATAAACCGTCTGTACTGCTTTCAGAAATTTCAAAGAAACCCGACGATGCAGTGGAGCAACTCAAAAGTAAGGGCATAGAAGATGAAGATGTGCTTGCTTTTGCTCAATACTCAAAAGAAGATCAAAAAGAAATGCTTGCTTTAATGCAAGAGAAAAAGCGCCAAAGAACGGGCAAATCTCTAACAGAATTAGCGGCTACTTCCGATAGAATTCAATCTCCGGAATATGGTGATGACGATGATTACGGTGTGTTTCATAAACCAAAAAATATTGAAAAACGTAAATTAAAGTTAGAAAAAGAGTTTGACGACAGAGATGCACCGCCTACTTATATAAGAAAACTTCAATTTGTATTAGAAAAGCCAGATACCAATGAGAAAACTTTCGTCAGAAACGAGTATCACTCTCATTGTCAACTATGCGGAAATGAAGGGATATTAACAGCAAAAGGTAAACGATATTTTGAAGCAATAAATATATTCAATACGGGTAAATTAGATGATTCATTACAAATCAATCTTGATTTAGGCTGGAACACTTTATGCTTGTGCCCTAATTGTGCGGCAAAATTCAAATATAGCCAATTAACGATTAGCGGTCTAATTGAACAGGTTGAAAGAATCAATATAAGTGCTGTACAAAGTGCTTTTGTTGACGTTTCGATTACACTAGAAGGTAAACCTACTACTATTCGCTTCACACCTAAACATCTATTGTCTTTACAAATTGCAATTAAAAAATTAAAAGAGATTGAAGCAGAGGAAAACTAAAATGAGTAACAACCTACCTACCACCAATCAACATTTTATAATCTTCAAGACCGAAGATAACAACGTCGAAGTGGATGTACTGCTTCAAGACGAAACAGTGTGGCTTACGCTCGACCAAATGGCGGCGTTGTTCGATAGAGATAAATCGACGATTTCACGGCATATCAAAAACGTGTTTGGAGAGGGTGAGCTTGAGTATGCGGCAACTGTTGCAAAATTTGCAACAGTTCAAATCGAAGGGATGCGTCAAGTGGAACGCGAGTTGGATTATTATAATCTCGACGTTATTATTTCCGTCGGCTATCGCGTAAAGTCCTTGCGTGGCACACAATTCCGTCAATGGGCAACTAAGCGGTTAAACGAGTATATCCGCAAGGGATTTACAATGGACGACGAGCGTTTAAAAAATCTTGGTGGCGTCGGATACTTCAAAGAACTATTAGAGCGTATCCGCGATATCCGCGCGTCCGAAAAAGTTTTCTATCGGCAGATATTGGATATTTACGCGACAAGTATTGACTACGACCCGCGAGCAGAAATTTCTATTGAGTTTTTCAAAAAAGTTCAGAATAAAATTCACTATGCTGTACACGGACAAACAGCGGCGGAAGTTATCTATTCCCGTGCCGATGCCGAAAAAGAATTTATGGGGCTTACAACTTTCAAAGGAGATAAGCCGCACTTGCAGGATGCAGTGGTTGCAAAAAATTATTTAAACGAAAAAGAACTTCGTTCACTTGGACAAATTGTATCGGGATATTTGGATTTTGCGGAGCGTCAAGCTGAACGCGAGCAAGCAATGACTATGGCGGATTGGGCAGCACATCTTGACAGAATACTTATTATGGGCGGCGAAAAATTATTGCAAGGCGCAGGATCGGTTACGCACGAGCAGGCGATTGAAAAAGCCAAAGACGAATACAAAAAATATCAAGCGCGGACATTGAGCGATGTCGAGCAAGCCTATCTTGATTGTATCGAAGAACTTTCAACCCTAAAATAAGAAACAAACAATGTAACAAAGTTTATGCGGCTTGTAAAACAGTACACCAAGATAACAGAACTCACGCCCGAAATCGTGAGACGGTATATTTTCCAGAAAACCCCTTTGGCAAATGCTGTCCCGCTTTAAATATTCCTAAAAATCCTCCGCTCATTCTGCCGAAATTTATTTGGCGTCACACCATAGTATTTTTTAAATACCGTTTGAAAATGTCCCTGATTTGCATAATTTAGATACACACTGATTTGAGCGATACTCATATCGGAATATTTGAGCAGTGCCTTTGCCTCTCTCATACGGCACCCTGTAATGTACTCGGCAATGCTGAATCCTGTTTCTTTCCGAAATTTCGATGTAGTATACGCCCGGCTTTTTCCGATAGCGGCAGCCACATCGTCCAAACTGATTGTTTCGCAGATATGGCTTGAAATATACTGAATACAACTATTGATTTCGGCAGAAATTCCCTCGGGCATTTGCGCCTGCGACACACGCCTCGTAAAATCAATCAGCATATTAAACTGTAAGTTTTTAATGGAATCAACGGATAACAGGTATTCGCATTCCCGAATATAGGAATCCGTAAGATAATATACCTGTTCAATATCCATCCCTCCCAAAATGGCGCCGTCCCTTCCGACCATTGTTACGGCTCTGATAAAAACGTCCTTGGCTTGCCTGAGCGCATCATCGGACAGACTTCCTTCAGGCAGCTCCTGCTGTTGGATCGAATCCAGCAGGAACTTTCGCAGCTCATCCTCATTTCCTCGTTTTACATAGTCAAGCATTCTCTGCTCAAAAAAATAGGTTCCTCTCTGACGCTGTTCATCATGAGCAAGGGAGACAAGTTTCAAATTCTGTTCGGCAATTTCATCCTCAAAGGATATTTCGGATACGGCGAAATGCTCTGTTACGGAAACCTCCTCCTCAGTTAAAATAAAATGCAGAAATGCCAAAAGGTTTAGGAACCGATTATAGCTGTAATGCGGCTTTGCCGTCAACTGCCGCTCCAGCTCCTCCAATCTCTCGGA
This sequence comes from Butyrivibrio sp., assembly GCA_023665525.1. Lineage (GTDB taxonomy): Bacteria > Bacillota > Clostridia > Lachnospirales > Lachnospiraceae > Eshraghiella. The sequence goes on along the minus strand of JAMPDT010000079.1, from coordinate 6,509 downwards.
ATTTACCGCGTGCAACAGCATAAAATTGCGCACCGTTTCTTTTGTTACGGGCGTGCTGTATACAGGACCCAGTAAAAGACATTCCTCATTTTTATTCAGCTTTATAAGACCGTAAAACCCGCTATCCGCGGCTGTATAAACTGCCGGATAGTGCTTTGATGAATACAATTTACCAATTATATGGGAAGAAATATGTATATCGCTTGGCAATCCTACGGAAAAAGTTTGGGTATATTCATGAAGGCACGAAACCGGCAAAAAATATGTGGAATAAAGGTATCTGCAAAAAGAAGTCAGGCTGAGCATAAAGCCCCTCCGAATTATCCAAATTAATAATATTATATCTGATTTTGTAATATTTTACAAGCAATATGGTGTAAAATGAAACAAAAAATTGAAATCAAAGGAGTTGTATAAGATGAAAAAGATTCTTCAAAACGAAGTTGTTTCTTCACTTATCATGATTATTTTCGGTATTGTTTTGATGGTTTGGCCGAGAGCGGCAATGGACATCGCCTGCATGATAATCGGCTGCGGACTTATAATTGCGGGTGTTATCGGCTTGATTGTTTTCTTTGCCCGACGCAAAAAAAGCGGGGAAGAAGGAGTCAGCAAGGACAGCATTATCTCCATCCTAAAGTCTGTTGTGATAATAGTCGTCGGTATTGTTCTTATTACAAAAATTAAAACCGTCGTTTCGATTCTGCCTTTTATAATCGGGGTACTTGTCATTGTCAACAGCGCAGTAAATATTATTCAGTCCATCCTGAACAGAAAGCAGAGCAGTAAATGGGTAATTTCGTTAGTTGTCGGAATTGTTTCGGCTATTATCGGAATTCTAATGGTAATTGATCCTTTCGGCGCCGCAGTCTCGCAGATTTTTATTATGGGACTCTGTCTTGCGGTTGACGGAGTAAGTAACCTGATTAATGGCTTGACCGTCAGAAAATAATGTTATCTGCCCAAATTGTCCTACCGATTACAAATCCCAAGATAGAAGCTGCCCGTTTATTCAGCTTCTATCTTGGGCGTTTTTTTTCAAGCAATGCTATCGCTCATATCCGCTGCCCTTTTCTCCCGCCTAATCCCTGCCGCCCAAATCAATCCTCCGCACCTTATCCCTCAGCTTAAGCACATATGCGGGCGATACCGAAAGCTCGTCGATTCCCATTCGCAGAAAGCTTTCCGTAAGCGTCAAATCCGCCGCCAGCTCGCCGCAGATTCCAATCCACGCGCCGCCGCCGTGCGCGTTTTTGGCGGCAAGCTCTATGAGGCGCAGGAGTGCCTCGTGGTGCGTGTCGCAGAACTCCTCAAGCTTGGGATTCTGCCTGTCGCAGGCAAGCGTGTACTGCGTCAAATCGTTCGTTCCCACGCTGAAAAAATCGACCAACGGGGCGAGCCTGTCGCTGATGACTGCCGCCGCGGGAGTTTCTATCATAATTCCAAGCTCAACCAAATCCGAATACTCCAGTCCCTCCGCCTTCAGCTCGCCGCGGACCGAGGCGCAGATTTCAAGTATCCGCTCAACCTCCTTTACCGAGGTAATCATCGGAAACATTATTCCGAGATTCCCGTAAACCGAGGCGCGGTAGAGCGCGCGAAGCTGCGTTCTAAAAATTTCGGGGCGCGTCAGGCATATGCGGATTGCACGGAAGCCGAGGGCGGGATTATCCTCCTTATCCAAGTTAAAATAATCCGCCTGCTTGTCGGCTCCTATGTCGAGCGTGCGGATAATTACCTTTTTGCCCGCCATGCTTTCAAGCACCTTTTTGTAAGCGGCAAACTGCTGCTCCTCCGTCGGGTAATCGCTGTTTTCCAAATAGAGAAATTCGCTCCTGAAAAGCCCGATTCCTCCCGCATCGTTAAGAAGCACCGACCCTATATTTTCGACGCTGCCGATATTGGCGAAAATATTGACGCGCGTGCCGTCGAGAGTGACGTTTTCCTTGCCCTTAAGCTCCTGCAAAAGCTGCTTTTTTTCCTCGTCCTCCTTTTGCTTTCGGTCCATACGCTCAAGCGTGCCGCCGTCGGGATTCACATAAATTTCGCCTGTGCCGCCGTCAACGATAATGCTGTCGCCGTCCTTTATTTTTGTCAAAAAAGCCTCGCCCGCCCCGATTACGGCAGGTATTCCCATATTGCGCGCAAGAATCGCCGTGTGCGAGTTGGACGAGCCCCTCGCCGTAACGAACGCGAGAACCTTATCCTTGTCTAGCAGCACGGTTTCGCTCGGAGCCAAATCGTCTGCGCAGACTATCATTTTGTCGGGCATTCCGATTCCGTCGCCGCTCTCCTCGGAAAGATTGCAGATCACGCGGTCGGAAATGTCCTTAACGTCGGCGGCTCTCGCCTGCATATACGAATCCTCCATAGCCCCGAACATTTCCGCGAAATTGTCCGCCGTGACCGCTACGGCATACTCGGCGTTCACTCTCTGACCCTCGATTATGCTGTTGACCGATTCGTTGTAGTCGTCGTCCTCCAGCATCATCATATGGATTTCAAAAATCTGCGCGTTTGCCTCGCCGACCTCCTTAAGCGCCTTTTCATGGATTTCTCCGAGCTGTTCAATCGCTCTTGCCTTGGCGCTCTCAAAACGCGCCCTTTCGCCCGCGCAGTCCTCGCGCTTCTCGCGCTTTACGACTGCCTCACGGCGTTTAAAAACATACGCGTTTCCTATGGCTACGGCGCCGCATACGCCCTTACCCGTATATTTTTCCATAATATCACCTGCCCGCTATTCTCCGAAACCGTTCTCAAACATTCCCGCCGCCGCTTCAAGAGCCTCCCTCTCGCCCTCTCCGTCGCATACGATTTCAACCTCGGAGCCGTATTTGATTCCCGCCGCCATAATCTGCATTACGGCGGTCGCCTTTACCTCCCTGCCGTTCACCTTAAGAAGCGTATTGCAGCCCGCGAATTTTTTCATCTCGGCGGCAAGCATTCCCGCGGGGCGCATATGCATTCCCTGCGCGTTCACAACCCTTACTGTTTTTGATACCATAATATTTTCCTCCCCGTATATGGCTTTATTGTGTAATTTTCTTTTTAAAAAGCGCGAGCAAAAGCATTCCGACCGCCGAGCCTGCCGCCAGAGCCGCCAAATACATGGGCCAGTTGCCGACCACCGCGAATACGAATATTCCGCCGTGCGGAGCCATAAGCGTGCAGTCAAACGCCATTGACAGCCCTCCCGCAACCGCCGCGCCCACCGCGCAGGCGGGAATAACCTTAAGAGGGGACGCTGCCGCGTAGGGGATCGCGCCCTCGGTTATAAAGCTCAGCCCCATAATATAGTTGACCGTACCGTTCTTGCGCTCCTCGGGCGTCCAGCGGCTCTTAAAAAAGGTAGTCGAAAGCGCGATCGCGATTGGCGGAACCATTCCCCCGACCATAACCGCCGCCATAATATCGTAGCCGCCCGTGGTTATCGCCGCCGTTCCGAATACATACGCCGCCTTGTTGAAGGGTCCGCCCATATCAATCGACATCATCGCGCCGAGCACACAGCCGAGCACAACCTTGCTTGTGTTGCCCATCGAAGCAAGCAGATTGCTTAACCCCGTATTTATCAGTCCCATAAAGGGATTGACGGCGCACATCAAAACGGCGATAAGCCCCAGTCCCACAAGCGGATATATAAGCACGGGCTTGATTCCGTTAAGCGCCTTGGGGAGCCTGTCGCAGAGCTTTTCGACGCCGAGCATAAGATAGCCGCCCGCAAAGCCCGCAAAAAGCGCTCCCAAAAAGCCCGAGGGAATATCGCCCTTAACGGCGGCGAAGGTCGAGCCTGCCGCAGCCAACGCGCCGCCCACAAGCCCCACAAGAAAGCCCGGTCTGTCCGCTATTGATTTGCCGATATACGCGGCAAGCACGGGAATCATAAAGTTAAACGCGTAATCTCCGATTGTTTTGAAAAAAGCCGCCCCCGCGGTATAGGTGCCGAAGCTTGCATCCTGCGGCGCGCCCGCCACCGTATCTATCAGAAAAGCAATCGCGATAAAAATTCCGCCCGCCACCGTAAACGGCAGCATATTGGAAACTCCGTTCATAAGGTGCTTGTATATTTTGCGTCCGGCGCTCTCGCCTGAAGCCGCGCCGCCGTCATTTTTCTCGCCGTTGTGCCTGTATACGGGAGCGTCGCCCGCCTCTATTCTTTTGATAAGCTCCTCGGGAATCTTGATTCCGTCGGAAACCTTGGCGCTTATTACTCTTTTGCCGTCAAAGCGCGACATCTCCACGGTTTTGTCGGCGGCTACGATTATTCCGTCGCACTCGTCGATCTCCCCGCTTGTGAGAATATTTTTCGCGCCGCCCGAGCCGTTGGTTTCAACCTTAATCGAAACGCCGAGCCTTGCGCCCGCCTTTTCAAGAGCCTCGGCAGCCATATAGGTATGCGCTATTCCCGTGGGGCAGGCGGTTACCGCAAGCACCTTATAGCCGCCCGCCTTAACGCCGCCGCTGTCATCTGCGGAGCCGTCCTCTTTTGCCGCCTCGTCGGGAAACTTTTCCTTTTCCGCAGCGTCTATTATTCCGAGAAACTCGTCGGCTGTTTTCGCCGCAATGAGCCTTGCCCTGAAAGCCTCGTCCATAAGCATTGTCATCAGTCTTGAAAGAACCTCAAGATGCACGTTGCCGTCGTTCGGAGCGGCAATCATAAAAATGAGGTTGGATTTTTCTCCGTCCATCGCCTCATAGTCAACGCCCGACGGAACCGTCATTGCGGCTAACGACGGCGCTTTAACCGCCTCGCTTTTGGCGTGGGGAATCGCGATCCCCTCTCCGACCGCCGTGGAGCTTAAGGTCTCTCTCGCAAGAATGCCCTTGCGGTACTCGTCGGCGTCCGCTATTTTGCCGCCCTTAAGCTGAAGCTCAATAAGAGTGTCTATCGCTTCCGTTTTTGACGAAGGCGCGGCGCCCAAAAGAATGCTTTTTGCATTCAGCAAATCAATTATTCTCATATTATAATCCCCTTATTTTTTACGGATCACAGCCCCGAAAGCAATCCGAATATTTCTTCCCTCTGCGCCAGTCCCTCCGAAAAAGCGGTTGCGCCCCCTGCGGCGGTTCCGAGCTTAAGCGCGTAATCGTAATCGTTCCTTTCACAGCCCGCGATAAAGCCCGCGACCATCGAATCTCCCGCACCCACGGAATTGCGCACCGTCCCCCTGCACACCCCGCGCCTGTGGATTTTTCCGTATTCGTCCAAAAGAAGCGCGCCGTCTCCCGCCATGGACACAAGCACGTTTACCGCACCCATAACCTTTAATTTTGCGGCATATTCGGCAATTTCCTCATCGGTTTTAAGCTCTTTTCCGAATATTTCCCCCAGCTCGAAATTATTCGGCTTAATCAGAAAGGGCTTGTATTTAAGAACCTTCACAAGCAAATCCTTTGTCGCGTCAACTACTACCCGAAGCCTCCTGTCCTTTAAGCGCTCAAGTATTTTTTCATACATATCGGATGGAAGCGTATTCGGAATGCTGCCCGCAAGCACGAGCGTATCCCCGTCCTTTATCTGTCCGAGCTTTTCAAAAAGGCTGTCAACCGCCTCCTTCGGGATCCTCGGTCCCTGTCCGTTAAGCTCCGTTTCCTCGCCCGATTTTATTTTTACGTTGATCCGCGAAAAGCCCTCCGAAAGATGAACGAAGTCGGCGGCGATTCCCCTTTCGCGCACGCCTCTTTCGATAGCGTCGCCCGTAAAACCCGCCACGAAGCCGAGCGCCTTTGTTTCGATTCCAAGCTCCTTCAGCACAAAGGATACGTTGATTCCCTTGCCGCCGAAGTAAAGCTCCTCGCCCGAAAGCCTGTTTACGCCGCCGACCTTCATTTCGTCCGTATGCACAATGTAGTCCACCGCCGGATTAAACGTAACCGTATAAATCATTTAAAGCACCTCCGCAATCGCCTTTTTCTCCTCTGTAAACAGTTTATCTTTTTTTGCTGCATCTATTCCACAAATGCGAAACTATCGTTAATTGCCGCCGCCCCGCCGTGAAGCCTGTTTAATATCGGTACACAAAAAAGAAAATGCAAGCCGTTTTGGAAAAAGCTTCATTTTCTTTCAAAAAATATTATTTTACCGCTGTTAAATCTCCGCGCATATCCCGTCTATTACCTCCCAAATCCGTTCAAGCCCCTGCTTGGTCTGCGCGGAAAACGGAATCACGATTCCCGAGGCGGGCAGTCCCAAGCCCTCGCGCACAAGCTTCTGCTGCTTTTGAAGCTGACTGCGGTTGATTTTGTCGAGCTTGGTCGCGATTATGACGGGAGTATAGCCCTGATAAACAATCCATTCGTACATGAGCCTGTCGTTTTCCGAGGGCTTGTGCCTTATGTCCACCAACAGGAAAACCTGTTTGAGCTTCTTGGAGCTTTTGAGATAGCGCTCTATCATCTTACCCCATTTCGCCTTTGTTTCCACGGAGGCCTCGGCGTAGCCGTAGCCCGGAAGGTCAACGCAGTAGAAAACGTCGTTTATATTGTAAAAATTGATGGTTTGCGTCTTT
>JAMPDT010000078.1 GCA_023665525.1 Butyrivibrio sp. | reverse complement strand
GGGAATAAGTCTCGGCAATTCGCTGGATTCCACCAACAGCGGAATCATAAGGGTTGAGCAGCCGTGGAAATGGGAAACGGCATGGAAAAATCCCAAGCTGACCGAGGAACTGGTTGACGCTCTGGTGGACGCGGGCTTTACGACAATAAGGATTCCCGTCTCATGGACGGACCATCTCGCGCCCGAGCCCGACTATCTGATAGTGGAAAGCTGGATGGACAGGGTTCAGGAGGTTGTGGATTACGCATACGACAGGGGCGTTTACGTGATACTTAACCTGCACCACGAGGACTGGAACTATCCCTACTACGACAATCAGGAAAAGGCGTGCGAAATAATGCGGGCGGTTTGGGGACAGATTGCCGAGCGGTTTAAGGATTACGACGAGCATCTTATTTTTGAAGGACAGAACGAGCCGCGCAAGGTCGGGACCTCGCTTGAATGGAGCGGCGGCGACGAGGAGGGCTGGGACGTGGTAAACGCCACCAATAAAGCCTTTATCGAAACGATAAGGAGCAGCGGCGGCTCCAACCCTTACAGAATGCTTATGATTCCCGATTACGCGGCAAATTCCGCGGTCGCGCTCGAGCATTTGGAGGTCCCCGAGGACGACGACCGAATCATCGTGTCGGTTCACGCGTACACCCCCTATAATTTTGCGCTGAACGCGAACGGTACTGCCGAATGGAACAACGATACGCGGGAAATAGACGAGCTGATGACGAGGCTTAAGACGCTTTTTACCGACAAGGGCATCCCCGTAATAATCGGCGAATTCGGCGCGGTCAATAAGGATAATACCGAACAGCGCGCACAGTGGCTCAAATACTATATGAGCGCCGCCAAGGAGATAGGCGTGCCCTGCTTTTGGTGGGACAACGGCTACTTTAATTTGGACGGGGAAAATCTCGGCTTTATCGACAGGCGCACATATGAAATAAAATTTCCCGAGCTTTTGGAGGCGATGAAGGAAGTATACCCCGACTAAAGCGGGAGAGATTTGGAGGAAGAACAATGGGAATCACATTCAATCAGGATTCTTTAAGCTTTAAGCTTGACACGGACAATACCAGCTATGTGATCGGTATCGTTGACGAGGAAAAATTTATCGGACACTGCTATTACGGGGCGAGGGTGAGCGACGGCGATTTGAGCTATCTGCTCAGAACGTCGGAATCTCCGTTTGTGCCGTCCCAAAACGCGAGGGACCGCGGATCGTTCTTTGACGCTTTTCCCGTAGAATATCCGGGAAACGGCGTGGGCGATTACAGGGAGGGCGCGATCGAGGTACGCTGCGCCGACCGAAGCAGGGCGGTGAGCTTTACCTATAAGGGACACAGCATTTACGCGGGCAAAAAGGCGCTTCCCGGACTGCCCGCGACCTTCGGCGGCGAAAACGAGTGCCAAAGCCTCGAGCTTTACGCGGAGGACCCCGTGCTCGGGCTTGAAGCGACGCTTGTATACAGTGTTTTTGAAAAAGAGGACGTTATAACGCGCTCCGTGTCCGTTACCAACAAAAAAGACGAGCCGATTCATCTCACGAAGCTGATGTCAGCCTCCGTCGATATGGACGACGAGGACTATCAAATGATTTCGCTCCACGGCTCATGGGGCAGGGAAAGACAGATAGAATACAGACCGATCGCCTACGGACGGCAGAACGCCGCCTCCTTCAAGGGCGAAACCTCGCATCAGGAGCAGCCCTTTATCGCGGTTGCGTCAAAGGACATAGCGCAGGATTACGGAAAGGTGTACGCGTTCCATTTCGTGTATTCGGGCAATTTTCTTGCGCAGGCTGAAAAGGAACAGTTCGGCACGATAAGGGTGCTTATGGGAATACACCCCTACGGCTTTGACTGGAGACTTGAAAAGGATGAATGCTTCACCGCTCCCGAGGTCGTTATGACCTTTTCCGATACGGGGCTTGGGACAATGACAAGAAATCTTCACGATTTGTACAGGAACCACCTGATAAGAAGCCCCTACAAGGACCGCAGGCGCCCGATCCTCATCAACAACTGGGAGGCGACCTATTTCGATTTCAATACCGAAAAGCTGCTCGACATAGCGCGCGAGGCGAAAAAATGCGGCATAGAAATGCTCGTTATGGACGACGGCTGGTTCGGGCGCAGAAGTGACGACAATACGAGCCTCGGCGATTGGACGGTCAACGAGGAAAAGCTTCCCGGAGGGCTTCCCTATCTGGTGAGCGAGGTCAACAAAATAGGTCTTAAATTCGGAATTTGGTTCGAGCCGGAGATGGTTTCCCCCGACTCCGATTTGTACCGCGCGCACCCCGACTGGGCGATAAGCATTCCCGGCAGGGAGGCGACGCGCTCGCGCAACCAGCTTGTGCTCGATTTGTCGAATCCTGAAGTGGTTGACTATGTTTACGAGGCGGTTGCCTCGGTGTTAAGAAGCGCGAATATAGAATATGTCAAATGGGATATGAACAGACAGCTTACAGACCTCCACAGCAATTATCTTCCCGACGACAGACAGGGAGAGCTTTACCACAGGTACGTGCTTGCGGTTTATGAGCTTCAGGGCAGGCTGACAAGGGAATTTCCCGAGCTGCTTTTGGAGAACTGCTCGGGCGGCGGCGCGCGCTTCGACCCCGGTATGCTCTATTACAGCCCTCAGATTTGGTGCTCGGACGATGCGGACGCGATTGAACGCCTTAAAATTCAGGAGGGAACGGCGTTAATCTACCCGCTTTCGACAATGGGCGCGCATGTATCCGACTGCCCGAACCATACGGTCGGCAGGGTTACACCCTTTGAAACGAGAGGAAACGTCGCGCTTTGCGGAACGTTCGGCTACGAGCTTGACGTAACGAGAATACCCGAAAGCGACAGGGCGCAGATCCCCGCGCAGGTTGCCGCATACCACAAGTATAACGACCTTGTGCGGAACGGCGATTATTACAGGATCGCGTCATATAGCGAAAATAAAATATACGACTGCTACGAGGTGGTTGCCAAGGACAAATCCGAGGCGCTTATCACCTATGTGTCGGTTCTCAACAGACCCAACTTCCACAGCAGAAGAATCCGTATTCCGGGACTTGACGCAAAAAAACGCTACCGCGTCGAGGGAACGGAGCAGGTATTTTACGGCGACACGCTTATGAGGGCGGGACTGATAATTCCCAATCTTTGGGGAGATTTCCAATCGAAGCTTATTCATCTTGTGGGGGAGGACTGAAATGACGGAATTGCTTAATCTGAAAAAAGAAATCAAAAGGGAGCTTACCGACGGGATAATCCCTTTTTGGAAGAAGCTCCGCGACGACGAATACGGCGGCTATTACGGCGAGGTGGATTATGAGCTTAAGGTTAATCCCAAAGCCGAAAAGGGCTGTATTCTCAACAGCAGGATCACATGGTTTTTTGCCAACGCGTACACGGTCTTAAGAGACGAAAGCCTGCTCGACGAGGCAAGGCACGCCTACGAGTTTCTGCGCGGCGTGTGCATAGACAGGGAAAACGGCGGAATCTACTGGTCGATGAGCTATGACGGCAGACCGCTCGATACCACGAAGCACACCTACAACCAGGCGTTCTGCATTTACGCGCTTTCCTCGTATTATGAGGCGAGCGGGGATAAGGAGGCGCTTGAGCTTGCCTTTGAGCTTTACAATATCATAGAAACGAAATGCACCGACAGCGTGGGCTATCTTGAGGCGTTCACAAAGGATTTCAAGCCCGAATCCAACGAGAAGCTTTCCGAGAACGGCGTAATGGCGGATAAGACCATGAACACGCTGCTCCATGTGTTCGAGGCGTACACCGAGCTTTACCGCGTGTCGGGGGATGCGGGGGTCAGGGCGAGGCTTGAACAGATAATGGATCTGTTCGCCGATAAAATATACAATCCCGAGCTTAAAAGGCAGGAGGTATTTTTTGACGCGGAATACAATTCGATAATCGACCTCCATTCCTACGGGCACGACATCGAAACGGCGTGGCTGATTGACAGGGGCGCCGAGGTTGTGGGCGACAAAAAATACCTTGACAAAATGACGCCGATCACAAGGACTCTTACCGAGCAGATTTACAGGGTTGCGTTTAACGGTCATTCGCTTGCAAACGAGTGCGACAAGGGCGTTGTCAACACTCTCAGAATATGGTGGGTTCAGGCGGAAACGCTCGTCGGCTTCCTGAACGGCTACCTTAAGGACAATTCAAGGCGTGAGTACCTTGACGCGGTTATTGCGGAATGGGATTTTATAAAGACATATCAAAAGGATCCGAGGGAAGGCTCGGAGTGGTTCAGGGAGGTATACGAGGACGGCAGTCCCATGGCGGGAAGCCCCCTTGTCGAGCCGTGGAAATGCCCCTACCACAACGGCAGAATGTGCCTTGAAGTGATTAAGAGGATAGGAGAATAGGCTTTTATGATACATGAGAAGTATTTTGAGGAAAAAAAGAAGCAGGATGAGCTTCTTTCGCGGAAAAACATAAAGTCGGATTTTTACAACGGGATTTACGACAGGTACGAATATCCCGTTCTTACAAGGGAGCATATTCCGCTTTCGTGGCGCTACGACCTCAATAAAGAGAGCAATCCTTACTTTATGGAGCGTCTCGGAATAAACGCGGTTATGAATTCGGGCGCGATTATGCTTAACGGCAAATATTACCTTGTGGCAAGGATCGAGGGCAACGACAGGAAGTCGTTTTTCGGCGTGGCTGAAAGCGACAGCGGCGTTGATAATTTCCGATTTTGGGATTACCCGATACTTTTGGAGGATACCTGCCCCGAGGAAACCAACGTCTACGATATGAGGCTTACACAGCACGAGGACGGCTACATTTACGGCGTATTCTGCTCCGAGAGCAAGGATACCTCGGTAAACGACCTTTCGGCTGCCGTGGCGGCGGCGGGAATCGTGCGCACCAAGGACCTTAAGAAATGGGAGCGGCTTCCCAATCTTGTGACCTTGCGCTCTCCCCAGCAACGCAACGTGGTGCTGCACCCCGAATTTGTGAACGGAAAATACGCCTTTTACACAAGACCCATGGACGATTTTATCGAAACGGGAAGCGGCGGGGGCGTCGGCTTCGGGCTTTGCGGCGACATTACCCATGCCGTTATCGACGAGGAAAAAATGACGAGCCTGCGCAAATATCACACCATCACCGAGGCGAAAAACGGCGCGGGCGCAGCCCCGATCAAAACCGACAGGGGCTGGATCCATATCGCCCACGGCGTGCGCAATACGGCGGCGGGGCTCCGCTATGTAATCTATGCCTTTGCGACGGACCTTAACGACCCCTCGAGGGTTATCGCGGAGCCGTCGGGACTTCTGATCGGACCGAGGGGAGCCGAGCGCGTCGGCGATGTGAGCAATGTTGTATTCACGAACGGCGCGGTTGTCAACGGCAAGGGCGAGGTATTTATCTACTACGCGTCCTCGGACACGAGAATGCACGTCGCCGCGACCACGCTTGACAGGCTTACGGACTATGTTTTCAACACTCCGAGGGACCCGGGGCGCTCGGTGGAATGTGTTGCGCAAAGATGTGAGCTTATTAAGAAAAATCTTGAGCTTTTGAACGAATAGAACGGAGGAAGAACTATGCGTGTTTATCCCGACAATCCCAAATTACAGTACAGCGGCAGGATTGATTTTGACAATCCGAAGGAGCCTGTGCTTGTTTTTGCGGCTACATATATCAAAATAAAATTTACGGGCGCGAGCATTAAGGCTTGCTTGGACAACCGCAGGAACTGCTGGAGCAATTATATGGGCGTGATTGCCGACGGCGTTCAGTCGGCGGTAGAGCTTGCCGACGGCGAGGGAAAATATCTGCTTGCCGACGGTCTTGGCGAGGGCGTCCATGAGCTTATGCTTTTTAAAAGACAGGATTCCTGTCATTACGTTGTGTTCAAGGGCTTTGAGCTTGAGGACGGCGCAGAGCTTCTGGAGATGCCGCCGCTTCCCGAAAGAAGAATCGAGGTGTTCGGCGACAGCGTTTCCTGCGGCGAGGTTTCCGAGGCGCTTGACTATGTTGGAAAAGCGGATCCCGAGCACAACGGCGAATTTTCCAACAGTTGGTACTCGTATTCGTGGCTGACGGCGAGAAGGCTTAACGCCGAGCTTCACGATACCTCTCAGGGCGGCATCGCGCTGCTTGACGGCACGGGCTATTTTAACGGTCCCGACGATTTGCGCGGTATGGAATCGAGCTATGACAAAATACAGTACAATCCGTTTTTGGGAGAGCTTAAGCCTTGGGATTTCTCAAAATGGCAGCCCCATGTCGTAATTGCGGCGATCGGTCAGAACGACGCGAATCCCGTCAACATTATGGCGGAGGATTACGACAGCGAGGCGTCCGTAAGCTGGCGCGCCCGCTACAAGGCGTGGATTGAGAGGCTTGCAGAGCTTTACCCCTCGGCGCGTATTATTTTGACCACCACGATACTTATGCACGATCCCGCTTGGGACAGGGCGATTGACGAGGTGTGCGGGCAAATAGGCAGTGGACGCGTCACGCATTTTATGTATAAGCGCAACGGCGCGGGAACGCCGGGACATATAAGGATACCCGAGGCGGAGGAGATGTCGGGAGAGCTTGCGGCTTATATTGAAGGATTGGGAGAGGAGATTTGGAACGGATGAGAAGCGAATTGATTGATTACAGCGGAGCAATATCCAACAAGGGCAACAATTACAGAATGAAAATGCTTATGGAGAGAGCAGAGGCGGGCGAAAGTCTTAATATCGCGTTTTTGGGCGGCTCCATAACGCAGGGCAGCGTGGCGACGCGCCCCGAGCTTTGCTACGCCCACAGGGTGTTCGATTGGTGGCGCGAAAGCTTTCCGAGCGCCGAATTTACGTACATCAACGGCGGAATCGGCGGAACCACCTCGCAGTTCGGCGTTTCGAGGGCGGATTCCGACGTGCTTGCCTTTGAGCCTGATTTCGTAATTATAGAATTTTCGGTGAACGACGAGTCCGACGAGCATTTTGCGGAAACCTACGAGGGTCTTGTGCGAAAGGTTTACACCTACAAAACAAAGCCCGCCGTTATGCTTGTTCACAATGTTTTTTACAATAACGGGGCGAACGCCCAGCTTATGCACAGCAGGATCGGAAGGCATTACGACCTTCCCTCGGTCAGTATGCAGAGCACGGTTTATCGGGCGGTTGTGTCGGGGCTTATACCCAACCGCGACATTACGCCAGACGATCTGCACCCCAACGACTTTGGTCACGAGCTGGTCGCTTCGGTCATAACCTACGGGCTTGAACAGATTATGAAGGCGGAAAAGGACGCGGAGCCTGCCGCGCTCCCCGAGCCGCTCACCGCAAACGCGTATGAGGATTCGGTAAGATACAGAAACATAAACAGCGAGCCGACGCTTTCGGGCTTCGTTAAGGATACCAAGGAGCAGAGCCATATCACGGACTGCTTTAAGTATGGCTGGACCGCGAAAAATACGGGCGATTCCATCAGCTTTGAAATCGAGGGAAGCTGCATAGCCGTTCAGTTCAAAAAATCGGTTAAGCTCCCCGCCCCGATCGCGGAGCTTGTTATCGACGGCGACGAAAGCACCCGCACGGTGCTGGACGCCAATTTTGACGAAACATGGGGCGACAAGCTTGAGCTTTACACCGTAATGGAGCACGGCGAAAGCAAGAAGCACAGAGTTGACATAACGCTTACGGAAACGCACCCCGACGACGCGGCGGAATTTTATCTCGTGTCGGTAATCGGCAGCGGAAGATAAGCGGATAATGAGGAGATGAATTTTGTATGAACAGATATATTATTTCTGCGTAGCGCCGGCTATGCAGTCATAGAGTAAGACAAGGACATAGCCGATGCTGTTCCTATACGGTAAAATATTACTTTTGGGAGGCTGACATGGGCTATATAAGAGCGGAGGAAATTCTTCCCGCCGAGATAATAGAGACGATACAGCAGTATGTTGACGGCGCGAGCATCTACATTCCGCGAAGGGCGGCTCACAGACAGGAGTGGGGCGCGGGGACGCGGATAAGGCAGGAGCTTTCGGAGCGCGACAGGAAAATTTACGAGGACCGGCTTATGGGCGAAAGCCCCCAAAGGCTGGCGCGCAAATATTTTTTGTCCGAGAAAAGCATATGGCGTATCTTAAGAAAAATGGGCTGATACATGGTATCGGCTCATTCTTTTTTATAAAAAAGCATTGGGTGGAGGACAGGAGCCGCGCAATGCTATATTTATTAAAGCGCAGAACCCGGGAAAGGAGGAGCATTCTATGACAACACCGTTTTACGCCGCATAGCGCGGCTATTGCAGAAACAGCCCGCGCATTTGCAGAGTAATAAACAGGAGATGCAGATATATGGGCTATTTAAATAAAATTGAATATGAAATCGTGACGGACGGCTCTTTTACGGTAATCCGCGGCTGCAAAGGCTGCGGCAGGAAAGCCCGCTTCGGGAGCACGGAGAAATTCCGCGTCAACGCAAACGGCAATATGCTGGACGTATGGCTGCTTTACCGCTGTGAGGAATGCGGACACACCTTGAAGCTCGCGGTCTATGAAAGGCAGAGAAGCGACAGGATTCCCGCCGATGAATACGAGGGCTTTATGAGAAACGACGCCGCGCTTGCCGAAAAGCTCGGCAGAAGCCTGGCGTTGTTTGGGAAAAACAGGGCGGAAGTCGATTTTTCACGGCTTCGCTATCGCTATGTAAAGCTTCGTGAGGCAAGCGACGAAAGTATCGGCGCGGGGTACAGGCATATTGAAATATACAATCCCCACGGCTTAAGGCTGCGCCCCGAAAAGCAGCTTGCCGAGGTCACGGGGCTTTCGGTAAGCCGTGTAAAAAAGCTTTTGGAGCAGGAAAAAGTCGAAATAAAAGCCGCCTCGGCGCAGTTTGTTTCGTTCTGCGTTTCGGAAGGGGTCTTATGAGCGCTTCTATTTGATTTCCCATACAAAGACCGCCGTGTCGCTTACGCTTATATCGTCAGGCTCAATATCGACGGCGGCGGATCTTGCCATAGGCGCGGCGAAGCATTCCTCGGACATTCTGTAAGCGGTATTCGATAAAATATCAGCCTCGCTCCAGCTGTAACTGACAGACAGCAGCGCGCCAAGCTCCACGTCCGAGGCGGCGCAAAGGACTTTCGCCCTGTGCTTGGCGTTTTCCGCCGCCGCGCGAAGCAGCCTTTCGTTCACGAAGGAAACGTCCTTTACGGTAAAGGCGACGGAAAGCTCGGGATTTGAAAGACAGTCGGAAACAGCCGAAAGCGCTTTGGAGAGCCTTGCCGAATCAAAGTCAAACTCGAGCTTAAGGCTGTGGCTTACCGTATAGCCGTTAAACTCCCTGCGGTAATTGCCCGAGCGGTCGTTTACGCTGTTATAGTCCGCGCGCACATTAAAATCGGCGGTCTTAAGAGCTTTTTTATCAAAGCCCGCGCCGCCCAAAGCCTCCTTAAGCTGTCCAAGCTCTTTGTCGGCAAGCTCCATTGCCTTGCCGTAATCCGTATCGTGAGATTTCAGCGACAGGGAAAGCACGACATAATCGGGCTTGGCGGATATTTTTCCTATTCCTTTTACGGTGATTGTTCTTGACATCGGGTTTCCTCCTTTTTGGATTTGTTATACCACGATTTTTACGTTTTTACAAGGGCAAAAGGGTAAAATGCCAAGGATATTGAGTTTTGGGAGAATTGGCACAGTAAGCAGAGAAAGGCGCAAATTTCTATGGTGAAAGCAGTATCTTCGGCAGGTGTTGGCAAAACAGCGGATTATAGAATTTGATGACGACAAAATTGTTCAACGGATAGGAAAAAGGTTCACAAAAAATTTGGTTTTCAAAATATACCGTCCGATGTATAATAAGAGCAGTGAGAGAAGGTGATATTTTTGGATACGACAGAGCAGACACACCGGCAGGATTTGGAGCGCCTGAAATTGTTCCGCTATATGGACGATGATTTTATGACTGCCTGCCTTGCAGATAATTTTGAGGGTGTGGAGCTGATACTCAGGATTATCTTGGGATTGGACGACATAAAGGTTAAGTCGGTTCGGACACAGGAGCAGCTTAAGAATTTGCAGGGGCGTTCCGTTGTTTTGGACGTTCACGCGGTTGACAGCACCGACAAGGAATATGACGTGGAAATTCAGCGGTCGGACGCGGGAGCAGGCGCAAAAAGGGCAAGATATAACAGCAGTCTTTTGGACGCGCACATATTAAAGTCGGGCGGCGATACGGAGAATATCCCCGACAGCTATGTTATTTTTATTACGGAAAACGATGTGATGAAAGGGAACCAAGCGATATATCCGATAGAGAGATACGTCACTATCGGGGAAGAAAAAGTATTGTTTGGCGACGGTTCACACATAATATATGTAAACGGAAAATATCGGGGCGATGATGAAATCGGCAGGCTGATGCACGACTTCTCCTGTACCGAACCCGATGATATGATTTTTGAGGAGCTTGCTAAGAAAGCCAGGCACTTCAAAAAAACCGAGAAAGGAGTGGCAGCTATGTGCAAACTTTTGGAGGATATGAGGAATGAAGTTGAATTGAACAAGGCAAAAAAGACGGCAGCTTATTTAATAAGGCTAGGCAAAATGACTTTGGAGGAAATAGCGGAAGCTACCGAATTACCCCTTGATACAGTTAAGGACTTAGAAAACCAAACAATGCAGCCGGCATAATCAGTCATATCAATCAAAATCAAATACAGTAACATCGTTAGGACATATAGAACATGAAAATTCTATGTGTCCTTTTTGTATGTAAAGGAGCAGAGAATGAAGAAAGCAGGCGTCGCAAAGAGGGCTTTCATCGTGCTTTTTAACAAAAACTGAAAAGTTTTGCGATTCTAAACCGCAAAACTAATTGATTTAATGAGAATTCTGCGATATACTATCTTAAAGACGGAGGTGGTTATCGTGATTTACAGACCGATGTATGTGGATAAGATAATGGCGTATGTGGACACGCCTTTTGTAAAGGTTCTGACAGGGGTTCGCCGCTGCGGGAAGTCTACGATACTGAAAATGATTATGGAAAAGCTGCAAGCGGAGCGGAATGTTCCCGCAGACCGTATTGTAAGCTGCCGTTACGATTCAATGGAATATGAGGATATGACGGCGAAGCAGATGTACGCCCGCTTAAAAGAAAGGCTTTCGCCTGACGGGAAAACCTATCTGTTTCTTGACGAGGTTCAGGAAATCAAAGGGTGGGAAAAGGTTGTAAACTCTTTAGTGTCGGATTTTGATGTGGATTTGTATGTGACAGGTTCTAACTCCCGTATGATGTCCTCGGAGATTTCCACCTACCTTACAGGGAGATATATCGCTTTCCGTATTTTTACCCTGTCCTTTTCGGAATATCTGATGTTTAAGGAAAAGTACGATACGGTCGGTGATCCGAAATCTGAGCTTGCAGAGTATGTCCGCTTGGGCGGCTTTCCTGCAACGCATTTGCAGAAGTATTCGCAGGACGAGATTTACACGATTGTCCGAGATATTTACAACTCGACCGTTTTCTCCGATATTGTGAAACGGAATCAGGTTAGGAAAATAGACCAATTGGAGCGTGTTGTAAAGTACACCTTTCAAAATGTCGGCAACACATTTTCCGCAAAGTCAATTTCCGACTATCTGAAATCGGAGCACAGGACGCTGGATAACGAAACGGTTTACAGCTATCTTGAAAAGCTGGAAAAAGCGTATCTGCTTCACCGCTGCTCCCGTTATGATTTGCAGGGAAGGGAAATCCTGAAAACGCAGGAGAAGTTTTACCTTGCAGACAATGCCCTGCGGTACAGCGTTCTCGGCTATAACGCCGACAGCGTAGCCGCAAGCCTTGAAAATATTGTGTACTTGGAGCTTTGCCGCAGAGGTTACACTGTCTATATCGGAAAGACAAACGACGGAGAAATCGACTTTGTAGCAACGAGGCAGAATGAGAAAATCTATGTTCAGGTTACGCAGGAGATAAGTTCGGAAAAGACGGAAAAGCGGGAATACAGCCGCCTGCTCGAAATACACGACAACTACCCGAAATATGTACTAAGTGCAGATGAATTTGCGGACGGAAATTATGAGGGCATTAAGACAATGCACATAGCGGATTTCCTGCTGAGTACAGAATATTAGGCTTTTTAAAAAATAAACTCAACATAAGGAAATGACTCACTGGCAAAATGCAAATTAAGTTAAACAAGGAAAACAAATCCCGAAGCTCCGCAAACAGTATTCCCCTCACAAAAAAGAGGACAGGCGTTGCCGCCTGTCCCCTCGTTTTTTATCCCTTACAATTTTACCCGAAGTACCTCTTCAGCAGACCCTCAAGCGCTCTGCCGTGTCTTGCCTCGTCCTTTGCCATCTCGTGAACGGTGTCGTGGATTGCGTCGAGGTTGTTCTTTTTTGCACATTTCGC
>JAMPDT010000077.1 GCA_023665525.1 Butyrivibrio sp. | reverse complement strand
GTATACGAGCGGCGGGGAAAATTCTTGTGCGGGCTGTCTTATTATGCTACAATCAGCTTGGAATATTTTGAAAACGGAGGCGTTTCGTGTATAAGAATTTTATTTTTGATTTGTACGGAACACTGATAGATATAGAAACGGACGAGGAGAGCGAGAGGACTTGGGACGGGTTCGCGGCATGGCTGGCAGAGCGCGGAATCGTCTGTACGGGAGAGAGGGCGCGGGAGCTTTATAAAAGCGGTATCGCGTCGCTTCTTGCAGAGCCGAGCCCGTACAGCTATGCGGAGATAGATATAGTTCCCGTATTCGCCGTGATTTGCCGAAGCGGCAGACCCGATGTTTCCGATGCAGAAATATGGCGGGCGGGAGAGCAGTTCCGCAGAATTTCCACGAAAAGGCTTGGGCTTTATCCGAATTCGCGCAGGGTTCTTGACGGGCTTCGCGCGGCGGGCAGAAAAATATATCTTCTGTCGAACGCACAGAGGGTTTTTACATGGCAGGAGCTTGAACGGACGGGAATCGCGGACTGCTTTGACGATATATTCATCTCGTCCGACGAGGGCTGCAAAAAGCCCGATACGGCTTTTTTTAAAAGGATTATATGCAAGCACGGGCTTGACGTTAAAGAGAGCATTATGATAGGCAACGACTGCGGCGCGGATATTGCGGGCGCGAGGGCAGTCGGTATGGACGCTTTATATCTGAGAACGGATTCGTCGCCCCGTGACGGTTCGCTTTCGTACTGCAAATATGTTTATGAGGACGGCGATATAGGTCATGTCCTTGAGCTTACAGAGGATTGTTAAGGAGCCTGCCATGTACGATACGGTTATTTTTGATTTGGACGGAACTCTGTTGGATACGCTGGAGGATCTGCGCGTAAGCACCAACTACGCGCTTAAGCGGCACGGCTTCCCGTCCCGCACGCTTAAGGAGGTGCGCCGTTTTGTGGGAAACGGCGTAAGAAGGCTTATTGAGCGCGCCATGCCCGAGGGCGCTTCGCAGGAGGCTTTTGAGGCGGTTTTTGCGGATTTTAAAGCGCATTACCAAATACACTGCAACGACAGCACGCGCCCCTACGACGGGATTATTCCGCTGCTTCGCGAGCTTAAGCGGCGCGGCTGCAAAACGGGAATCGCCTCGAACAAAATAAAATCCGCTGTATTAAAGCTTGACGAAATATATTTTGAGGGACTGATAGATATGGCGGCGGGCGTTTCGGACGGGATCCTGCCGAAGCCCGCGCCCGAAATGGTGCTGGATCTGCTCGCAAGGCTGGGAAGCGCCAAGGAGCATACGCTGTACGTCGGAGATTCGGAGGTGGACGTACAGACGGCGGCGAATGCGGGACTGGATTTTACCGCGGTGCTTTGGGGCTTCCGCGATAAGGAGGAGCTTTTGGAGGCGGGAGCAAAAGGCTTTATCGAAAGACCCGCGGAGCTGTTGGAATATCTGTAATGATTCGGAGGAAATTGTACGGCAATGAGGGATTTTTTACCCGTCAGCAGAGCGGACATGGAAAAAAGAGGCTGGGACTGCGTTGATTTCGCGTATGTTACGGGAGATGCCTACGTTGACCATTCCTCGTTCGGACCCGCCATAATCAGCAGGGTTCTTGAATCGCGCGGCTACAAGGTCGGGATTATCGCACAGCCCGACTGGAGGGATAAAAACAGCATAGACGTATTCGGCAGACCGAGGCTCGGCTTTTTGGTTTCGGGCGGCAATATGGACTCGATGGTAAATCATTATACCGTGTCCAAAAAACGCCGCAGATCGGACGCGTACACGCCGGGAGGGGTGTGCGGAAAGCGTCCCGACCGTGCGGTGACGGTGTACGGGAACCTTATACGAAGCAAATACAAGGACTGTCCCGTGATTATAGGCGGTATAGAGGCGAGCCTGAGGCGGCTGGCGCATTACGATTACTGGTCGGACAGCCTAAAGCGTTCGGTGCTTTTGGATTCGCAGGCGGATCTGCTTTCCTACGGCATGGGCGAGCGCTCCATAGTTGAGATAGCGGAGGCATTGGATTCGGGGCTGGACATAAGGGATATTACCTTCATTGACGGCACGGTTTACAAAACGTCGCGGCTTGAGGACGTGTACGACTTTAAGCTGCTGCCCTCCTTCGACGAGCTTAAGGCGGACAGGCTTGTCTATGCGAAAAGCTTTTACACGCAGTACTGCAATACCGATCCCTATTCCGCGAGCCGCCTTGTCGAGCCTTACGGAAACGGACTTTACGCGGTGCAGAATCCGCCCTCAAAGCCCTTGTCGCAGCTTGAAATGGACGATGTGTACGGCTTGCCGTATATGAACGCCTATCACCCCATGTACGAAAAGGAGGGAGGCGTTCCCGCATTATCGGAAATAAAGTTCAGTCTGACAAGCAGCAGGGGATGCTTCGGCGCCTGCTCCTTCTGCGCCCTTACCTTTCATCAGGGGCGGATAATCCGGTCGCGCAGCCATGAATCTCTTTTAAAGGAGGCGGAGGAAATGACGAACCGCCCCGATTTTAAGGGCTATATCCATGACGTGGGCGGACCGACGGCAAATTTCAGAAGAACCGCCTGCGACAAGCAGGCAAGCTTGGGAGCCTGCCCGGACAGGCAGTGTCTTTTTCCCAAGCCCTGTCCGAACCTTAAGGCGGACCACAGCGATTATGTAAGGCTTCTGCGCAGGCTCAGGGGGCTGCCAAAGGTAAAAAAGGTATTCGTGCGCTCGGGAATACGCTTTGACTATGCGCTCGCGGATAAGGACGATACCTTTATAAAGGAGATTTGCGAGCATCACATAAGCGGACAGCTCCGCGTCGCGCCAGAGCACGTTTCGGACAATGTGCTGAGACTGATGGGAAAGCCCTCCAACGACGTTTATGAAGCGTTTGTAAAAAAATGCGCCCAAATAAACAGGTCGCTCGGGAGGGAGCAGTACCTTGTCCCCTATCTTATGTCCTCGCACCCCGGCTCGACCCTAAAGGACGCCGTCGCGCTCGCGGAATATATAAGGGACATAGGCTATATGCCGGAGCAGGTGCAGGATTTTTATCCCACGCCCTCGACAATATCCACCTGTATGTACTTCACGGGCGTTGACCCGAGGACCATGGAGAAGGTTTACGTCGCCAAAAGCCCTCACGAAAAGGCTATGCAGCGCGCGCTGATTCAGTACCGCAGACCCGAAAATTACGAGCTTGTAAAGGAGGCGCTTCTTAAAGCGGAGCGAGCGGATTTGATCGGCTTCGGGCGTGGGTGCCTGATTCCGCCGCGTAAAATTGCGCCGCGAAATAAAGCGAAACGGAGGATTAGATAAAGGTAATCAGGCAAATATGCGAAAGGGACAGGCAGTATTTCTGTAAAGACAGGGAGCCTGACGTATGGGAATGACGCGGTACGGAGCTTGCCGACGCTCCATACGGTAAAAAGGTTGAAAAAAGTCATATAAGAGAATAGAATAACATACAGAACCACGGAAAAACGCGCAGTCAGCAGAAAGGACGAAACTATGTACAACGGCAACGAAAAAATTACAATTACCGAGCACCCGCTTATCCAGCACAAGATAACGATGCTCAGAATGGAAACCACGGGAACGAACGAGTTCCGCAAGCTAACCGACGAAATAGCGGTTCTTATGGGATATGAAGCGTTACGCAGTCTCCCTCTTAAGGAGGTTGAAATCAAAACCCCGATTCAGGAAACCAAAAGTCCGATGATTGACGGCAAAAAGCCTGCCATCGTGCCGATTCTCAGGGCGGGGCTCGGAATGGTCGGCGGTCTTTTGACGCTTATGCCCGCTGCTAAGGTCGGGCATATAGGACTGTACCGCGACGAAAACACGCACGAGCCTCACGAGTATTACTGCAAGCTGCCCAATCCGATTGAGCTTCGCAAGATTATCGTGTGCGACCCCATGCTTGCGACGGGCGGCTCGGCGGTTGCCGCGATTGATTTTATCAAGCAGCGCGGAGGACGCGATATTACCTTTATGTGCATAATCGCCGCGCCCGAGGGCTTGAAGCGGCTTAGCGAGGCGCACCCCGACGTTGAAATATACTGCGGACACCTCGACGAGCGTCTTAACGAAAACGCATACATCTGCCCGGGACTCGGCGACGCGGGCGACAGGATCTTCGGCACGAAATAGCATTCCGTCCGATTTCGGTATGTAGCTCCGCGCGGGGCGCGGAGCTTTCGGCTGTTTGGGACTAACGGCAGCCGCCGCAGAAACGCTGCTTTGTTTCCGTGATTTTCTTTTCCTCCGCCGCGGGGGTGGGATAAAGACCGCGCTCGGACATCATATGGAACACGTCGTCCTGAATATCATGCTCGTCCGCAAGAATGTCGAGCATTACATTGCGCACGCGCTCGTGCGAGCACTCGTTTGAAAAATGATTGTAGTATGAAGTTGTCGCCTTGGCGGTATCAAGACCGTCCGAAAGGATTTCCTTGTCTGAATATAATCCGTCCATTTTTTCCTCCTAGTTCAGAAGCTCAAAAAGCTCGTTGTAATGGTGCTGGTGACGCTTGGAAATTTCCTCGAACTTATTCATGATTTCCGCGTCGTCGGTCTGCTGTGCAAGCATTTTGTACTTTTTGACCAAAAGACTTTCTTCGGAGAGCGTGTCGTTGAGAGCGGACAGTTCTTTTTCGGATAAATTAGCCATAAAACCTCCTGAAAAATTTATTATCACGAGTATTATGTGAAAAACGGGCGAAAATATTAATGGATTAAATTTACCGGCGGTCCAAAATATGTTAAAATAATTGGGACGGAGGAGCGAAAATGAAAGCGGTGGTTTTTGATATGGACGGTCTTATGTTTGACACGGAGGCTGTCTTTGTAAAGGCTTGGGACTGGGTAGGCGAGAAGGTCGGAATCGGCAAGGCGGGCTTTATGGTTACGGAAACCCTCGGAATGAATATGGAGCTTACCAAGCAGAAATGGCGCGAGCGCTTTGGGGACAGGTGCAGCGAGGAGGAGGTAACAAGGCTTACTTTTGAATTTATAGACGGTTTTTATGCCGCCAATAAGGTGCCCGTGAAAAAGGGACTGCGCAATCTGCTTGAATATCTGAAAAAGGCGGGCTTCAGAATGGCGGTCGCCTCCTCCTCGCCGATGAAGGATATAGAGCGCAATCTCTGCGACGCGGGAATTAAGGATTATTTTTCGGCGGTTGTGAGCGGGGATATGGTGGAAAATTCCAAGCCCGCGCCCGATATTTACCTGAAGGCGTGCGAGCAGCTTGAGGAAAAGCCCGAGGAATGCTATGCTCTTGAGGATTCATTGAGCGGGGTCAGGGCGGCGATGGCGGCGGGCTGCAAGACCGTGAACGTGCCCGATTTGTGGCAGCCCGATGAGGAAACGAGGGCGAATGTCGCCGCCGTATGCGGCGACCTCGACGAGGTGATTGAATTTATTAAAAGGAAGGACTGTAAGAATGAGAGAGTTGATTTTTCTTAAACCTGTTTTTACACACAATATTTGGGGAGGCAGCAGACTGCACGACGAATTCGGATATGACATCGAGGGCAGCGACATCGGAGAGTGCTGGGGAATTGCCGCCCACCCCAACGGCGATTCGACGGTGGCGGGAGGAAGCTTTGACGGAATGAAGCTTTCAAGGCTTTACGAAGATCACAGGGAGCTTTTCGGAGGGATAGAGGGCGATAAGTTCCCGCTTCTTATCAAAATCATAGACGCGCACGACAATCTGAGCATTCAGGTACATCCCGACGACGGCTATGCAGGGGAGCATGAAAACGGCTCGCTCGGCAAAACGGAATGCTGGTATATAATCGACTGCCCTGATGACGCGAGGCTTGTTGTGGGGCATAACGCGGCTTCGCGCGCGGAGCTTGAGAGCATGATTTATGAGGGACGCTGGGACTCCTTTATAAGGGAGCTGCCGATTGCGAAGGGTGATTTTATTCAGATTGACCCCGGAACGGTTCATGCGATAACCACGGGCTGCCTGATTCTCGAAACGCAGCAGAACAGCGATATTACATACCGCGTGTATGATTACGACAGGCTTACGAACGGGAAGCCGCGCGAGCTTCATGTAAAGCAGAGCATAGACGTTATCACGGTACCCGCAAAGCCTGCGCGGGACAGCCTGAGCCATACGGCGAATCCGCGGGAGAGCGCCTCGGAGCTTCTGATCGAAAATAATTTTTACAAGGTTTTTAAGATAAGCGTTAAGGGCGGCTTTGAATTTGAGCAGAGCTATCCCTTCCTCAACGTGAGCGTAATTGAGGGCGGCGGAAGGCTTGACGGGCACGAGCTTAAAAAGGGAGCTCACCTGATTGCGCCCGCAGGCTACGGGAAAATGCGCTTTGAGGGAGATATGACGGTAATCGCCTCCGCGGTAAGCCGATAAAAGCGGTTTTTCACAGAAAGCTCACAGGTTTTCATTGCTTTTTCTCATTTGCTACACAGAAATTACACAAATTATGTATATACTCTAAGCATAAAATGAAGCTGACGCAAAAGGAGATGTGTGATTATGTATAATGAAAACGATAATTTTAACGTTGGCTACGGTATGGGTCAGCCGGAGCCTGAGAAAAGCGGAAAACCCCGCAAAAAGAAAAATATCTTTTTTAAGATAATAGCGTCCGTGGTATGCGCCGTACTGCTCGGCGGAGTTGCGGGCGTTGCCTGCTACGGAGTGAGCTACGCGGGCTATGCCCTTTTCCCGATAAAAAGCGCGGCGGGCACGGACAACGCTTCCGGCGCTGGAGAGAGCTTGGCGGAGAAAGAGAATCCGACGCACGGGAATATTTCTTATGTTGAAAGCTCCGATGTGAAAAAGGACATCAAGGCAACGGTATACGACGTGTCGGATATAGTTGAGGAGGTTATCTCCTCCGTTGTGGCAATCAACGGAACCTATACCGAGTCGGTCAACAACGGCTTTTTCGGAAGTCAGACCTATCAGTCAACGGTAAGCGGCTCGGGTATAATTATAGGACATAACGACGAGGAGCTTCTGATTGTGACCAACGCCCATGTAATAGACGGGGTTGAGGATTTGGCAGTTACCTTTTACGACGGAAACGAGGCTCCCGTCGATGTAAAGGGCTACAAAAACAATCCCGATCTGGCGGTTCTTGCAATGAAGCTGTCGGACGTTCCCTCGGGAACCAAGTATTCGGTTGCGACCTTCGGCGATTCCTCCAAGGTCAGGGTAGGAGAAGCGGCGATTGCGGTAGGCAATTCGATGGGCTACGGCATTTCGGTGACGACGGGCTGCATAAGCGCGCTGGATAAGAGCATACTGGTGGAGAACGTAGAGTACGACAATCTGATTCAGACAGACGCGGCAATAAATCCCGGCAACAGCGGAGGCGCGCTTTTTAACGCGCAGGGCGAGGTTATAGGAATCAATTCCGCCAAAATGACCAACACAAAGGTTGAGGGAATGGGCTACGCGATTTCGATTTCCTCCGTAAAGGATATAATCGAGGAGCTTTCGATTATGGAGCCGAGGGTACAGCTCTCGGAGGATGAGAGAGGGTACCTCGGAATCAAGGGAGTTACCATAACGGAGGGAATTTCGCAGACCTACAACCGTCCCGCGGGAGTTGAGATACGCTCCGTTACCAAGGGCTCTGCTGCCGACAAGGCGGGACTGGTTCAGTATGATATAATAATTTCCTTTAACGGCGAGACTGTTCAGACGATCAACGAGCTTGTGGAAAAATTATCATACTATGCGATAGGCGAAGAGGTCGTGGTTGAGTATTATCATCTCGCGGACGACGGCACCTATGAAAAAAACAGCACGAATGTAACGCTTGTTGAGAAGCCGGAATAATTCCGACATAAATACTGCGGATACGGAGGACGCGCGGCGGCCTCCGTATTTTTTTGTACCATAGGAAAGTCCTCCGAGCTTCCAATTTGTCGAAAAAGTGAATAAAAGCTCATATTTTGGCGAACTGCGGTTAAATTGACGCTTTGTAAGGTGAATTTTACAATAAAGAAGAGGTGAACTAAAATGAACCAATCAGTAAGCGCGTTGGGAAACGCAGTCCGCGAGACAAGAAAGAGCAGGAATCTGTCACAGGAGGCGTTAGCCGAGAGAATCGGCGTATGCAAAAGGACGATCATAGATATTGAAAAGAGTACGGGCAACCCCAAATTTGAGATATTGTGTATGCTGGTCAGGGAACTGGATTTACCTCTCTACGAAGTATTTTATCCCGAAGTGTCAAATAATACCGAAATCAAAAATATTCTCATAAAAGAGCTGAGCGACTGCTCGGACTATGAAATGAAGGTAATTCTGTCGGTAATCAGAAGTCTGCGCTGCACCCTCAAAAGCGAGGAAAAAACAAGCGGCGTTTGATCAAAATTTCTTTAAATTTTCAAACAATAAAACCGATTCCGCACGCGTATAAAAATTTTTTTACTCCGCATAATAATTTCCAAAATCACATTAGTAAGGAAGAGTGCGATATGGGAAAAATCGGAAAAGCAAGCATCGTTTTCGACGTGCCGCCGTTAATCAGGGAGCGTGCGTCGATAGTCGGTCAAAAGGAGGGAGAGGGGCCGTTAGGCGCTTTTTTTGACAAAATAATAGACGACCCCATGGCGGGCAAAAAAACGTGGGAGGAGGCGGAGAGCGAATTTCAGAGGCAGACCGTGGAGGTGCTGCTTGAAAAGTCGGGTATGGACAGAAAGGAAATCCGCTACCTTTTCGCGGGGGATCTGCTGGGGCAGCTTATTGCGACCTCGTTCGGGATCCAAGGCTTTGAGATTCCGCTGTTCGGGCTTTACGGCGCGTGCTCGACTATGGGCGAGTCGCTTTCGCTGGCGGCGATGACGGTTGCGGCGGGATACGCCGAAAACGTGATTGCGCTTACCTCGAGCCACTACGCGAGCGCGGAAAAGCAGTTCCGCTATCCGCTTGACTACGGCAGTCAGCGTCCGCTTTCGGCAACGTGGACGGTCACGGGCGCGGGCGGAGTTATCCTCGGCACGGGAGAGCACGGGAACCGTGTGACGGGAGCCACGACGGGCAAAATAGTGGATTACGGAGTCGAGGATTCCCTTAATATGGGGGCGGCTATGGCTCCCGCGGCGTGCGACGTTATTTACAATAATTTTATGGATTTGGAAATCACTCCCGATTATTACGACGCAATATATACGGGCGACTTGGGATATGTGGGGCAGAAGATACTGATCGACCTTCTCGAAAAAAGGGGCTTTGACATTTCGGGCGTGCACCGTGACTGCGGCATAGAAATTTACGACAAGGAAAAGCAGGATACGCACTCGGGAGGCAGCGGCTGCGGGTGCAGCGCCTGTACGCTCTGCGCAAGCATACTGAAGGAAATGGACGAGGGCAGGCTTAAGCGGGTGCTTTTCGTCCCGACGGGAGCGCTGCTGTCCACAATCAGCTTTAACGAGGGCAAAACCGTGCCGGGGATCGCGCACGCGGTTATGCTGGAGAATTTTGAATAATTACTGCGTCAGGAGGCGGCATTATGGATTATCTTATTGCGTTTTTGGTGGGCGGCGGCATATGCGCGCTTGTCCAGATTCTTATGGAAAAGACAAAGCTGATGCCCGGCAGGATTATGGTTCTGTTAGTCTGCTCGGGCGCGGTGCTGAGCGCCGCGGGACTGTACGAGCCTTTTGTTGACTGGGCGGGCAGCGGTGCGAGCGTGCCGCTTTTGGGCTTTGGAAACGTGCTTTTTAAGGGAGTTAAGGAGGCGGTGGATATGGAGGGCTTTTTGGGGATTTTCCTCGGAGGCTTTAAGGCGGGAGCGGCGGGCTGCTCGGCGGCGCTTATTTTCGGATACATCGCCTCGCTTATAGTCAATCCCAAGATGAAGAAATAGCCGAATTTGGCGTAATATGAAAAATATACTGGAAATACGGACGCTTTTGTAGTACCATATAGGCAAGTATTAACGAAAGGAAGTATTCCCATGGATAAGAAAAACATTGATTGGTCAAATCTCGGCTTCGGATATATGGCGACGGACAAAAGGTTTGTATCAAACTACCGAAACGGAGCATGGGATGAAGGAGGACTTACTGAGGATGCGACAGTGACAATCAGCGAGTGCGCCGGAGTTTTACAGTATGCTCAGACAATATTTGAAGGGCTTAAGGCCTATACGACGGAAAAGGGCGAAACGGTTATTTTCAGACCCGACCTCAACGCGGAGCGCATGGAGCAGTCGGCGTTAAGGCTTGAAATGCCGGTTTATCCGAAGGATAAATTCGTGGAGGCGGTGGCTGAAACGGTAAGGGCGAACAGCGCATACGTGCCTCCCTACGGCACGGGAGCGACGCTTTACGTGCGTCCCTATATGTTCGGCAGCAGTGCGGTAATAGGCGTAAAGCCCGCGCAGGAATATCAGTTCAGAGTGTTTGCAACTCCCGTGGGACCTTATTTCAAGGGCGGAGCGAAGCCGCTTACAATCAAGGTTTCGGATTTTGACCGCGCCGCTCCCAACGGAACGGGACATATTAAAGCGGGGCTTAATTACGCTATGAGCCTTCACGCCATTGTTACGGCGCACGAGGAGGGCTTTGACGAGAATATGTATCTCGATCCCCGCACCCGTACCAAGGTGGAGGAAACGGGCGGCGCTAACTTCCTTTTCATAACGAAGGACAAGAGGGTGGTCGTACCCAAATCGTCAAGCATTCTTCCCTCGATCACGCGCCGTTCGCTCGTGCACGTTGCGAAGGAGTATCTCGGTCTTGAGGTTGAGGAGAGAGAGGTCCTTTTTGACGAGGTGAAGGAGTTCGCGGAGGCGGGCTTATGCGGAACCGCGGCGGTTATTTCCCCTGTCGGCAAAATAGTGAACCACGGCGAGGAAATCCTTATTCCCGGCGGTATGGCGGACATGGGACCTGTCACAAAGGAGCTTTACGACACGCTTACGGGCATCCAGATGGGACGCATCGAGGCGCCGAAGGGCTGGATCAAGGTGGTTGAATAATGATAAATCCCGCAAGTATTTTTAAAATGAAGGGCGCATGGGAGAAATTTACGGCAAATCATCCGAGGGTCCCCGCGTTTATGCAGGCGGCTTCTCAGGGAATGCTGGGCGAGGGTGCCGTAATAGACCTGACGATTACCGCTCCCGACGGGCGTAAAATCCAAACCAACGTAAGGCTTACGGAATCCGATATGGAGCTTTTCAGGGAATTTCAAAAGTAAATTAATTGTCAACCTGTTGTAATAATGGGTTGACAATTCTTTTTTCACGGGTTATACTTGCGGTATGAAGAACGTTACGGAAAAAAACTATGGCGGCAAAATTCTGAATATGGCGCTTATCGCTCTTATGACGGCGTTTTTGTGCGTGGTATCGCCGTTTTCGATACAGTTGCCGGGGCAGGTGCCGATTTCGCTTTCGTTTATGATGATATATCTTTGCGTGTATCTTCTCGGAGGCATCAGAGGCACAATCTGCTGTGTGCTTTATCTGCTCATAGGGCTTATGGGGCTTCCCGTATTTTCAAGCTTCGGCAGCGGAGTGGGCAAGCTTGCGGGACCGACGGGCGGATATTTGGTCGGATATATTTTTTTGGCGGCAGTGTGCGGAGCCGCGCTTTATATCGGCAAGGGCAGGCTTTGGGTTTATATAGCGGGAATGGTGCTCGGCAGCGCGGCGGCGTATTTTTTCGGAACAATGTGGTTTATGTATTCCATGCAGACGGGACTGAAATACACCTTGAGCGTGTGCGTATTCCCGTTTATCCCCTTTGACCTTGCAAAAATCGCCGCCGCGGCTATACTCGGACCGCTGCTTAAAAGGCTGCTGTGCAGGATTGACGGGGTTGGCGGCGTAATCGCATATATGAAGCCTCAGAAGCCGAAATCGGCGTAATCCTCGGGAAGAAAACGGTGGTACGTCGTATGGAGCCCGTCCGAGCTGAAGCAGTAATAGTAGCCGTCGGGTCGTCCGTCCTCAAAATATATGAGCCAGTCAAATTCGCCGTTGTCAAGCTTTTCTATGTGAAGCCTGTCCGAATGCCTTTTAAATACGGCGAAAACCTCCTCCATACCGCAGCCGTGGGCGCGAACGGCGTCAATCAGCTCCTTTATAAATTCGTTGTCGAGCGTATGACTGCTGACATACTGCGCTCCCGCTTCGGGGACTGCGAAGCAGAAGCGCTCTCCTTGGCTACTTATTTTTATTTCTCCAAGCTCCCCGCACGCCTCCGCGCAAAAGTCCTCCAATAATTCAAGCGCCTGCGGGACGGTGCATTTCTGCCCGAAAAAATTGTTGAGCGAGCCGAGCGGGTAGTATAGCCTGACGGTTTCGGGACGGTAGCCCAGCTTAAGCTGCTCCTCCTTTATTACATCTATAATATTTTGTTTAAGTCTGTCAAAATTCATTTTTTACCCTCTTCGTATTTTTTGCATAATCCATTATATAATAACTGTGTCGAGTCGAGCAAAAAGACTCTAAAAAA
>JAMPDT010000076.1:1633-12495 GCA_023665525.1 Butyrivibrio sp. | reverse complement strand
AGGTCTATATGGAAACCTACAAACCCGACTATGCTATTAAGCTCTCCGCAAAGAACTTCGGTTTTGAGGACGGAAAAAAGACCGTTCCTCTCTACGCCGCATTTTGTATCTGATGCTTTTGAGATAAACGTGGGTCATTTTTGTATGATAATTGCGTGGACGGTATGACCTTTTCCGAACCCGGCAAAATCCGACTGCCTTTTTTATCATATTGAAAAAAAGTATAAAATAAAGTATACTGGAACCGTAAGACGAACTGCCGCAGCTTCACGCTCGTCGCCGTTGCGGTGTTTGTACAGCAGATGGGAGGAAAAACTATGGAACCTGTTATCTGGGTATGGCTCGGAGTGCTCGTGATTTTTGTGATATGCGAGCTGATAACGCCGAGTCTTACGACAATTTGGTTTGCGGGCGGAGCGTTCGCAGCGTTTATTACGGCTCTTTTTAAGCTGCCGCTTTGGTCACAGATTGTCGTGTTTTTTGTGGTATCGCTTGTTTTGCTTTTTTTCACACGACCTGTTTTTACCAAAATATTCAAAATCGGTTCCGCAAAGACTAATGTGGAGGGATTGATCGGCAAAAAGGCAAAGGTCGTCGAGGAAATCAATAATAACGGACCGACGGGCTGCGCCGTGGTCGGCGGTCAGGAATGGACCGCGCGCGCCGAGGACGACGCCGAGATAATACCTCCAAATTCCCTTGTGGAAATAGTGAGGATTTCGGGCGTTAAGCTGATTGTAAGACAGCTTGGCGACGGCGAATAGTCCTATACCATTATGCGTTGAAAAACAACGCACTAACAATGAAAGGAGATACACGAATATGATGATTTACGCAGCATTGGGAGCGGGAGAGGGAGTCGCAATCGGGGCGGCGGCGCTGCTGGTCCTGATAATTATTGCCTCCTGCATAAAAATTGTTCCGCAGGCTCATGCGGTAATTCTTGAAAGGCTCGGAGCGTACAAATCCACATGGTCGGTCGGAATACATTTTAAGGTGCCGTTTATAGACAAGGCGGCGAGGCGCGTGAGCTTAAAGGAGCAGGTGGTGGACTTTGCGCCGCAGCCGGTTATTACCAAGGATAACGTTACGATGAGAATTGATACCGTAATTTATTTTCAGATTACGGATCCCAAGCTTTATGCCTACGGCGTTGAAAATCCCATTATGGCGATTGAGAACCTGACTGCCACGACGCTCAGGAATATTATCGGAGAGCTTGAGCTGGACCAGACGCTTACTTCAAGAGAAATAATCAATACCAAGATGCGCGTGGCGCTTGACCAGGCGACCGACCCGTGGGGAATCAAGGTGAACCGTGTAGAGCTTAAAAATATTATCCCGCCCGCCGAGATTCAGAATGCGATGGAGAGACAGATGAAGGCGGAACGCGAGCGACGCGAGGCTGTCACAAGAGCGGAGGGTGAAAAGAAAGCAAGCATCACTGTTGCCGAGGGTAAAAAGCAGTCGGCAATCCTTGAGGCAGAGGCTGAAAAGGAAGCGGCAATTCTCCGCGCCGAGGCAAAAAAGGAGGCTACGATTCGCGAGGCGGAGGGTCAGGCGGAGGCGATAAGGACGGTGCAGATGGCAAACGCCGAGGGTATCAGATATATCCGCGAGGCGGGAGCCGACAGCGCGGTGCTCACGCTTAAAAGTCTCGAAGCCTTTGCGAAGGCGGCGGACGGCAAGGCTACCAAGATTATTATTCCCTCCGAGATCCAGGGAATCGCGGGGCTTGCGAAATCGCTGGTCGAGGTCGGAAGCGACGAAGCAAAAAAGGCGTAACAGCCCTATTAATATTTGACAGACGGTCCCCCGCGGACGCCCGTTTTGTAACGGCGGGCATTCGCGGGGCTTTTGTATTTTTTTGTATTTTCAGCGAAAATTTCAACCGAAGTATTGCATTATCATTTGAAAAGATGTATTATTAATAAACAGGAAATGGTGCAGGGATATGTGAGGTGTCGCAAATTGTCGATTGCGAATACGGATTAATAATATGAATTTTAGGAGGAGTTTTGACGTAAAATGAATAAGACATTACTTAAGTTGAGCGTTGGAATAATGCTGGTAAATTTGATTGTATATCCGAATTACATAACCGCAGCGGAAAACATCAGCTTTCAAAATCAAGCGGCAGAGACTTCGGAGAGGCAAGAATTTGTTGAAGACAGTGCAATATATCCCGTTACTCCTGAGGATGAAGAATGGGATAATTTGTATCTTATGGAGGACAGAGTCAATATTTGTCAGCTTTCCGATGAAGCAATCAGTTCTATGACAACATATAATTTATTGAAGGCGGTATGCGAATATCCTCTTTTGGGAACGATGTATATGTTTACGGATATGCAGGAGGGCTTTGAGGTTTTGGTAAGCCAATGCAACGCTTTGAAGGAGCTTCTTGACAGGGAGGACTGCCTGAGTACCGTAATAAGCGAATACCGCTCATACGAGCTTCCGAAAGAGAAAACGCGGGTGCTTAATGACGACGGAACTGTGTTTGCGGACAATGCGAACCGTATTATAGAAAATAAGGAGCTGCTCGCTGTTGCGAGAAGCAACGCCAGACCCAGATACGTTTGTGATTTGCTGGAGATGATAATGCTTGCAAAAAGCGACGGGCTTGCGATTGAAGAACAGGAAAAAATAATAGAGCTTGTAACCGAAAAATCGGAGGAAAAAAGAACCTCCGAGATATACGGCTATGAAAGCTCAAGCGTGTATATATCAAATCAGCAGACAATGCAGACATATTCCGTGCCCTCAAAAGACCTTGTAGGCGACGACGGTACATATTCCTACACGACGATAAAAAGTCCGAGCGGGCGCACATTTACTGTGAAAGAGGCGGAAAAAACCTATATGTGTGATACGGACTTATGGTCGTCAATAGTGGCTGAAACGCCCGGCGCGCATATTATAAGCTCCGCGAGCGTTACATTTAACTGCCATTCCTATGCCTGGCTCAGTGATTTGTATCCTTCAAAATATCAACGATATACGCTATCCCCGATTCCGTCGGCGCTTATTACCGACCCGGTGTATCATAAGGAAACAACTCCGAGCAGAGCCAACGAGATTGCATATTGGAATAACGGCTGGCATTCCGCCAAAGTAGTGAACACGACATTATGTCAAATTCCGGGAACATCTTATGTGTCATATCGGTACATATCCAAATGGGGCGGAGGACCTATGGTACTGCACTATGCAAATGCTTACAACGGGATGGAATCGGGAATAACGTATTATTATAGTAATTAGATGGAGGGCTTTATATGATTAAGAAAAAATTTTCGGTAACTTTAATTACATGTATCTGCGCGGCGGCGCTTGTGCTGTCAGGCTGTTCAAGCTCGTCAGGCTCCGCGGGAAGCGGTTCGGGCGGCAGCGCGGAGATCCAAAAGCTGATAGAAGGCTCTTTGGAGTATATTCGGGAAAACACTCAGACGGTGGATATGTATGATCAGGCGGAATTTGCCTTTGAAACATGGATTGGGCATTCCGACGACGTGAAAAAGCTCTCCCAAAGGAACGATTATGCGGGACCGATGATGGAGCTGTATATGGATTCCGAGCTTCCTCCTTATGAGGCGTCCGACACAGCAATGGACACCTTCAAGGAGCAGGAGCTTATGGAGGTGTTCTTATCCCAAAGCAGCGCTTGCAGGCAGCTCAATGAGGGCGACAGGAATAAGCTTGTGAAACGAATGATTTCCAATGCCATGGCGCGTGAGAACAAGGAAGCCTATGTGCTCAATTACAGCAGCGCCTTTTTTAAGAATATCGAGTGGCAGGGAAGCGATAACGAATGGTATGACGCGATGCGTTCAATGGAGTTGGACAGCGGCGAGAAACGCTTCTTGGATAAATTTTATGCGGAATGCGATAATGTGCAGAGCATGAAGCAGGCTAACGGCGCGAATTAAGCATTACCGATGAAAAAGCAAAGCGGCAAGGAGAAATCCCTGCCGCTTTTTGTGTATTCGGTGGCATTTCTCACAAATTTGCGGTATAATTATTTCGTCCTCGGGAGACAAAACGGCGTTTGCAAAGGAAAACCGATGAAAAGCATGCAGCTTGTACGAATTATTATCGGTCAGATGCTGTCCTTTTTTATTGTTATTCTGTTTTACGCGAAAGCATCGAAGCTTCCGATTTGTCGTGAGGAAGAAAATAATGCATAAATATACATTGAATTTGAATATTATGCAAATAATTCCTTGACAAATTGAGGTCGGGGGTTTATTTTGTATTTATACATAAAAAGACGGAAACGGGGGCTTTAAAAGCCCCGTTATACGCTGAAAGGAGCATTCGGTATGAATTTAAAGGGACGCAGTTTTTTGACGCTTAAGGATTTTACGGCGGAGGAGATAGAGTATCTCTTGGAGCTTGCGGCGGAGCTTAAGGCTAAGAAAAAGAAGGGAATCAGGGGCAGGAGCCTCGAGGGCAAAAATATAGCGCTGATTTTTGAGAAGCCGTCCACGAGGACAAGGTGCTCTTTTACGATCGGCTGTATCGACGAGGGCGGACATCCCGAGTATCTGGGCAAGGACGATATACAGTTAGGACATAAGGAGAGCGTAAAGGATACGGCGCGGGTATTGGGACGAATGTTTGACGGCATAGAGTTTCGGGGATTTTCGCAGAAAACCGTTGAGGAGCTTGCCGAGTACAGCGGCGTTCCCGTGTGGAACGGCTTGACGGACGAGTACCACCCCACGCAGATTCTCGCGGATTTTCTTACTGTGAAGGAAAAATTCGAGCGTCTTAAGGGCTTGAATTTCGTATATCTCGGCGACGGCCGCAACAATATGGCGAACAGCCTTATGATAGGCTCAGCCAAAATGGGAGTGAATTTTACGATTATCGCGCCGAAGGAGCTTTTCCCCGAAAACGGGCTTGTTGAGCTTTGCAGGGGCTATGCGGGCGAGGCGGGCAGTACGGTTACGATTACCGATTCGACGGACGCCGTGGCGGGAGCCGACGTGCTTTACACCGACGTGTGGTGCTCCATGGGCGAGGAGGCTAAGGCGGCGGAGCGAATCGCTCTTTTGACGCCGTACCAAATTAATTCGGAGCTTATGGCAAAGACGGGAAAGCCCGAAACGATATTTATGCACTGTCTGCCCGCCGTAAAGGAAAAGGAAGTGACGGAGGAGGTATTCGAGTCGGCGCAGTCGGTCGTTTTTGACGAGGCGGAGAACAGAATGCACACAATTAAGGCTGTGATGGTTGCAACCTTGGGAAATTTATAGTATTATACTATAAAATATTGTTAGTAAGAGGAAAATAAAAATGGCTTCTTCCGGCGGAAAATTCAAAAAAGCGGTGCGAATAATTATAGATTTTCTCAATGTGGTAATAGGTATCGGAGCGGTTGTGCTTGCCGTTATAACCTTTTTGGACACACAGAACAATAAATGGATGTTTCCGCTGATTTTTCTGCTGGGCGCAGCCATGAACCTTCTGACGGCAGTCAAGCATCTTATGACCGAGCGGCGCGTCACGGGGGCGATAATGCTTTTTG
The DNA here is from genome assembly GCA_023665525.1 of Butyrivibrio sp. Taxonomy (GTDB): domain Bacteria; phylum Bacillota; class Clostridia; order Lachnospirales; family Lachnospiraceae; genus Eshraghiella. The sequence continues at coordinate 6,959 of JAMPDT010000076.1, read as the reverse complement.
TTTCGCTGCTGCTCACGGGAATCGCGTATGTCAGCAGGATTGCCATAGGGGGGCTTTAAATGAAGGAGAAGATTTTGGCAATGCTCAGGCAGAGTGGGGGCTATGTGTCGGGACAGGAGCTTTGCGAGGGTCTCGGCGTGTCACGGACGGCAGTGTGGAAGGCGGTTGGCGCCTTAAAGGAAAGCGGATATGAAATCGAGTCGGTCAGAAACCGAGGGTACAGGCTTAAGGAAAGCCCTGACGTGCTGTTGGCGGAGGAGGTCAAAAGCCTTCTTGACACCGAATGGTTCGGCAGGGAAATTCTTTATTTTGACACGGTTGATTCCACAAACAACGAGATAAAAAGGCAGGCGGAGAAAGGTGGAAAAGAAGGTCTGCTCGTCATTGCCGAGAGCCAGAGCACGGGACGCGGAAGACAGGGAAGAATGTGGCAGTCGCCGTCGGGCAGCGGCATTTGGATGTCCTTTTTGCTCAGACCGAGGATAATGCCGGAGCAGGCGGCGGGGATAACCCTTGTTTCGGCAATGGGAGCCGCCGCCGCGGTGCGCGAGGAGCTTGGAATTCGCGCGCAGATTAAATGGCCCAACGATATTGTGATAAACGGGCGCAAGCTTACGGGAATACTTGTCGAGCTCAGCACGGATATGGAAAGCATAAATTATGTGGCTGTCGGAATCGGAATAAACGTCAACAACGAAAGCTTCCCGAGGGAGCTTGAGGACAAGGCGACATCGCTCCTTGCCGAATGCGGACACAGAGTGAGGAGGAGCAGGCTTGTCGCCGCTTTCGGGAGGCATTTCGAGAGATGCTACAAAATATTTATCGAGGACGGAGATATGCGCAGACTCAAAGCGGAATACGAGGAGGCGCTTGTCAATAAAAACGCCGAGGTGATAATTATAGAAGCGGGTTCCGAAAAGCGCCGCAGGGCTGTCGGAATCAACGACGCGGGAGAGCTTATTGTTGAGGATTCGGACGGCAATACGGAGAATATCCGCGCGGGAGAGGTGTCGGTGCGCGGAGTTTACGGATATACCTGACAAGGGGAGCGGAATTATGGAGGAAAACGAGGTATTGTGCGCGGCAAGCGCCTACGATAAAAAATTCTATCTGAACGAGGCGTTCGGCAGTCTGCCGCAGAGCATTAAGGACGAGCTTAAAATAATGTGCGTGCTTTTTACCGAGGACGTCGGCGGTATTCTGACGGTGGAATTTGACGCGGGCGGCACGCTGCTTCTTAAGACGGAGGCGGACGAGGGCGATTTGCTTTACGATGAAATAGGGGCGGCGCTCAGGGTCAAAAGGCTCCGCCTTGAAAAAGAGGACGTCTTTGTTGCCTTGGAAATGTACTACAAGGTTTTCTGCCTCGGAGAGGATACGGAGAATACGCGATGAAAATAGGCAGCGTAGAGCTTGGCGGCAATGTAATGCTCGCGCCGATGGCGGGAGTGACGGATTGGGCATTCAGACAGCTTTGCAGGGAGCAGGGCTGCCCGTATACCGTTACCGAAATGGTCAGCGCGAAGGCGGTGCTTTACAACAACCGAAACACGGATATGCTGCTGCGCCGCGATACAGGCGGGGGCGCGGCGGCTCTCCAGCTTTTCGGCTCCGAGCCGGATATTATGGCTGAAACAGCCGCGCGGCTTGAGGACAGGGGCTTCGACGTCATTGACGTGAATATGGGCTGTCCCGTCCCCAAAATCGTGAACAACAAGGAGGGCTGCGCGCTTATGAGGGAGCCGCTTCTTGCGGGTCGTATTATTGAGAAAATGACTGCCGCAGTCAAATGTCCCGTCACTGTGAAATTCCGCAAGGGCTTTGACGACGCTCACGTAAACGCCGTGGAATTTGCTCATATTATGGAGGAGTCGGGGGCGGCGGCGCTTACCGTACACGGGCGGACCAGGGAGCAGTATTATTCGGGAAGCGCGGATTGGGACATAATAAAAAAGGTCAAGGAGCGCGTCGGCATTCCCGTATTCGGGAACGGAGATATTTTTGCGGCGCAGGACGCGCTCGATATGCTGAACGAAACGGGCTGCGACGGAATAGCGGTGGCAAGGGGCGCGAAGGGAAATCCGTGGATTTTCCGCGAGATTAAGGCGGCGCTTGCGGGCGCGCCGATACCCGAAAGACCCTCCGTTCCCGAAATCCTGAGTATGATAAAGAGGCAGGCGGCGCTTACCGTCAGCTATAAGCCCGAGTACATAGCGGTTCGGGAACTCCGCAAGCATATTTCGTGGTACACCGCGGGACTGCGCGGCGGCGCCGCGCTGAGAGTTAAGGTGAATCAAACCGAAAGCTTGGAGGAGCTGTACGCCCTGCTCGAGACTGATTTGTAAAGCGTTAAGCTTCGCTTCGGAAGGAGCGGGGACTGTCCTCAGCATTTGGAGATAAGAGCGCTTTTGGAGCAGGTCGCAGAGGTATTTGAAAACAAAGATTGACAAATCAAGGATTTTATAGCATTATTTATAAATGAAGCGTACCCCGCCCTTTGGCGGGGATATACTGCGTTTGGAGGCATGGCGAGGATTGCGCCCGTGTCGGTATCAACTCCCGCCTTGCGGGAACTTTTTCAAAAGGAGTATGTGAAATGGCAGAGAAAAAGAATCTAATGACCTATGAGGGGCTTAAAAAGCTGGAGGAGGAGCTTCAGGAGCTTAAAGTCGTAAGACGTAAGGAGGTCGCTCAAAAAATAAAAGAGGCTAGGGAGCAGGGCGACCTTTCCGAGAATGCCGAGTATGACGCCGCCAAGGACGAGCAGAGAGATATTGAGGCGAGAATCGAGGAAATCGAAAAGATTCTCAAAAACGCCGAGGTAGCGGACGACGACAGCGCAGGCAAGGGTACGGCAAATCTCGGCTGCACGGTCAAGGTTCTTGACATAGAGTATGACGAGGAAATAGATTTCAAGCTGGTAGGCTCGACAGAGGCAAAAAGCCTTGAAAACAAGATTTCCAACGAATCTCCCTTGGGCAGGGCGCTTATCGGCAAGAAGCCGGGAGATTTGGTCATAGTGGAAACGCCCTCGGGCGAAATGAATTATAAGATACTTAAGGTTACGAGAAATTAACAGAAAGGCTGGAATGTATTTTGGCATCACAGAGCAATAATCAGCAGCAGGACACCAACGCGCTGATACAGGTTAGAAAGGACAAGCTGACCGACCTAATCGAAAGGGGCAGCAATCCGTTTGAAATAACAAAATATGACGTTACCCACCACAGCCGCGAAATTAAGGACGGCTTCGACGCGCTGGACGGCAAAGAGGTGAGCGTTGGCGGACGCCTTATGTCAAAGCGCGTAATGGGCAAGGCGTCCTTCTGCCATATTCAGGATTTGCAGGGGACAATCCAGTCCTATGTGGCAAGAGACGCGATAGGCGAGGAGGCATACGCCGATTTTAAAAAGCTGGACATCGGCGACATTGTGGGAATAAGCGGCAAGGTATTTAAAACGCAGACGGGCGAAGTTTCGGTGCACGCGGAGCGCGTAACGCTTCTTTCCAAGAGCCTTCAGATACTCCCCGAAAAATTCCACGGGCTTACGAATACGGATTTGAGATACCGTCAGCGTTACGTTGACCTTATAATGAATCCCGATGTAAAGGATACCTTTGTAAAGCGCTCGCGCATTATTTCGTCAATCCGCAAATACCTTGACGGACAGGGCTTTATGGAGGTTGAAACCCCCATGCTGGTCTCCAACGCGGGCGGCGCGGCGGCGCGCCCGTTTGAAACGCATTTCAACGCTCTTGACGAGGATATAAAGCTCCGCATATCGCTTGAGCTTTATTTGAAGCGCCTTATAGTCGGAGGTCTTGAAAAGGTATACGAAATCGGACGCGTATTCCGCAACGAGGGTCTTGACACAAGGCACAATCCCGAGTTTACGCTTATGGAGCTTTATCAGGCGTTCACGGACTACCACGGAATGATGGATCTGACCGAGAATCTGTACCGCCATGTGGCAAGGGAGGTTCTCGGCACGACGACAATCGTCTACAACGGAATAGAAATGGACCTTGCCAAGCCTTTCGAGCGTATCACGATGGTGGACGCCGTCAAAAAATATTCGGGCGTCGATTTTAACGGAATAAAGACGCTTGACGAGGCGAGAGCCGCCGCCGCCGAGCATAATGTCGAGATTGAGGAGCGCCACCAAAAGGGCGATATTCTCAACCGCTTTTTCGAGGATTTTGCGGAGGAGCATCTCATTCAGCCTACTTTTGTTATGGACCATCCAATCGAAATTTCGCCGCTCACCAAGAAAAAGCCAGACAATCCCGACTACGTTGAGCGCTTCGAGTTCTTTATGAACGGCTGGGAAATGGCGAACGCCTACTCCGAGCTTAACGACCCCATCGACCAGCGCCGGCGCTTCGCCGCGCAGGAGGAGCTTTTCGCCATGGGCGACGAGGAGGCGAACCATACCGACGAGGACTTCCTCAACGCGCTCGAAATCGGAATGCCCCCGACCGGCGGCATAGGCTTCGGCATCGACAGAATGGTAATGCTGCTCACGGATTCGGCGGCGATAAGGGACGTGCTGCTGTTCCCAACAATGAAGCCTTTGGATTGAATAAGTCCCTATATCTGTCTATATAGTCCCTGACAGAAGCAAATGGCGGGTATTTACACCATAAGTTACGCCAATTTACGCCAAACTTACGCCACGAAATGCACCAAAATTCTGCGAATGACTGTCAGCGACTGCCACGAACTATAAAAGACTATGCCCGTTGCCTCGTGCAGCGGGCTTTTCTTTTTGTCTATAAGAATCTATATAATTCTCTATATCCTACCTCTGTTAAATTGAATATGACTACGCCAAGCCTATCGAGAAATCGGTAGGCTTATTTTTTTGCCCATTTTTAGAAAATCGGGCGGCTGGAAAAGTTTTTTGATTTTTTTTGAAAAGGGGGTTGGTTTTTTTGACCTTCGAGTTGCGGTTGTGTAGTGAGGAGCAAAAATCGGGCTTCCGATTTCCTCACGGTTCTTTGAAAATTGAATACACATTCATCAGGTATGTTCCTATGCGGAGGAGAAATCCAAAGCCGAATGAAAATGCGCCAAGACCTGCCTGCCCTTAATGGGTTATCACGGAAAGCAAGGCAGCGAGCGATTCCGAATTATTCTGAAATATCCGGTTGCTACGGGTAAGGCGATGACACCGCATAGGTATAATGATACTTCCCTATGGGGCTGGCGGAGAACCCGGCAGAGGTGAAATTCCTATGGAATCAGCTCGCAACTGATCGCCTGATGATTTCCTTTTATGCGTTTGGGGGACGAGGTCGAATTAAACGCAAGTACATAGCCAT
>JAMPDT010000076.1:0-1533 GCA_023665525.1 Butyrivibrio sp. | reverse complement strand
CTTGCAATGCAGGGCAAAAAGGTTTTGCTTGTGGACGCAGACCCGCAGGGCGATTTAACGACCTGTCTTGGGTGGCAGGATACGGATGAACTGTCCATTACGCTGTCGGACAAGCTCTTGTCGGTAATGAAGGACGAAAGCGGAAATCCCGCACAGGGTATTCTCAGCCACGAAGAAGGCGTTGACCTTGTTCCGTCAAATCTTGAGCTGTCGTCCTTGGAGATGAACCTTGTGACGGCAATGAGCCGTGAATCGGTGCTGAAAAATTACCTGAGCCAAGTGAAGAACGGGTACGATTATGTTCTGATCGACTGTATGCCTTCCCTCGGTATGATTACCCTGAACGCCCTGTCAGCGGCAGACAGCGTGGTTATCCCCGTACAGGCACAGTATCTTCCGGCAAAAGGAATGACGCAGCTTCTCACTACCATTACAAAGGTAAAGAAGCATATCAATCCGAGCCTGAAAATCGACGGCATACTGCTTACGCTTGTGGATAACCGCACGAACCTTGCCAAAAGCACGGTGGAAGCATTGCGGCAGAATTTCGGGAGCAGGATCAGGATATACAAATCTGCTATCCCCGTTGCCGTAAAAGCCGCAGAGGTCAGTTCCAAGGGCAAGAGTATTTATGCCTACGAGCCAAACAGCCCTGTTGCCAAGGCTTATGCCGATTTTACAAGGGAGGTGTTAGCCGATGGCAGGCAGAAAGAGCGACTTCACGCTGTCAACGAAATCTCTCGATGACCTGTTCTCCACACAGGAGGAACGGGACGAAGCAAAGCTGTCTAAGATTTACGATATTCCCCTTGAGCTGATCGACGATTTTCCCGACCACCCGTTTAAGGTGCGTGACGATGAGGATATGACGCAGCTTGTGGAGAGTATCAAGGAGCGTGGGGTTATCACCCCGGCGACGGTAACGCAGAAAGAGGACGGCAGATACGAGCTTGTATCGGGTCACAGACGAAAACGAGCCTGTGAGCTTGCCGGATTTGAAACGCTGAGATGTGAGGTTGTGGAACTCAACCGTGACGAAGCGACAATCCTAATGGTTGAGAGCAACTTCCAAAGGTCGCAGATACTTCCCTCAGAGAAAGCCTTTGCGTATAAAATGCGTTTGGAAGCAATGAACAGGCAAGGACTAAGAACGGATAAAGACTTTTTACCCACTGGGGAAAAAGTTAGATCGGGTCAAGAAGTTGCTTCTCAGGTAAAAGAAAGTCAGACTCAAATATACCGTTATGTTCGCCTGACAAATCTTGTGCAGGAACTTCTCGACTATGTTGACGAGGGGCGTATCAAAATGCGTCCTGCGGTTGAATTGTCGTATCTTGACGAGGACAGCCAGCGTGATGTGGTGGATGAAATCGACCTGAACGACGCAACACCGTCCCACGACCAGACAATCCGTATGCGAAAATTCTTTGAGGAAGGAAAACTCACAACCGAGGCAATCCAAGCGATTATGTCCGAGGAAAAACCGAACCAGCGTGAAAAAATCGTCCTCCGTGGCGACAGGGTGCGGCAGCT
>JAMPDT010000075.1 GCA_023665525.1 Butyrivibrio sp. | reverse complement strand
CCCCAAGGCATCGCTTATGTACGGCGTTTACGCAGCCGCCGACGCGGCGATGTTGGTATGCCTCTATATTTTCATAATAAACGTAGGGCTTGCGGGGGAGCCGCTCCATTACGTTTTCCTCGGACTTGCCGTGCTGCTTTTCGCGGGCAAGACCGTTGCGTACAAGGCGTTTGAGGGCGCGAAGCTGCGTCAGGACATAGAACGCGAGAATATAATGCCCGACGCGCTGGATTTTGAGCGGGGCGGAGGAGATTCGGACGATATTTTTGTCGATACCCTTGGGGAGGACGAGGATATTCAGGTTTTGATTTACAGGGACAAAAAACAGTAAAAATACAAGAAAGCCTGCATATATATTACCAAACGGCAGTATATGTGCAGGTGTTTTTATGTGGGGCAAAGGATTATGCGCTGTGATAATGACGGGGCTTGCCTGTTTTTTGTACGTCGTGTATGCGCAGACGGAGCCGTCAGAGGGCGACGGCGTGCAGCTTGTTGACGGACGGCGCTTTTACGAAAAAACGGTTGCGATAACCTTCGACGACGGTCCGAGGGCGGGCTGTACCGAAAGGCTTTTGGAGGGGCTTAAGGAGCGCGGCGTGAGGGCTACGTTTTTTTTGGTGGGTGAAAATATCCCGGGCAACGAGGAGCTTGTGCGCCGTATGAAGAAGGACGGGCATATAATCGGCAACCATACATACTCCCATGTGGAGCTTGGAAAGCTGTCGCGCGAGGCGGCGATGAACGAGATCAGCAAGACGAACGCGCTGATTGAGGAAATAACGGGGGAGCCCGTCGTTTATATAAGACCGCCCTGCGGCTCATGGAAGGACGGTATGATTTTCGAGGTCGATATGACGCCCGTGTTTTGGAGCGTGGACCCGAAGGACTGGTGCACGGAGGACTCGGCGGCAGTGGTAAAGCGCGTGGTAAGCAAGGCAAACGACGGCGATATTATTCTTTTCCACGACATTTACGACTCCTCGGTGACTGCCGCCTTGGAGGTCATAGACCGTCTTAAGGCGCAGGGCTATGTATTCGTGACGATTGACGAAATTCTTATAGAGTAGGTTATTGCATTTTTAAACGTGCTTGTGTATACTTTAATTACTATGGATTTATTTGAATATATGAGAGAAAACAATATGAAAAAGGATTCGCCCCTGGCGTCGAGAATGCGCCCTGCCACTTTGGACGAGGTGGCGGGGCAGCGGCATATTATAGGGCAGGGCAGGCTGCTTTATCGGGCGATTAAGGCGGACAGGCTGAGCTCCGTTATTTTTTACGGTCCTCCCGGCACGGGCAAGACGACGCTTGCCAAGGTGATCGCCAATACCACGAGCGCTCAGTTTTGTCAGATTAACGCGACGTCGGCGGGCAAGAAGGATATGGAGGAGGTAGTGGCAGCCGCGAAGGACAGAATGGCGGCGGGGCGCAAAACCATTCTTTTTGTGGACGAGATCCACCGCTTCAACAAGGGACAGCAGGATTATCTGCTCCCGTTTGTGGAGGACGGGACGCTCATACTTATAGGAGCGACCACGGAAAACCCATATTTTGAGGTGAACGGCGCGCTTATCTCAAGGTCCGCGGTTTTTGAGCTGAAGCCTCTTGAAAAGGAGGACGTGCTTCAATTAATCAAAAAGGCGGTGTACGATTCCGAAAAGGGCATGGGCAGCTATAATGCCGTAATCGACGACGACGCGGCGGAGTTTTTGGCGGATATGGCGGGCGGGGACGCGCGTAAGGCGCTTAACGCGGTCGAGCTTGGAGTTATGTCAACGGAGGCGGGAGCGGACGGAAGGATTCATATTACGCTTGAGGTTGCCGCCGAATGCATACAAAAGCGCGTCGTCAGGTACGATAAAAACGGTGACAACCATTACGATACGGTTTCCGCCTTTATCAAGAGCATGAGGGGCTCGGACCCCGACGCGGCTCTGTATTATCTCGCGAGAATGCTTTACGCGGGCGAGGACCCGAAATTCATAGCCCGCAGAATTATGATATGCGCGAGCGAGGACGTGGGAAACGCCGACCCCAACGCGCTGACGGTCGCGGTATCGGCGTCGCTTGCCGCCGAGAGCATAGGAATGCCCGAGGCGCAGATAATTCTCGCCCACGCCTGCACCTACGTGGCGCAGGCTCCCAAGAGCAATTCCGCGTCGGAGGGCATTTTTAAGGCGATGGAATACGTGAAAAGCAATCCCGCCCACGGCGTGCCGCCCTGCCTTAAGGACGCGCATTACAAGAGCGCGGCAAAGCTCGGACGCGGGCTTGACTGCAAATACGCCCACGATTACCCGAACCATTACGTAAAACAGCGCTATCTTCCCGATGAAATGGAGGGAATACGCTTCTACAATTCCTCGGGAATGGGCTATGAGCGCGCGCTTGACGCTCATATGAGCCGCATAAGGGAGGAAGGCCCGGGCGGCGCGGAATGATTTTGTCAAAATAACGGTATACTTTCTTGCGGAAATACGGATATTTGTGTATAATAATATATTAGGCAAAAGCACGCGAAGCGTGTGAGGCGGCTCGGATATTGCACAGGGTGAACGAATGAAGGAACAGATTAACAGATATGCCAGAGGAGTATTTGAATACGAGCCTCCGACTATCGAAGCGAAGGAAAGCTCAATATACGCGGTTATAGACAAAAACAGGGAATACACGGGAAGCCTCGTCTTTTTTTCGGGCAACGGGGAGAAGCTTAAGGGAATAATCTACACCGACAACGACAGGGTGGTGCTTAAGGAAACCTCCTTTTTGGGAGAAAGGATTTCGGCGGAGTATTCGGTCAGGTGCGCCAAGGCAATGAACGGCGACTTTATCGAGGGCGTTTTTAATATCGTGAGCAACGGCGGGGAGCTTGCCGTACCGTATTCGTTCAGGATCGAGGCGGGCTCTCACGATACCTCCGTCGGCACGGTGCGGAACCTTTTTGATTTCGCGAGTCTTGTGCAGACGGACGCGGAGGAGGCGGCGGCTCTTTTTGAGGCGGAGGACTTTGAGGATGTGTACATCGGCGACGATATGACGCTGAGGTGCATATACGAGGGGCTTTCCAAGGGACGGGACGTTATGGTCGCCATGGAGGAGTTCCTTATCGCGGTACACAAAAAAAACCCCATTAACATATCGCTTCCCGTAAGCTCGGCGTTTTTCGAGAACGTGAACGAGAAGTTCAAGGAAATAATTACCGTCGAGCGCGACTCGTGGGGCTTTACCGATGTGAGGGTATCGACGGACGCTCCCTTCGTCCTGCTTGAGCGCAATATAATACGCGCGGAGCTTTTCGCGGGGAACAAATACGATTTCGCGTATATTGTGGACGACGAGATGCTTCATGACGGAATGAATTACGGCGAGATCGTTTTTGAAACGCCTGCCAAAAGGGCGGTCTTTTCCGTCAGGATAAGCAAAAATATGTCGTCCGCTGAGGCGAGGGCAAAAAGCGAGCTGAGGCGCTTAAACTGCGAGCTTATGAAGCTTTACATAAGCTTCAGGACGCACAAAATCAACATATCGGACTGGATGCGCGAATCCCTCATAATACTCGAAAGCCTGAGGGAGCTTGACGATTCCTCGCCCTTTTACAGACTTGCGTTGGCGCAGATATACATATCCGGCAAAAACGACGCCAAGGCGAAAGAGCTTATCGAAAACGTAAAGGATGAGATTTTGGCGGACAGCCCGTCGAAATACCCGATTTACAGTTATTTTATGTATATAAATTCGCTCTATATGAAGGACAGGGCGTATTCGCGCAAGTCCGCGGCGGCGGTCAGGGAGTGCTATAAGGAGAACGAGGACTGGCGCATTTTGTGGGCGCTGCTTTTTATGGACGAGGAGCTCGAGAGCAACAAAAGCCTTAAGCTTCTGCGCATAAAGGAGCAGTTCAACAGGGGCTGCAAAAGCCCGGCGCTTTACATAGAGGCGTGCAACATACTGAACGAGCAGCCCGTGCTTTTGCGCGTGCTCAATTCCTTTGAGGTGAACGTGCTGTTTTTCGGGGCGAAAAACGGGATTTTGGACAGCCGTCTTTGCGAGCGCGCGGCGGGAATGCTTGTGAACGTCAAAAACGGCAGCAGGGCGCATATAAGGCTGCTTACCGAATTTTACAGAATGAGCGGCAGCGGCATAATTCTCGAAAGCCTTTGCAAGCTTTTGATAAGGAGCAACTGCGTCGGTGAAAAATATCTTGAATTTTATGAGCGCGGAATAGAAGCCGAACTTAAGATAACCAAGCTTTTTGAATATTACGTTATGTCGAGGCGGACGGACGATATGAGCCCGCTGCCCAAAATGCTTCTGATGTATTTCGGCTACAACAACAGTCTCGATTACAGGCATAAGGCGTATCTTTTTGCAAATATTATATACAATAAGGCGGACAGCCTCCAGGTTTACAGCAGCTATTATCCGCAGATGGAGCTTTTTGTGCGGGAGCAGCTTCTGTCGGGGCACATAAACGAGCAGCTTGCGTATTTGTACCGCAATATCGTGACAGCCGACATGGTGACTGCCGAGAACGCGGAGCCTGTGTCCGAGATCTATTATACCTACAAGGTGCACTGCGCGGCTCTCGGAGTAAGGAGCGTTATCGTAAGGCACAGGGAGAGCAGCAGCGAAAGGGAATATCCGCTCAGCGCGTCGGAGGCGTACATCAGGATTTATACGGACGAGGCGCTGATCATGTTTGCGGGAGCCGACAAAAGCAGATACTGCTCGGGCGTGGATTACAGCGTGACAAGGCTTTTGGACGACGACGCGGTTATAAGGAAATGTCTTAAGGAAAATCCCTCGCTCATTCACATAAAGCTTTCGGACTGCGAGAAATATATCCGCAATCAGAAGAAAACCGTCGAGGCGGCGGAAAATATGATAACGATGTCGAGGCTGCCCGAAATGAGCAGGTATTACAGGCGCAGGCTTGTGTCCGCGGTTATAGAATACTTCTACGACAGCTACGACGAGGAGGGCTTCGAGAGCTTTATTTCCAACGTGGATACGGATTCGCTTGACGAAAAGGACATATCGAGGGTCGCGGAGATATATATAATTCAGGGCAAATATCAAAAGGCGCGCGAGCTTATCACGGCAAATTCCGCTATGCAGATAATGCCGAAGCGGCTGATGAAGCTTGCCTCAACGCTTACGGATGACCGAGGCGACCGAGAGGACGAGGACGGCGCAAAGCTTGCGGAAATGTGCGCCGTCTGCTTCAGAAACGGCAAATACGACGGCAACGTGCTGGGCTGTCTTGCGCGCAGCTACAACGGAACGGTATCGGAGATGGTAAGCCTTTGGAGGGCGGCGTCGGAGGCGGGGCTTGACGTGTATGAGCTTGAGGAAAGGATTATCGCCCAGGCGCTGTTCACGCGCGTCTGTCCGCCGGAGATATACGATATTTTCGAGTCGTATTATTCAAAGGGTCCCGGAGAGCGCATTGTGGAGGCGTACCTTGCCTATCATTCGTATCTTTATTTTGTCAGGGAAAGGGAAGTTGCGGGACAGATTTTTGAAATGATAGAGGTGACGCTCGAGGGCGAAAAAACGCTTGCTCCCGTGTGCAAGCTTGCGCTTGTCAGATATTATTCGGATATGGAGGAGCTGACGGAGTTCCGCAGAAGCTTGGCGCAGGACATCGTTTGGGAAATGGTGCGCAGGGGCTATGTGTTCCCGTTTTACGCGAGGCTTTCGGGGAAAATAAGGCTGCCGTTCGACGTGCTTGACAAGACGATGGTGGAATACCGCACGGATCCGTCGCATAAGGTCGTGATCCATTATGTCTACGAGGACGGAGAACGCCGCAAGAGCTATGTCGCGGAGGACATGAAAAACGTATACGAGGGCATTTTCGTTAAAAGCTTCGTGGTGTTCTGCGGAGAAAGCATACAGTACTATATATCCGAGGAGGGCGCGGACGGCGAAAAAAGCACGAAGGCGCGCAGCGTCGTGAACCGCGGCGTAAGCCCCAAAAAGTCCGAGGGAAGATACGAGGCGATAAACGATATTATCGCGAGCCACGACGCGCACGACGGAGAAACCTTCCGCAAGCTCATACACGCCTACGCGGTTACGGAATGCGTCGCGGGGCAGCTTTTTAAGCCGCTTTAAGCGCGCCGAAAGGAATTTTATGGATACCAAAGAAAAGCTTTTATGCGTGGGAATAGATTTGTGCAGCGATTATTCCCAGGTAAGCGTATGCGGCTGCAAGTCCGGGGAGCCTGTTTCGGTTGATTTCGCGGGCGCGGAAAGCAAATACCGCGTACCCACCGCGGTCAGCAAGATGCTGGGTAAGGACGAGTGGTTTGCGGGGGACGAGGCGATCGGCAGCGTCAAGCTGGGAGAGGCAGTTGCCGTAAGGGACATATTGAAAAAAGCCGCCGACAAGAACCCCGTCAGGGTGGATGATATGTCGGTTATGCCGATCGAGCTGCTGGCGGTATATTTCGGCTATCTTTTGAAAACAGCCAAAGCCGCCGCGGGCACCGACGAGATAGGCGCGGTATGCGTTACGCTTGAGGATTTCAATATTTCCGTGCTGAACGTAGCGGTAAAGGCTATGGAGAAGCTCGGTATCGGAAGGGACAGGCTTGTGCTGACAAGCCACGACGAAAGCTTTGTGTACTATGCCTTGAGCCAAAAGAAGGAGATGTGGAACAACGACGTGTTCCTGTTCGATTACGGGCGCGGCGGGCTCAGCGCAAGGCGGCTTTATATCGGAAGCGAGCGCGGAGTTAAAATCGCTATGACGCATACGGACGGGTTCGCCGAGGAAATTCCCTACGAGCTGTGCGAAAACACCGTTTCGACAGAATATCTGGACAACAGGCTTAAGGGCATTGCGGAGAAGCTTTTTGAGAAAAAGAGCATTTCGACGGTTTATCTGACGGGCGAGGCGTTTAAGGAGGAGCTTAAGCTTCCCGGCTTTGTGAAATATATTTGCGACAGGCGGCGTGTTTTTATCGGGAACAACCTCTACTGCAAGGGCGCGTGCTATCAGGCGGCGGAGCTTGCGGGAGCGGGCGGTCCCGACGTTATGCTTGCCTGCCCGCAGCGTATAACCACGGGAATCGAGATGAAGATTTCCGACAGGGGACGGGACAAGATACTGCGTATGGTAAAGCCGGGAATCAACTGGTTCGAGGCGGGCTGCGAGTTTGATTTTATCGTGGACGGGGCGCAGGAGCTGGAGATTTTCCTTTCGCCCTTGGACAGCAGGGAAAAGCAGCTTGTGAGGGTTCCGCTTGCGGATTTTCCGAAAAGACCCGATAAAGCCTCGAGAATTACGGTTTCCTTTTCCTTTACAAGCGATTCGAGGTGTCATATGATGGTTAAGGACAGGGGCTTCGGCGAATTTTACGCGAGCAGCGGACGGGTAATTAACGAGGAACTTTTATTGTAGCGGGGGACGGTTTAATGGCGGGACTTATTTTATGCCGCAGCAGGCGCTCCGAAAGACCGTATTATATAAGCAATATGGCGATCAACATATATTCTGCGGAGGAGCTTTGCTACTATATTTACAATAACATATATCTTGTCGGGACGGATCTTTTTGACGGCGGGCTTATTGATTATATAGACAGGGAGCTTAAGGAGCCTGAGCTTGCGGGACAGCTTGAGTTCCTTGTTTCGCAGAACGCGGGTCTTTCGGAGCTGGTGATAACCGTATTGAGGCACGTGGATTATTACAGCGAGGCGGAGATCGACACGGTGAGGGACGTGATCGACAGGCTCGATACGCAGAACGTGTCGGAAAGGCTTAAGGCGAGAGCGGATAACTTTCTTGCGAACAAACGCTACAACAGCGCGATCCATAATTACGAGGCGATTGTTTACGGCAAAAGGGACAGGCTTTTGGACGACGTGTTTTACGGGAACGTTTGGCACAATATGGGGACGGCTTACGCGGGAATGTTCGTGTTTTACGAGGCGGCGAAGTGCTTTTCCGAGGCGTACAGGCTGAACGGAAACGACGAATCCTACAAGGCGGCTCTGGCGGCGGCGTATATGGATAAGGGAAGAATGCCCGAGGACGAGGAGGACGAGCTTATGTACGTGACCTGCCGCGAGATAGAAACGCTTATGGACCACGCGCCCGAGGAGACGGAGTACGCGCCGTTAAAAAAGGCGTTCATACTTAAGGTGAACGGCAAAACGGCGGAGTATCACGAAGCGCTCGAGCGGATCATAGACGAATGGAAAAACAATTACAGAAATTATATCAAATAGTAAGGGACGGCTATGGGTTTTTTCAAGAAAAAAAACAAAAAGCAAAAAGAAGAATTTGTATATATAGATCCCGGGCTTGACATCGACGCGGAGTTTAAAAAGCGCAGGCAGGATAAGGCGGACAACAGCGACAAGGAATTCAGGGACATTGAGGGAATGCAGTATATCCATACCCAGTGCCAGCTTATCACCGAGTCGTCGGGCTATATTGCCGAGCTTAAGACGGAATACGACGCGGTTTCGGCTTATTTGTCCGACATACAGATTATCGAGTCGCAGAGCGAAATCGACCGCAAAAGGCTCAGAATGACGGCGCAGGAGGTTGCCGCCCTCAGACAGAGAAGGGACAGCCTGCACAAGGAAAAGCCCAAGCTCAAGGCCTCGCAGTACGCAATGTTTGACAAATACGCAAAGGAGTTTCCGCGCGCGCTTTCGGATATGCAGAACGACGAGAAATATTGCAGCGCGGTAAAGCACGATCTGCGCGTGCTTGAGGCGGAGAAAATGTCGCTTAAGGAGGAAATCGACAACGCGGGGACAAGACGTACCAATATCAGGAATATTTCAATTATTTCGCTGCTCGGGATAATCGCCGTTTTTATTATATTTTTCGTGTCGCACAGACTGGGCGACAAAAGCGGTATGGTGCTTTTTATGGTTGTGCTGCTGCTCTGCGCGGTTTATGTGTTGCTGATCTTTTTTATGCAGAGGCGGACGCTTTACAGACAGAAGCTTGCCGAAAAAAAGCTTGCGAGGGCGATAACGCTCCTCAACAAAACCAAAATAAAATACGTCAATATCGTAAACAGCGTCGAATATAAGCAGGAAAAATACGGCGTTAAAAATTCCTACGAGCTGAGCCGTATTTACGAGATATACCTTGACGAGCAAAAGAAATCCGAGCGCTTCAGGAGCTTCGGCGTGGAGCTTGAGGACGCGCACCGCCGCCTGACCGAGCTGGTGTCGGGCATGGGGCTTTACGACGCCTCGGTTTGGAACAGTCAGATTGAGGCGCTTATCGAGCAAAAGGCGATGAAGGCGCTGCGCGCCTCGCTTAACTCAAGGCGGCAGAAGCTCCGCGAGCGTATGGAATACAACGCGGCGCGAATCGAGGACTCCAAAAAGAGCATTATGGATTACCTCAAAAGGCATTCGGACAGGGCGGAAGCGATTATGGAGATAGTCGAGGGCTACGACGCGCTTTAGGAGGACTTTTTTAAAAAACGGTTGACATACCGCTTTTTAAACCTTATTATCAACATATAAAACAAGCCCCAAAATGCAGTGAAGAAGAGGAGTAGCGAGGGTACGGTCCTTCAGAGAGAGCCGCAAGGGTGCGAGCGGCTCGGCACGGTCCGCGCGAAGGTAGCTTCGGAGCAGCGTCGGTGAAATTACAGGTAGCCGACGACGTAACGTCCGCGTTAAGGATAAGATGAGACGGCTCCTTTGAGCCGATAAAGGTGGTACCGCGCGCAGTGCGCCCTTTACAGTATGTAAGGGGCGTTTTTAATTTTGATTTTAAGGAGTGACAGCTATGAGCAAGGAGCTTGAAAAGAACTACAACCCCTCCGAAATCGAGGGAAGAATTTATGAGAAATGGCTTGAGCGGGGATATTTTCACGCAAAGCCGGACAAGGCAAAAAAGCCGTTTACGATAGTAATGCCGCCGCCCAATATCACGGGGCAGCTTCATATGGGACACGCTCTCGACAACACGCTTCAGGATATTCTTATACGCTTCAAAAGAATGCAGGGCTACGAGGCGCTGTGGCTTCCCGGAACGGACCACGCCTCGATTGCGACGGAGGTAAAGGTTGTTGAGGCAATCGCCAAGGAGGGGCTTACCAAGGAAAGCCTCGGGCGCGAAAAATTCCTCGGGCGCGTGTGGGACTGGAAAAAGGAGTACGGCGGGCGCATAGTGAGCCAGCTCAAAAAAATGGGCTCCTCAGCCGACTGGGACAGGGAGCGCTTTACCATGGACGAGGGCTGCAACAGGGCGGTGCGCGAGGTTTTCGTAAAGCTCTACGACAAAGGACTTATTTACCGCGGCAAAAGAATTATCAACTGGTGCCCGTGCTGTCTTACCTCGATTTCCGACGCGGAGGTTGAGTACGAGGAGCAGGCGGGGCATTTTTGGCATTTGAGGTACCCGCTCTCGGACGGCGGCGGCTATATCGAAATGGCGACCACGAGACCCGAAACGATGCTCGGAGATACCGCCGTTGCGGTAAATCCCGAGGACGAAAGGTACAAGGACTATGTCGGAAAGACCGTTATCCTTCCGATAGTGCACAGGGAAATCCCGATAATCGCGGACAGCTATGTGGATATGGAATTCGGCACGGGCGTGGTTAAGATAACTCCCGCCCACGACCCCAACGATTTCGAGGTCGGACTGAGGCATGGTCTTGAGGTTGTCAACGTGCTTACCGAGGACGCGAAAATAACCGACGACTATCCTAAATACGCGGGAATGGACCGCTATGAGGCGAGGGAGGCGATCGTCGCCGACCTTCGCGCGGAGGGCGCGCTGGTGGAAACAGAGGATTACACGCACAACGTAGGCACCTGTTACAGATGTCATACAACCGTGGAGCCGAGGGTTTCCATGCAGTGGTTCGTAAAAATGGAGGAGCTGGCAAAGCCTGCCATAGAGGCGGTAAAATCGGGCGAAACGAGGTTCGTGCCCGAGCATTTTGAAAAGACCTATTTCCACTGGCTTGAAAATATAAAGGACTGGTGCATATCGAGGCAGCTTTGGTGGGGACACAGGATTCCCGCCTTCTACTGCGACGGGTGCGGCGAAACGCTTGTCACGAAGGAGGAATCGGCGGTATGCCCCAAGTGCGGCAAGCCCATGCGTCAGGACGAGGATACCCTTGACACGTGGTTTTCATCGGCGCTGTGGCCGTTTTCGACCTTGGGCTGGCCCGATAAAACGGAGGAGCTGGAATATTTTTATCCCACAAGCACGCTTGTTACGGGCTATGACATTATTTTGTTCTGGGTAATCAGAATGATGTTTTCGGGAATAGAGCATATGGGAAAGGCTCCGTTCGACACGGTTCTGATTCACGGGCTTGTGCGGGATTCGCAGGGGCGCAAGATGAGCAAATCCCTCAACAACGGAATCGACCCTCTTGAGGTAATCGAAAAATATGGCGCGGACGCGCTTAGACTGACGCTTGTCACGGGAAACGCTCCCGGAAACGATATGCGCTTTTATTGGGAAAGAGTGGAAGCCAACAGGAATTTCGCCAACAAGGTTTGGAACGCCTCAAGATTTATAATGATGAATCTCGACAAGGCGCAGACGGACGGCGCAGACCTCGCGGAGCTTACGGACGCGGACAAATGGATACTTTCAAAGGTAAACACGCTGGCTGCCGAGGTTACCGAAAATATGGAAAAATACGAGCTTGGAGTCGCCGTTCAGAAGGTCTACGATTTTATTTGGGAGGAATTTTGCGACTGGTACATCGAAATGGTGAAGCCGCGCCTTTACAACGACGGCGATTCGACCAAGGCGGCGGCACTTTGGACGCTTAAGACCGTGCTTATAAGCTCGCTCAAGCTCCTGCACCCGTATATGCCTTTTATTACCGAGGAAATATTCTGCAATCTTTCCGACGAGGAATCGGTGATGATTTCATCGTGGCCCGTCTTTAAAGAGGAGTGGAATTTCGCGAAGGAGGAGCGCGCGGTTGAAGCCATAAAGGAGGCGGTGCGCAAGGTCCGCAACACGAGAGCGGAAATGAACGTTCCGCCGAGCCGCAAGGCGAAGGTTTATGTCGTGACCGACGATAAGGAAACCGAAGAAATTTTCGGCGAGGGAAGGGTTTTCTTTAAGACGCTTGCCTACGCCTCCGAGGTGAATATCCAAAGCGGCAAAAGCGGCATAGACGAGGACGCGGTAGCGGTGCTTATCCCCAAGGCAACGGTATATATGCCGTTTGAGGAGCTTGTGGACGTGGAAAAAGAAATCGAACGCCTCCGCGGCGAGCAGAAGCGCCTTGAGGGCGAGCTTAAGCGCGCAAACGGAATGCTCGCCAACGAAAAGTTCGTGTCCAAGGCTCCCGCCGCCAAAATCGAGGAGGAAAAGGCGAAGCTTGAAAAATATACCGTAATGATGAAGCAGGTCCAAGACAGACTTGCACATCTCACTCGATAATGTTATAATGTTCGCGGAAAATATTCGGCAGTGCGAAAACAGGAATAGGAAAGCCTGCCGCTTGCGGCAAGGGTTTCATATGACTGTTTTCATAGGGCGGAACGCCCGCGAGCGAAAAGACGCGAAGCGTCTATGAGCGTGCACTGCCGAA
>JAMPDT010000074.1 GCA_023665525.1 Butyrivibrio sp. | reverse complement strand
AGCTGGGGCTCGGCGATATGCTGGACGAGGTCGTAAAGTTTTTCGCAAAGGACGAGGCGGAGGAAGCGGAGGATGACAGACCGCGCGTGGCGATAGTCGGAAAGCCCAATGTCGGCAAATCCTCCATCATAAACAAATTAAGCGGCGAGAACCGCGTGATTGTTTCGGATATTGCGGGGACAACGAGGGACGCTATCGACACGGTTATAAAATACGGCGACAGAGAATATGTTTTCATAGATACGGCGGGCTTGAGGCGCAAGAACAAAATAAAGGAGGAGCTTGAGCGTTACAGCATAATAAGGGCGGTGACGGCGGTGGAGCGCGCCGACGTTGTGCTGGTTGTGATTGACGCGACGGAGGGAGTTACGGAGCAGGACGCCAAGATTGCGGGAATCGCGCACGAGCGCGGCAAGGGCATAATAATCGTCGTCAACAAATGGGACGATATTGAAAAGAACGACAAAACGATTTACGAGCATACCAAGCGGATCAGGGACATACTTTCCTTTATCCCGTATGCGGAGATAATGTTCGTTTCGGCAAAAACGGGACAAAGGCTTTCAAAGCTGTACGAAATGATAGACGCTGTGGTCGAGAACCAAAATTTGAGGGTCCAGACGGGCGTGCTCAACGAGATACTGAGCGAGGCGGTGGCGCTTCAGCAGCCGCCGTCGGACAAGGGCAGGAGGCTCAAAATTTTTTATATGACGCAGGTATCTGTAAAGCCGCCGACCTTCGTGGTATTTGTAAACAACAAGGAGCTTATGCATTTTTCATATACCAGATATATTGAAAACAAAATACGCGAGGCGTTCGGCTTTAGGGGAACCTCGTTAAGGTTCCTGATAAGGGAACGGAACGAAAAGGAGAAGTAGGCGCCAATGGAACGATTTATATGCCTTGCCATCGGATATGTTTTCGGAATGTTTCAGACGGCGTTTATTTACGGAAAAATCAACCATATAGACATACGTGATTACGGTAGCGGCAACGCGGGGACCACGAACGCCCTGCGCACGCTCGGCAAAAAAGCGGGCTTGATCACCTTTTTGGGGGATTTGGCGAAGGCACTGCTCGCCTCGCTCGTCGTAAGGCTGATATACGGGGATTCCCGCGCGGACTGCATAACCTTGCTCATACTGTATTCGGGGATCGGAGTTGTGCTGGGACATAATTTCCCCGCATATCTCAAATTCAAGGGCGGAAAGGGGATCGCCGCCACGGCGGGGGTTCTTTTGTCGCTTTGCAGCTGGCAGATTTGCGTCATAGGTCTGCTCGCGTTCGGAATAACCGTGGCGATTACCAAATATGTTTCGGCAGGCTCGCTCGTAATGCTCGTTGCGGAGTTTGCGGCGTTCGCGCTGTTAAGCAAGTTCGGGCTTATAAGGGGGCTTGAGAGCGGCGCTGCCGAAATCGAGGCGGCGCTTGTGATGTTCGCCTTTGTCGTGCTTGGGTTCGCGCGCCACCACGCGAATATGGTAAGGCTTTGGAACGGAACGGAAAACGCCCTTTCCTTCAAAAAATCCGAAAAGGAGAAAAACCATGAGTAATATAGGAGTTATAGGCGCAGGCGGCTGGGGACTGGGGCTTGCGATTCTTTTAAACGGCAACGGGCATCGCGTGACCGTTTGGTCAAAAATAAAATCGGAGCTTGACGGGATCAGACGGGACGGCGAAAACAAGAGATCGCTGCCGGGCGTTCCCGTTCCAAAGGAAATAGAGCTTTCGGAGGATTTGGGGCAGGTTGCGTCCGAGGCCGACCTGCTTGTGCTTGCCACGGCGTCGCCGTATATACGCGAAACAGCCGCGTCGCTCGGCTCCTTGGGAATAAAGGGGCTTAATATCGTCAATGTGTCTAAGGGAATCGAGGCGGATACGCTTATGACGATGACGCAGGTTATAAAGGACGAGCTTAAGGACGCGCGCGTCGCCGTGCTTTCGGGACCGAGCCACGCGGAGGAGGTAAGCCGCGGCATACCGACCACCTGCGTTATAGGCGCGGACACGAGGGAGTACGCCGAATATCTCCAAAATATTTTCATGAGCGATGTTTTCAGAGTATATATAAGCCCCGACGTAACGGGAATCGAGCTGGGAGGCTCCTTAAAGAACGTAATCGCGCTCGCGGCGGGCGTTGCCGACGGCTTGGGCTACGGCGACAACACGAAGGCGGCGCTTATAACGAGGGGCATACATGAGATCACGAGGCTCGGAGTCGCGATGGGCGGCAAAATGCAGACCTTCTACGGGCTTTCGGGAATAGGCGATTTGATAGTTACCTGCGCGAGTATGCACAGCCGCAACAGGAGAGCGGGCATTCTTATCGGACAGGGCAAGAGCATGAAGGAAGCGATGGACGAGGTAAACACCGTGGTCGAGGGCGTGTATTCGGCAAAGGCGGCGCTTGCCTTGGCGAAACGCTACAATGTCGAGCTGCCCTTGGTCGAGAGCGTGAACAGGGTGCTTTTTGAAAATTGCAGCGCCAAGGACGAGGTCATGGAGCTTATGCAGCGCGACAAAAAAATTGAGAATCCCGACCTTCCGTGGGAGTGAAGATAATTTGGGGAGCGTTAAACGGAGGAATACTGTGAACAAGGACGGCAAAAACAGTACGGGCATTGCTTACATCACGGACAGGCTTTTTGACAAATTCAAAAGAATGCGGGATTTCGGCGTAACAATAATGAACGCGCCCGCAGGCTTCGGCAAAACCGCCGCACTTAAGGAATATTCGCACGGCTCCAACGATAAATTCTGCTGGATCAATATTTCGGGCGGCATGAGGGAAATTTTTTGGTCGGATTTATGCGAGATATTCGAGGGTCTTGACGCGGAAGCGGGCAGCGGTCTGCGTAAGCTCGGCTTTCCCCAAAGCGAAAAGAATTTTGCCGAGCTGAGGAGCATAATTAAAAAGGCGGAGGTTTCATATCCCACCTTTATCGTAACGGCGAACTGCCATCTCATCGACGGCGGCTTTCTTGAGCTGTTCGCGAATACCGTATCCGAGATACTTCCCGGCAATCTTCACTTTATTTTTACCACTCAGGAATACAGGCATTCCGAGATAATAGACATCTCCGAGTCGGACGCGATCCTTTACATCGGCAAGGAGGATATGCAGCTTTCCGCAAAGGATATTGTCGAATATTTCAGACAGCACGGAATAAAGCTTTCACGCGAAAACGCCGCGAAGCTTTACGAATATTCCGAGGGGTGGCTGAGCGCGATTTATTTGCAGATGATAAATTATACCGAAACGGGCGGCTTTGACAATAACGCGTCGATTGACGCGATGGTGGAAAAAACCGTGTGGGAGAAGCTGGATTCCCCGCTCAGGCGTTTTTTGATCACGCTTTCAAGGCTCAAAAGCTTTACGCTCAGGGAGGCGATGATTGCCGCCCCCGACGGCAAAAGCGAGGCGGAAACGGAGAAATTTCTCGGAGCGCTTGATTTTGTGCGCTTTGACAAATCGAAGCGCAGCTATTTTATACATAATGTTTTTATGGATTATCTCAACAAGGAATTTTTGCTTTTGGAGAGCGGCGAAAAAAAGGAAATGATAATCAAGGCGGGCAGCGTATACGAGCTGCGCGGCGATATTTTTACGGCGTATAAGCATTATTACGCCGCCGGGGCATGGGAACGCATATACTCCTCGCTTCCCTCGTTTGACGAGTTTTATCCGTACATAAATGACGACAACAGGGACTTTTTTATTTCGCTTGTCAGCGACTGCCCGGATTCCGTCAAGGACAATTACGTCTATTTTTCGGCAATTATGTGCTTAGTGCTTTTTATGTACAACGAGAGGGAATATCTCGCCGAAAACCTTATGTCAACACTTTATTCGATTGAAAATATGCAGGGGCTTACCCAGCGCCAGAAGCGGAACCTTTTATGCACCTTTTACTATGTGCGCGGCTATACCGAGTACAGCAGTATACTTATGATGCACGGCTTTTACAGAAAGGCGCTCGAATACGCGGGCTCCGCGGCTGTGACCGTTGCCGCCAAGGTCCCCTTTACCTTCGGCTGCCCGTCCGTCCTGCATATTTTTCACCGCGAGGACAAAAGTCCCGACGAGGAGGTAAACTATATCGACGGAATGATGACGGACTATTATAAGCTTTCGGGCGGACACGGCAAGGGCGCGGAGGCTCTTTTCAGGGCGGAGGTGCTTTTTAACAGGGGTGATTTCGAGGGAAGCAGGATTCTCTGTCATAAGGCGCTTTATATGTCGGATTCAAAGGAGCAGACCTGTATAACGCTCGGAGCGCTTTTGCTGCTTGCGAGAATCAGTATTTTTGACGGCGACGGCGAAGCCTATGCGGAAAATACGGATTCGTTCCGCAAGAAGGTCAAATACGGCAGCAGCGCGCTTGACGGCGAGTACGCCAATATGGTTGATATGAGCGAGGCGTTTATGTATGCGCTCACCGACGAGGGCGGCAAAATAGCCGAGTGGCTGACGGACAGCATCGCGATTCAGAACAGGGTGAACCTCATCTGTGTAAGCTACGCGAATATAATTTACTCCAAATATCTGTATATCAACAGGGAATATCAGAAGTTTTTGGGTATCAGCGGACAGCTTCTGAACACCGCGTCGCTTTTTTCCTGCGCGATGCCCAAAATATACACCTACATTTTTATCGCGATGTGCAATAAGGAGCTTGGAAACCGCCGCAAGGCGGAAAAAATGCTGGGAGAGGCGATGTATATCGCCAAGCGCGATGGTTTTATAATGCCGTTTGCGGAGAACGCGGCGTATCTTGAAGAGCTTTTGGACGACTCGGTTTTGGGTGCCGAGTACAGGGATTTTATCAAGCAGATTAAGAGCGTCGCCAAAAAATATTTACAGGGCGCAAGGTCAATCAGCCGCAATGCGCGCAGCAGGGACAATTTCGGACTGACGGCAAGGGAGCTTGACGTTGCGAGGCTTGCCGCCGAGCGCTATTCCAACAGGGAAATAGGGGAAATGCTCTATATCGCGGAGAGCACGGTAAAGTCCAACCTAAAGGTTATTTTCAGCAAGCTCAATATAAACTCAAGGTCGGAGCTGACGCAGTTTTTTAAATAAATACAATTAAATATATAAAATTTTAGGAGGTTTTTATGGCTGAAAACAGATATGTGGGAGATTATCCCGTAATCGGAATCAGACCGACGATCGACGGAAGAAGAGGCGTTCTTAAAGTAAGGGAATCGCTGGAGGAGCAGACCATGAATATGGCGAGGGCGGCGGCGAAGCTTTTTACCGACAGCCTCAGATATTCAAACGGAGAGCCTGTAAAGGTAGTTATCGCCGACAGCACGATAGGGCGCGTCGGAGAGGCTGCCGCCTGCGCGGACAAGTTCCGCAGAGAGGGCGTGGACATCACGCTTACGGTAACTCCCTGCTGGTGCTACGGTTCCGAAACCATGGATATGGACCCGATGACAATCAAAGCCGTGTGGGGCTTTAACGGAACGGAGCGTCCCGGAGCCGTTTATCTCGCGTCGGTGCTTGCAACGCACGCGCAAAAGGGGCTTCCCGCGTTCGGAATCTACGGGCATGACGTTCAGGAGGCGGACGATACCTCCATTCCCGCCGATGTTGAGGAAAAGCTTCTGCGCTTCGGACGCGCCGCAGTCGCCGCCGCAACCATGCGCGGCAAGTCGTACTTGCAGATAGGCTCGATTACGATGGGCATAGGAGGCTCGATAATAGATTCCGCCTTTATCGAGGAATATCTCGGAATGAGAGTGGAATCCGTGGACGAGGTCGAAATCATAAGGCGAATGACCGAGGGCGTATACGACGAGGCGGAATACCAAAAGGCGCTTGCCTGGACGAAGGAAAAATGCAGGGAGGGCTTTGACAAAAATCCCGAGGAAATACAGAAATCAAGGGAACGCAAGGATTCCGACTGGGAATTTGTTGTCAAGATGATGGTTATAATAAAGGACCTTATGAACGGCAGCAAAAAGCTTCCCGAGGGCTGTGAGGAGGAGCAGGTAGGACATAACGCGATCGCGGCGGGCTTTCAGGGGCAGAGGCAGTGGACGGATTTCTATCCCAACTGCGATTTTCCCGAGGCGCTGCTCAACACCTCCTTCGACTGGAACGGAGCGCGCGAGCCGTACATACTCGCGACCGAGAACGACACGCTCAACGGGCTGGGAATGCTCTTTATGAAGCTGCTTACGAACAGGGCGCAGATTTTCGCGGACGTCAGGACCTATTGGAGCCCCGAGGCTGTCAAAAAAAGCACGGGCTACGAAATTGAGGGCAAAGCCAAGGAGGCGGGCGGCTTTATCCATCTCATCAATTCGGGCGCGGCGTGCCTTGACGCCTGCGGCGAGGCAAAGGACGCGGACGGAAACGGCGTTATGAAACCTTGGTACGAGATTACAAATGAGGATATGGAGGCGATTCTTGACGCGACCACATGGAATTACGCGGACCTCGGTTACTTCAGGGGCGGCGGCTATTCCTCAAGGTTCCTCACGAGGGCGGAAATGCCCGCCACGATGATAAGGCTCAATCTTGTAAAGGGACTCGGTCCGATGCTCCAAATTTGCGAGGGCTACACCGTCAAGCTCCCCGACGAGGTTTCCGACAAGCTTTGGAAGAGGACGGACTACACATGGCCCTGCACATGGTTCGCGCCGATAACCACGGGCAAGGGACCGTTCGCTACGGCATACGACGTTATGAACAACTGGGGAGCCAACCACGGCGCGATTTCCTACGGGCATATAGGCGCGGACCTCATCACGCTTTGCTCAATGCTGCGTATCCCCGTAGCAATGCACAATGTTGACGAGAAGAAGATTTTCAGACCGTCTGCATGGAACGCGTTCGGCATGGACAAGGAGGGACAGGATTACAGAGCCTGCGCGGCATACGGTCCTCTTTACAAAACAATAAGGTAAATGTAAAATGAAAGTCCCGTTCGGCACAAATGCCTCGCGGGAATGTTAAAAGGAGATTTTATGTACGAAGATATAAAGGAACAGATGTGCGACGTATGCCATAAAATGTGGCAGCTCGGCTGGGTCGCCGCCAACGACGGGAACGTTTCGGTGAAGCTTGAGGACGGGACCTTTCTTGCCACGCCCACGGGAATAAGCAAAAGCTTTATTACGCCCGAAAAAATAGTGCATATCGACGGAGAGGGCGGCATTATAGAGACAAACGGCGATTACAGACCGTCCTCGGAGATAAAAATGCATTTGAGGTGCTATCGGGAGAGGGAGGACGTGGGAGCCGTTCTGCACGCGCACCCGCCCGTTGCGACGGGCTACGCTGTGGCAAACGTGCCGCTTGACGAATATTCGATGATTGAAACCGTAATCGCAATCGGCTCGATTCCCGTAACACCCTACGGAACGCCCTCGACCTATGAGGTTCCCGATGCGATCGCGCCCTACCTCGGAGAGCATGACGTTGTTTTGCTCCAAAACCACGGAGCGCTGTCGGTGGGAGCCGATCTGCTGACCGCGTATTACAGAATGGAAACGCTTGAGCTTTTTGCGAAAATAAGCCTGAACGCCCATCTCTTGGGCGGAGCCAGGGAGATTTCAAAGCCGAATATCGACAAGCTCATCTCCATGCGTTCGTCCTACAAGGTTACGGGAAAGCACCCCGGCTACAAGAAATATCCGCACCCGGAGGACAAATAATTTGAAATATTATCTCGCGATAGACATAGGCGCTTCGGGCGGCAGGCATATGCTGGCGTCGCTTGAGAACGGCAGAATGAGGCTTGAGGAGGCGTACCGCTTCGAGAACGGTTTAATTAAAAAAAACAATACGCTCTGCTGGGATTTCGAGCGTCTTTTCGATGAAATCCTCAAGGGCATGCGCCGCTGCAAGGAGCTTGGCAAAATCCCCGAAAGCGTCGGAGTTGACACATGGGGAGTGGATTTTGTGCTTCTCGATAAAAACAACCGCGTAATCGGCGACGCCGTAAGCTACCGCGACGGGCGCACCAAGGGCATGGACGAGCGGGTTTATGAGATTATCCCCGAGGACAGGCTTTACGCCCGCACCGGGATCCAAAAGGCTGCTTATAACACGGTATACCAGCTTATGGCAGTAAAGACCGAGCACCCGGAGTACCTTGAAAACGCCGAAAGACTGCTTTTTACGCCCGATTATTTCCATATGCTGCTGTCGGGAAAAGCAGTCAACGAATACACAATTTCCACGACCTCGCAGCTTATAAGACCCGACACCCAAAATTGGGATTACGAGCTGCTTGAAATGCTCGGTTATCCCCAAAGGCTGTTCGGCGAGCCCGCAATGCCGGGAAGCGTGCTTGGCGGGCTTACGCCCGAGTGTCAAGAAGCCGTGGGCTACGACTGCAAGGTGGTGCTGCCCGCAAGCCATGACACCGCATCGGCGGTGCTTGCGGTTCCGAGCGTCGGCGGCAAAAGCGCCTACATAAGCTCGGGTACATGGTCGCTTATGGGCGTTGAGCGCGAAAGCGCGGACTGCTCGGAAAAAGCAAGGCTCCATAATATGACCAACGAGGGCGGGTACGGGAAAAATATCCGTTTCCTCAAGAATATTATGGGAATGTGGATGATTCAGTCCGTCAAAAAGGAATCGGGAACAAGCCTTTCGTATGCGGAAATCTGCAAAGAGGCGAAAAAGCAGGACATAGCCTCCGTTGTGGACTGTTATGACGAGAGGTTCCTCGCGCCCGCAGATATGACGAAGGAGGTTGCCGACGCGTGCAAGGAGAGCGGACAGCAGCCCCCCGCGAATCTTTACGAAACGGCGTGCGTGATCTACAAAAGCCTTGCAAAATGCTACGCAGGAACCATTGCCGAAATCGAGGAAATGACGGGCGAGCGCTGCGACAGCATAAACGTGGTCGGGGGCGGCTCAAACGCCGAGTATCTCAACAGGCTTACCGCCGAGTACACGGGACGCACGGTTTACGCGGGTCCCGCCGAGGCAACGGCAATCGGCAACGCCGCCGCGCAGATGCTTGCAGACGGACAATTTCCCGACACAGCCTCTGTTCGCCGCTGTATCTTTGATTCGTTCGGCGTAAATAAATATGAATGAGTAAAGACTGCCCCTCATATACTGTAAAAGGAGTACAAATTTACGGTATAAAGGGGCAGTTTTATGGACAATATCAGTATTTACAAGGATATAAAGGCTCGGACGGACGGGGAAATATACATAGGCGTTGTCGGACCCGTGCGCACGGGCAAATCCACCTTTATCAAAAAATTTATGGACCTGATGGTAATTCCCGCCATAGAAAATCCCAACGAGCGGGAACGGGTAATCGACGAGTTACCGCAGTCTGCGGGCGGCAGAACCGTAATGACGACCGAGCCGAAATTTATCCCCAAGGACGCGGTGGAAATAAATCTCGGCGGCAATATAAAGGCGGATTTCAGGCTTATCGACTGCGTGGGCTATCTTGTGAAGGGCGCTCAGGGCATTTATGAGGACGAAAAGGAAAGGCTTGTCAAAACGCCGTGGTTCACGGAGGACATTCCCTTCACGCAGGCGGCGGAATACGGTACGGGAAAGGTAATAAAGGACCATTCCACAATAGGCATCGTGGTGACTGCGGACGGCAGCTTCGGGGATTTGCCGCGCGAAAACTATCTTGAGGCGGAGGAAAAGACTGTTTCGGAGCTTAAAAAAATAAATAAGCCCTTTGTGGTCGTTGTCAATTCCGCAAACCCTGCCTCTGACGAAACTGCGCGGACGGTCGAATACATATCTCAAAAATACGGCGTGTCCGCGATGTCCGTAAACTGCGAGCAGCTCACAAGGGAGGACATAAACGGTATTCTCCTTAAAATCCTTTACGAATTTCCCGTGTGCAGCATAGAGTTTTATCTTCCGAAATGGGTTGAAATGCTGCCGTCGGACAACGAAATCAAGCAGGATATTATAGCCTGTGCGAGAGCGATAACCGATTCCGTAACCTACATAAAGGACATCACGGCGGCTCAGCCCTCCTGCGATTCAAAATTTATTTCCAAAATAAAATACGATGTTTTCGACTTCAACAGCGGCGTTCAGAGAATCAACATTTCCGTTGACGAAAAATATTACTACGATAATTTAAGCCGTCTTATCGGCGAGGACATAAACGATGAGTATGAGCTTATCTCGATGATTCGCTCGCTTTCCGTTATGAAAAAGGAGTACGGCCGCTATATTGACACGGCGCGCGCCTCAATGGCAAAGGGCTACGGCGTTGTAATGCCCGAGCGCAGCGAAATCAGCCTTTCCGAGCCGGAGGTCATAAAAACGGGCAACAAATACGGCGTTAAAATCAAGGCGGAAAGCCCGTCCGTGCATATGATACGCGTAAATATCGGCACCGAAATTTCACCGATTGTCGGAAGCGAGGCGCAGGCGGCGGACCTCATAAAATACATCTCCGAGAACTCCCAAAACGGCGACGTGTGGGACACCAATATTTTCGGCAAATCCATAGGTCAGCTCGTGGAGGACGGGATCCGCACGAAAATACAGATGATTAACGACGACTGTCAGGTTAAGCTTCAGGAAACCATGCAGAAAGTAGTGAACGAAAGCAGCGGCGGGCTGGTATGCCTTATAATTTAGCCTTAAGCGCACAGACTGCGCCTGTTTAAGGCAGGACGGCAAATACTCGAATAATATCGCAAAAGTCGGATTTGTTTTGATTGAAAAAAACGAATCCGACTTTATTTAGCTTAAAAATATAAATGTATCATTTATTACACATTAAATGCAAACAGCCTATTGGTATTGACGCAATACGCCTTAATATGGTATATTGAATATACAAATATAAAGGGGATTTTAAAAATGACCGATTATTTCAGAAAATTCAAAACAGCGTTGCTTCTGACAGGCGCTGCTACGGTTTTATGCTTGTCCGTATCGGCAAATGCAAAGGCAGACGAGATTTACTATTCCAATGATTTGGGCTTAATCTTAAGCTATAAGGAATATGCGTATTTATCGCAATTTATGGACGATATGGATTTGGCTTTGTTTACGCAGGAGGAGGCGGATTACTTAATCGAACATATCGCTGAGGACGGAGTTGAAACGGACGCAAAATATATAAAGACCGAGGTGTCAACAGCCGACGGTTCCGTGCTGTCCGAGGTATATATGTCCGAGGAGGAGATGTTCGGTGAGCTTAACGGAACCTGCATCACTATTTCCGACAACGTCGAGGCGACGGCAGGCACGGACGCATACGATCCCTCAAAGCGTTATGCCGAAACCACCACGGATATGAGAAAGCTCGTCCTGAATATGTACAGCGTAGGTGCCAGTGTAAAAAAGTAAGCCTTACCTGTACATGGTTATCCATACCGCAATGCAAGTCCTACGACGTTATGGGCTTTAGGGTACCCGGATATTATTCGGGACTTACAATAGATATTTTCGGTACGGACAATGTTGTCGGCTATCAGTATTATGACGGGCAGGAAATAAAATACGATCATTCCTGCAATAATATAAAAACCTCCGAAAGGGGAATCGGAGTATCTATGAATATAGTTGACAGCGTATCCAAATCACTGTCAATGGAGTTTTCTGTTACTTTTGGAACCAAACAGGATCCTTTTGCAGTAAACGGGACATATCAGCACGCGCAGAAGGATTTATCCCTTTCAAAATCCAAAAGATACACATACGGTCCCCGCGGTATGGGAGGCGTGTTTATATTCAAGTCAAGCGTCGAGTCATACTATGACGACGCACCGGGTCTGATGGTCGTAGGTTCAATAGACGTACAATAATATTTGTTTGGAGGAATATATATGAAAAAATATTGCGCTATCTTACTCATTTTATTTGCCCTTGCATTTACAGCCTGCGCCCAAAACGCGAACACAGGCAGCGAGGCGGAAACCACGCCGATCCTTGATATTCTCTCGGAGGAGCAAATTAAATACCTTACGGAAAAGCTCTTTTTTACGACGGACGCCATATCGGACATGAGCTATGAGGACGTTAATTATCAGCTTCAAGGGACGGGGCTGGAGCTTTACAATCCCACGTCGGGTGTTGAGATAAACGGTCTGGACTATACGGTTGATGAGGAAATTGATTATAAAAATTTAGAGTCGAAAGCCGATAAAAAGATCACCTATGAGGAGGCTTACGCCATACGCCTTAAGGAAAAGGAGATGAGGGCGGAGGATTTCCTCGAATATGAATTTATACGCAAGTCGGACAAGGAAAACGTACACCTGTTTTTTATACCTCTTGAGGGCTACGAGGATACATATGTGAGATTTTCAATAAAAACAGAGGGGTGCAATATACATATGTCAACTCCGCACTTTTTTCACTCCAAAAGCCTGTCGGTCGGAAATACTTTTTCCATTTTGTACGATACGCTTCTTTTCGAGGATTATTATAAGGACAATAAATATACCAACGAGGGAGATGTGCTTATAGGTATCCGCTACAACTCAGTGACGCCGACCTCGTTAATATTGAATGTGCACAACTTTACTCAGAAAAAGTTCAAATGCGGCAAAAGTTTCAAGATATATAAGGGGGAGGGCGACGGCAAGGAGCTTTTGGAGGAATTTTCCGTGAAAACAAGGGAGAAGCACACTCAGGAAAAGCGGACTGCGGCTTCAATTTATCTGACCTTCGGCTCGGATAAGGGCTTGGAGCCGGGCATATATACAAT
>JAMPDT010000073.1 GCA_023665525.1 Butyrivibrio sp. | reverse complement strand
GTAAGCGAGGCGTCTGCGTACGCGTTTCTGCCCTTGACATATACGGCGGGAATCAGTTTCTTGTATGACATTTTTTGCTCCTTAAGGTTAATTTTCAAATTCGCGGACCGCGTCCGCAATGCTTATGCGGTTCTCGTAGATCGCCTTGCCGATTACGGCGCCCTTTATTCCCGCCGCCGCGAGCGCTCTCAAATCCTCCATGGAGGAAACGCCTCCCGAGGCGATCACGTCAAGCCCCGTTTCGTCGGTAAGCCTTTTTGTCATCGCGGTGTTCGGACCGCAGAGCATTCCGTCCTTTGAAATATCGGTATATACTATATGCTTAACGCCCAAGTTCTTCATCGCCGCACAAAGGGATAACGCCGTTTTGTCCGAAAGCTGTCCCCAGCCCTCGACGGCGACAAAGCCGTCCTTGGCGTCGATTCCTATCACGATTCTCTCGCTGCCGAATTTCTCAAGCGCCTCGCGGACAAATTCGGGGCTGCTCACAGCCCTTGTCCCGATTATAACGCGGCTTATGCCGCAGGAAAGCGCCCGGCTTATATCCTCAAGCGTGCGGATCCCGCCGCCCAGCTCACACGGTATGCTCACCTCGGATACTATGCGTCTTATGCTTTCCTCGTTTACCGAACGCCCTTTCAATGCGCCGTCAAGGTCCACCAAATGTATGAAGGACGCGCCGCTTTCCTCGAAATACCGCGCAACCCTCCACGGCTCGTCGCAATATACCGTAATATCCTTAAATTCTCCCTGTTTTAGGCGGACGCATTTTCCGTCCTTCATATCTATCGCGGGATAAAGCTTCATATCAGAGCGCTCCTTTCGCGGAGGGGATTCCCTCAACCCTCTCGTCAATCGTCACAGCCTCGTCGAGCGCCCTCGCAAACGCCTTGAACATCGCCTCGATAATGTGGTGCGAATTTTCGCCGTACATTTCCTTTATGTGCAGGTTCATGCCCGCCGAATACGAAACGGCGTAAAAAAACTCTTTCGCCGTCTCGGTGTCGAAATATCCGACTCTCTCGGCTCCGAATTCAGCGTCGTATACGAGATACGGTCTGCCCGAAAGGTCGATCGCGCAAAGCACAAGCGTCTCGTCCATCGGGAGCAGGAACGAGCCGTAGCGCTTTATCGACCTTTTGTCCCCGAGAGCCTTTTTTATTGCGGCTCCGAGCACGATTCCCGCGTCCTCGATCGTATGGTGGCAGTCAACGTGCAAATCGCCCTTTATTTTAACATTCAAGTCAAACAGCCCGTGCTTTGCGAAGCTTTTCAGCATATGGTCAAAAAAGCCTATTCCCGTATCAATTACAGCCTCGCCGCTTCCGTCAAGCTCAAGTGAAAGCTCTATATCCGTTTCCGAGGTTTTTCTGTTTATTTTTGCGTATCTGCTCATAATTTATCTCCTAACATTCCCGCGATTCGCTCCTCTATTGCTCAAATCTTACTCTTATTGAGTTGGCGTGAGCCGTAAGCCCCTCCGCCTCGGCAAATTTTTCAATATCCTTATGTATCTCCTCAAGCGCCTCCCTCGAATACGAAACGACGCTGGATTTTTTGATGAAATCGTCCACCTCAAGAGGCGAGAAAAATTTCGCCGTGCCGTTGGTGGGTATGATATGGTTCGGTCCCGCAAAATAGTCGCCGAGCGGCTCCGAAGAATATTCTCCGAGGAATATTGCACCCGCGTTCTTTATCTCGGTCATGGTCCGGAACGGCTCGCGCGTAACTATCTCAAGATGCTCCGAGGCAATCTCGTTGGTAATGTCCACCGCCTCGTCCATATCCTTCGCAAGCAGTATATAGCCGTAATTTTCAAGCGAGCGCGTTATGATGTCGCCGCGCGAAAGCTCCTTTATGAAAGCGTCCGTTTCGTCGGAAACCTTTTTGGCAAGCTCCCTTGAGGTGGTGACAAGTATTGCCGAGGCAAGCTCGTCATGCTCCGCCTGCGAGAGCAGATCCGCCGCGACGTAGCGCGGATTGGCTGTTTCGTCCGCAAGCACAAGTATTTCGCTGGGACCCGCGATCGAGTCGATTCCGACCTGACCGTAAACGGCTTTTTTGGCAAGGGCAACGTATATGTTGCCGGGTCCGACTATCTTATCCGCCTTGGGAATGCTCTCGGTCCCGTAAGCCATCGCGGCGATTGCCTGAGCGCCGCCCGCCTTGTATATTGTATCGACGCCCGCCTCGTTTGCGGCGACAAGCGTCCCGCAGTAGATTTTCCCGTCCTTTGCGGGCGGCGTGCACATAATTATTTTTTCGACGCCCGCGACCTTGGCGGGGATTACGTTCATAAGCAGCGACGAGGGGTATGCCGCCTTTCCGCCCGGCACGTATACGCCGACCTTGGCAATGGGGGTTATTTTCTGTCCGAGAATCGTGCCCTTGGGATTAGCGTCGAACCAACTGTTCCGCTTCTGCTTCGCGTGATAATCGCGTATATTCGCAAGCGCTCTTCTTATTACGCCGACAAGCTCGGGGTCGATTTCCCTGTACGCCTGCTCGATTTCCTCCTTGGTTACGGTGATGTTGCCGGCATTCAGGGCGAAGCCGTCGAATTTCGCCGTGTATTCAAAAACGGCGCGATCCCCTTTTTCCCTTACGTTTGCGATAATCGCGTCCACCCTGTCCTCGTATTCCTTATAGTTATTGGGACTTCTGCGCAAAAGCTTGTCCAGTATGTCTTTTTTGGTGTCCCCGTTAAGCTCGAGTATTCTCATTTTAAATCCGTTCCTCCCTTTATTCCCGCCGGCAAAGCGCGGCGTCGCGCCTTCTCAGCTTTTCTATGATTTCGTTTATCCTCTCGTTTTCCATCTTCATGCTGACCTGATTTACGACAATCCTCGCCGACAGAGAGCATACCTCCTCAAGCACCGAAAGCCCGTTTTCCTTAAGCGTGGCTCCCGTCTCAACTATATCGACTATAACCTCGGAAAGCCCCACGATCGGCGCAAGCTCTACGGAGCCGTTAAGCTTGATTATCTCGACGGTCTGGTGCTTTACATTGTAAAAATAATCCTTGGCAATATGGGGATATTTCGTGGCGACGCGAATCAGCTCGTGATTCTTAAGACGTCCGCGCGCGTTTTCGGGACCGCAGACGCACATTCTGCATTTGCCGATTCCCAAATCGTATACCTCGTAAAGCTTGCGGCCCTCCTCCAAAAGAGTGTCGCGACCCACTATGCCGATGTCAGCCGCCCCGTACTCGACGTAGGTAGGCACGTCCGAAGCCTTGGCAAGAAAGAACTTAAGCCCCAGCTCCTCGTTGACAAAAATAAGCTTTCTCGTTTTTTCGTCCTTCATCTCCTCGCAGGTAATGCCGACCTCCGAGAGAATCTCCATTGCTTTTTTGGCGAGCCTGCCCTTTGCAAGGGCGAATGTTATATATCTCATTGTTTTATACCGTACCTTTCAAGCGCCGCCGCGTCCGCCCAAATCACATTCTCCGAAGCTTTGCCGTCCGCCTGCTCTGCGGGAAGCAGTCTCGCGGAGATCCCCGAATTTCTGAAAAACGACGCGAGCCTTACCGCGTCCGCCGCCTGCCCGCCGCCGTAAACGACGGTTTTCACCGCGTCCGCCTTGGGCAGCTCTATATGCTGTCTTTGAACCGCCTGGTGCAGCAAATCGACCGTAAGCGTAAAGCCGATTGAGGGCCGCTCCTTTCCGAACTGACCGATAAGCTTATCGTAGCGCCCGCCGCCCGCAAGCGGCTCGCCCACCTTGTGGGTATACGCCCGAAAGATAACTCCCGTGTAGTAATTATGCTCGTTCAGCATTCCGAGGTCGAAGGTGACGTAACGCTCAAAGCCGTATACCTTAAGAAGCCCGTAAACCTCCCGCAGATGCTCTATCGCCGCCAGCGCCGCGGTATTTTTCGTAAGCGCCTCCGCTTCTTTAAGAATTTC
This sequence comes from Butyrivibrio sp., assembly GCA_023665525.1. Taxonomy (GTDB): domain Bacteria; phylum Bacillota; class Clostridia; order Lachnospirales; family Lachnospiraceae; genus Eshraghiella. The sequence goes on along the minus strand of JAMPDT010000073.1, from coordinate 8,858 downwards.
GACATTTCCGAAAAGCTGCGCGAGCCTGTAAAAGCTTTCGCCCGACTCGTCGGACACGCCCTCGCTTTCGAGGATTTCGCCCACTCGGAAAATATTTTTGTTGCGTATGATTTCCCGAAGCTCCGCTTCTCCCGCCTCGCTGATTCCCGCTTCCTTTACAAGCCCCGAAAAGAAGCCTATGTGTCCTACCTCGACCTGAAATTCCGTAAGCCCGGAGCTTAATATCGAGTCGATCAAAAGCGCAATCACTTCGGCGTCCGCGTCGGCGGAATTGTTTCCTATAAGCTCGCAGCCCGCCTGCGTCGTTTCCTTAAGCCTGCCCTGATAACGGGAATTGTTAATGAAGGAATTGCCTATGTAGCAAAGCCTGACGGTTTCCTTTTCGTTCTCGAAATATTTCGCGGCGCACCTTGCGATTGCGGGTGTCATATCGGGACGCAGCACAAGCGTGTTGCCCTCCCTGTCAAAAAACTTGAACATATTTTTGGAGGCGACAGAGCCGCGCTCCTTGTTGAAAATATCAAAAAATTCAAACGAGGGCGTCTGTATGTCCTTGTAGCCGTAAAGCTTAAGCACACTGCGGAGCCTGTCCTGAATAAGGAGCCTTTCCTCGCACTCGCCGTTATAAATATCTCTCACGCCCTCGGGCGTATGAAGCAATTTTCTTTCCATGGCAACCTCTGTCATTTTACTTTAGCGTGGTAAATCGTTAATTCGCTAACAGGTGAAACTATACCACAATAACTCCGACCTGTCAACCCCGTTCGTCCAAATCCATCCCGAGCTGTTCCAAATAATGCACAAGCACGCCGCTTTTCTGCCGTATTATGTAGCGGCGGTCGATCTCCGCGTATTTAAAATGCTTAAGCCCGCCTGCCGCCGCCCTGTCCGTGAATTTCTTTACGTCCTTGAACGGAATATAATATCTTTCGTCCCTGCCTGTATAAAATATTATCAGAAACGCCACTCCGCCCTGCCTTTCAAAATCCTCCATAAATTTAAGCTGGTGCTCGTGCAGGTTTTGGAGCGAAAAATTGTCCGTCTTGCATTCCTTTGCGTCGAAGCAGACGGGTATTCCCTGCACCGCTCCTATATAATCTACCGTGCTTTTTTGGTCGAAATACGCAAGCGTTATGTGCCTTGTTTGCTTATCTATCGTTATCGGCGTTATCGGCGTCGGCACCTTTTGGATCAGCGCAAGCCCCTTTTCACGGTAGACCGCGTTGCTCATATTGATCATTTCCTCGAGAACCGAGCCTCGTAAGCCTCTTGACTCTGCCATTTTTATCTCCCTTAAAAGAACCTCCCAAACGGCTTCGGGACCTCCGCCCGAAAGCTTCTGCCCGAAAGGTACGAAAGCGTGCCCGTCATATCGGGGAAAACCACCTCGTAGGAATGCAAAAGCTGTCCCTTTACCCTGTATTGGGAATTGAGCCCCTTATCGCCGTATTTGGAATCGCCGAGAATCGGGTGCCCTATCGAAGCCATATGCGCCCGAAGCTGATGGGGCTTACCCGTGACAAGCTTAAGCCTCAGAAGCGTAAGCCCGTCCTTATATGAAAGCGGCTCGTACTCCGTGACAATCCTGCTGCCGCCCGCAAGCTCGCCGCCTCCGACGCTCACCGTATTTGCGCGCCCGTCCTTTTTAAGCCACCCCTCGATTCTGCCGCTGTCGTTTATGCAGCCGCAGACTACCGCAAGATAGTATTTGGCAAGGCTTCGGTTCCTGATGACCTCGGAAACACCTCGCAGCCCCGCAAGCGATTTGCCGCCGACCATAAGCCCCGAGGTATTGTAATCAAGCCTGTTGCAGAAGGCGGGAGTAAAGGCAAGCAGCTCGTCCTCTCTCATTCCGTTTGCGGTAAGATAGCTTATAAGATACTCGTTCATGCTTATATCGTCGGGCGCCGCCTTTTGCGAAAGCACTCCCGACGGCTTGTTCGCAATTATTATGTTTTCGTCCTCGTACACAACCTTGAGAAACGACGCGTCGGCGCCCAAGCCTCTCCCCGCCGCGCTCTCTCCCATAAATTTGGCTATGGTCTCGTCGGACATAAACACGCGCGCCTCGTCGCCCGCTTCAAGGATTTCGCTCCCCTTCGCCCTTGCGCCGTTAAGCGTTATATTTTTACAGCGAAGCTGCTTATACAAAAGATTGACGGGGGCTTCTTTAAACAGCTTGAACAGGTATTTGTCGAACCGCTGTCCCGCCTCGTTAAGCCGGATTGTGTATTTTTTCATGCTTATACGCTCATAATGGATATTTTTTCAAAAACGGTCGAAATATGCTCCCGCTGTTCGTCCGTAAGCTCCGCGCTTCGCGCGGCAAGCTGCTTCGCGCGCTTTTTGAACTGCCCCAAGTCGGTAAAAAGCTTTACCTTGGAATCAAATTCATAATAGTTGAGAAAATTTGTCACGCCCTTCTCGAACCGCCCGCTCTCCGACTTGGGATTGGCTGTGTAGGCGATTATGCTTTCGTCGCCTCCGATAAGCAGGTACATAATCTCAAAGCTTTTCTCCTGCGCGGTTATCAAAAGCTCGCAGTACAGCTTGAGCGGAAGGCAGAGCGCGGCAAGCTCCTTATACTCCTCCTCGGGAGCGCGGCATTTCCACGGGAGCAGAAGATACTGCACAAAAATCTTGGCAGTCGGCAGTATCACAAGCACCGCAAGTATTGTCACATAGTTTTTGACCGTCCCGTAAATCAGATAGCCCGTCAGGTAAATCAGCACCATAAGCAGAAAGCCGCACAGCGAGCCGATTCCGAGCCGTATTTTGCGGGAGCGCAAATAGCCTCGTTCACCCTTTTGTATGTTTTTTCGCATAAAATATTCAGCCCTTCTTGAAGAAATTCATAATCAGCCCGTTCGGAACGACCTTGGATGCCACCCGCGCGGATTTCATAGCCATTCCGTACACGCTAATATCGTTGCCGAGCGCGGCGTCCCTGATCGCGAGGGCGACCACCTTCTGCGGGTTGGCGCGGAGATTTTTCTTGAAGCTCTGTCCCGAGGCGTCGCCCGCCACGTCGAAAAACTCGGTATCCACGGGACCGGGACATACCGCCGTCACGGTTATTCTGCGGTCCTTAAGCTCCGCGTGGAGCGCTCTCGAATAGCTGAGGACATACGCCTTTGTAGCCGCGTACACGTTGAAACCCGGCTGCGGCGAAAAGGCGGCAGCCGAAGCCACGTTTATTATTCGGCTGTGATTGGAGATGTACGGAAGGCATATTCCCGTAAAAAGCGTAAGCGCCTTGCAGTTAAGGTCTATCATACCGCACTGATCGTCCAAATCAAGCTCGTCAAAGCGTCCTATTCTGCCGAAGCCCGCGCAGTTTACCAAAAGCTTTATATCGGGCGCAAGCTCTGAAAGCTGCTCCTTAAATGCCTCCGTATCTCTACTATCCGTCAAATCCATCACGAAAATCCTCGTCGGTATTTTCAGCTCCTCACCGAGCCTCGCAAGACGCTCCTCTCTCCTTGCTATAATCCAAATTTCATCAAGCTTGCCGTATTTGGCGCTTATCTGCCTTGCAAATTCCGCGCCCAGCCCCGACGAGGCTCCCGTTACAACCGCTGCTTTCATACTTTCCCTCCTGTATTTAATATTGTATATCCGTAAAATCCTCTATGTAGTAATCCGCCGCCTTGCGCTTCCAAGCGTCGGAGGCCTCAGAATACTTGTCATAAACCGCGCAGACCTTCATTCCCGCGTTATGTCCCGCCATTATTCCCTGAACTATATCCTCGAAAACAAGGCATTCCTCGGGCTTTACCCCGCAGTTTTCGGCGCATTTGAGATAAACGTCGGGAGCGGGCTTTCCCGCGCCCACGTCGCAGCTCGTGACCACGGTGTCGAAATATTTTTCCGCGTCAAGCGAGGCTAGGCAGCAGAGCGCAAGCTCTATGGAATTGCTCGTAGCTATTCCCGTCCTTATTCCGCCGCGCTTAAGCCTTTCCAAAAATTCCCTGACACCGCGCTTTAAGGGCACCTCGCCGCGGTACTTGTCCATAGCCATTTTGTTCCATATGCTTTTGATTTCGTCAACCGATTCGGGCAGTCCGAAGCGCCTTTTGAAATATTCGGCGGTCTGCGAAAAGCTCATGCCGTCTATCTGTCCCTGTATATCCCCGGGCATCTCCATGCCTCTTTGCGCAAAAAATTCCTTGTCAATCTCCTGCCATACCCACATGGAGTCCAGTATTGTTCCGTCCATGTCAAAAAAGCAGGCTCTGATTCCATCAAGCATAAGTACGTCAAATCCTTTTTATCACAATTTTTTCTTTAGGTCAAAAAGCTCCTCGGGCGTAAGCGCCCTGTATTCTCCTGCCGCAAGCTCCTTTGGCAGCTTAAGTCCGCCCATCGCCGTTCTTTTGAGGTAGGTTACCTTACAGCCGCATGCCTCCATCATTCTTTTTACCTGATGAAATTTGCCCTCATGTACCGTGAGGAACGCCTCGGAGACCTCCCCGCTTTTCGTGATCTCAAGCTTGGCGGGAAGCGCCGTAAATTCCCCGTCAACGCGCAGACCGTCCGCAATCAGCCCCGCGTGCTCCGCCGTAAGTCTTCCGTCGGCGCGCACAAAATAAGTCTTGTCAACGTGGCGGCGCGGCGAAAGCAGCTCGTGGGCGAGCTGTCCGTCGTTGGTTATCAGCAAAAGCCCCTCCGTGTCCCTGTCCAGCCGTCCCACGGGGAACAGTCCGCTCCTGCGGCTGTCTATAAGGTCCAGCACGGTTTTTTCCCTTGAATCCTCCGTCGCCGTAATAACTCCCGCGGGCTTGTTGAGAATATAATATTCAAAAACGGCGTATTCGATTTTTATGCCGTCAAGCATAACCTCGTCGTGCTCCGTGTCCGCCTTTTCGGACGGCGATTTCACGGCTGCCCCGTTTACGGAGACAAGACCCTTGCGTATGTATTCCTTTATTTCGCTTCGGCTCCCCCGCCCCATATCGGCAAGGAATTTGTCTATTCTGAGCTTCATTACATCCATCTCCAGCCCGGCAGATAGCGGTTCTTGACGGTCAGTCCGTTCAGTCTGCCCCAGCCGAGGGGAAAGCCGTCCGCCGCCACAAGCACGTTTCTGCCGCAGCCCCGCAAATCTTCCTTTGCAAGCTCTATCGTTTCGCCCTTAAGATATTTTACCGCGTTTGCGCCGCCGCTTTTTAAATCGGCGACCGTGGAGCATTCCCCGCATTTTAAAGCCATGGCGAGCGCCTGACTCGGCTCGAAGCGGTTTTTCTTAAGCTCGCCCATCAAAAGCCCGTTCCGCATTATGCGCAAGCCCTTTATACTGCGGCTTGCCGCGGGTACGGCGTATACCCTTTCGCCCATAACCGTTATCGAGGCTCTGTCAACGGGCGCTTTAAATTCCTCAAGAAATTCCTCCAACTCATAGGGCAGCCTTGCTTTTGCGGCGGCGGTTCCTCCCGCCGCGAGGCTCTCCGTCTGCGAATGCTCGCCGCAAGCTGCGGACTTGTTTTTTCTTAAAAGAGCGACGAAATGCCCCTCGCCCTTAAGCCTGTGCGGAAAAAGCCGCACTGCCTCCTCCATGTCAAACGCCCGTGCAAAGCCCTCGTGCCCGGGTATTTTTTCAAGCTCAAATTCGGGGTGCCCATCCAAAAAATGCCGTATGCTATCCTCGTCCTCCTCCCTCGAGAAGGTGCAGGTTGAATAAACCATATATCCGCCCGCCTTAAGCATTTTGGCGGCGGATTCAAGGATCCCTCTCTGGATCGGCGCGAAATACTCGGGACCTTGGCTTTCCCAGCTTTTTATCAGCTTAGCGTCCTTTCTGAACATTCCCTCTCCCGAGCAGGGGGCATCCACCAGTATTTTGTCAAAAAAATCGGGAAATACCGAGGCAAGCCTTTCGGGATATTCGCAGGTTACGAGCGCGTTTTGGATCCCGAACAGCTCGATATTTTTAAGCAGCGCCTTCGCCCTTGACGCGCTTATATCGTTGGAAACCAAAAGTCCCGTGCCGTTAAGCCTCGCGCCAAGCTCCGTGCTTTTGCCCCCGGGCGCGGCGCACAAATCGAGAACCTTATCGCCCTCGCAGACGGGCAGGACCTCGGCGGGCGTCATCGCGCTCGGCTCCTGAAGATAGTACAGACCCGCAAAATAATACGGGTGCTTTGCGGGCTTATCCTCTCCCGAATAATAAAAGCCGTTTTTGGTCCACGAAACGGGAGAAAGCTCAAACGGGCTTATTTTCAAAAAATCGGCGGCGGAAATTTTGGAGGTATTCACTCTCAGTCCGTAATGCCTCGGCTCGTCAAAGCTTGCCATATAATCGGCAAGCTCCGAGGCTCCGAGCAGTTTTTTCATTGATTCGATATATTGTTCGGGTAATTGCATTTGCTCACTCATATGAAATCAGTAGGCTTTGGAGCGAAGGTACACGCCTCCGCCCGCGATATACGCCACGATGACCTTTCCTCCCGACAGCTCTATTTCGGAGTCGAGAATCTCGCTTCCCTCAAGCGGACTTCCGAAGCGGCTCCAAGCAGAGCCGTTATAGGAATACACCTCCGTCCTTCGGGTGGATTGGTTCACGCACACGGCAAAAACGGCGCTTCCCTTTACGGCTATGTCAAGCTCGCAGATATTGCCCCCGCATATGTCGCCGCCGAGCCTTGCAAAGGAGGATGCTCCCGATTGGCATTTGTACGCCCGCATATATCCCGATGCGCTTTCCGTACCGACCGCAAGATAAAGACTCCCCCCGTCAGCCGTCAGTGCGAAGCAGCTTCCCGAAATTCCCGAGGTGCCGATGTATTTTTTGTCGGAAACCCTGAGCACCTTTACCGCGTTGCCGTCGCTCCACGCCCTGAACGCCACGTAAAGACTGTTTCCCGCAACCGCCGCCGAAAGCGCTCCCGCGTTGCCGATACCTTCACCGTTAAGCAGGACAGACAGAGCGCCGTTGTACTTTTTCACCGTAAGGTTTGAATTAAGAGACGAATCCGTATAGGCTATATAAATGCCGTCCGAGCCCGCCGCAGCCGCATAATCCTGCACGGACGCGGCTACAAGCTGCTTTCCCGACAGTACGCCGTCGGAATAAACGGCGATATTGAGATTAAACGAGGCGTCCGTATATATAATATACTGTCTTTTGTTCCATACAAGCGTTTTCGCGCTGTAAGCCCTGCCCGACAAAGGCTTTGAGCTTACCCATTTACCGCCGCTTACGGAGGAAACACTGACCTCTCCGCTTGAAAAATCGGTGCTGACCGCGGATACTCTGCCCGAAGCGTCAACCGTAAGGCTTACCTCGGCGGCGGACCCGCCGCCTGCCGCTCCCGCCGCCTCCTCGAACCAGCCGTCCGAGCTGTCGGGAAATTCCACGTCGAAGCTTATCGTGCCGCTCGAGGCGCTTCCCACGTTTTTAACGACGATTCCCGAATTTATACCATTTGAATAGGTCAGCGCGTTATCGGCGATTCCCGCGTTTAAATCCGAGCTGCCGAATGAGGTTCTGCCCGATTCCGCCGAAAGCGCCGAATTTTTCAGGTCGGAGCCGCAGGACTGCTCGCTTGCAGCGCCCGGTCTGAAAACATAAACCGCGTTCTGCGTCCCCTGATTGCTAAGCCCATCTATATTGGTATTGACGCGGTATATTATTATGCCGCCGTTTTTTCCGCTCTGCGCGTAATAGCAGGGAATCCTTGAATCCAAGGTAAACTGCCCGTCGGCTCCGCTGCCGAGCCGCCTGTATTCCACGACGAAAAATTCCGATTCCGACATGGACGGGTTCTTAAGTATGTAGGCGTGAGTTCCCGACGGGCTGTCCTGCGCGGACAGCGTAAGCCCGACCGACGTTTTGGTGACCGTAGAAACATTCGTCCAGCCCGAAATCCTGTTTCGCAGATATGCCAGGGGATACGACATATAATCGTTGCTTGACGCCATAATATCCCACATTCCGACGGGCATATCAGAGCCGCTGCTCTTGTATAAATCGGGGTACCCGAGAGAATGCATAAACTCATGGCTTATAACGCCGTAGCTGTTTATAATATTCGTAAAAATTTCAGTATTGAGGATATTGTAGCTTCTGACAAGCTTTCCGTTTATCCTTTCGCCGCCCGAATACACTCCCCTGTGAGGCCAAAGCACATCGTTTTTCGACGCGCCGTAATTATCCTTATGCACAACGACTGTCAAATTGTCTATTATTCCGTCGCCCGTGCAGTCAAGCCTAACCGACGGCTCCACCGAAAGCTGTTTTATTACCTCGGACAAAAGAGCGGTATCGCTCGAGTACGCGCCGCTGACACAGGAATCGGGAACGGTGTAGGTCATATAAATATTACGGGTCGAATTGTACTGCGGAAAAATATTGTTTACCGTGAATTTTCCGTTCGATGCTTTTTGAAGAAAGCTTGTAAGCGATCTTTCATCGGTATTCCAGCGTCTGTTTATCCCGTCGGTCTTGTCGGCGAAGTAATTGGCTGACGCGGTGCTTTCCGTCTGCACGAATACCACTATATTCGCAAAGCCCGCCGACGGCTCCGACTGTACCGTAACAGTGCCCTGCGCCGACGGCTGTCCCGACGGTACAGGCTCGGTAACGGCGGCTTCCGATCCGCCGCTTGCGGTCGTGCCCGAGGAGCTTGAAGCGCCCGCGCCGCCGCCTGTCGTAGTGCCGGTGCCGCCCGAGGAAGCGTTTCCGCCGCCCGCGGTTGCCGCAGTTGCGCCGCCGCTTCCCGAGGATCCGCCACCCGCTTGGGTCCCGTTTTCCGCAAAGGCGCCGCCGCCCGTTTCTCCATGGTGTCGCACTTGGCCGGGTACAAATCGCAGGCCAGGATCTCCCCCTGGTTGTCCATATACTGGGCCAGCGTGAAACT
>JAMPDT010000072.1 GCA_023665525.1 Butyrivibrio sp. | reverse complement strand
GGGCTGTGTGGTGACCATTCTCGGCGGAAGGTTTATTTTTAAGGAAAAAAATACCGCGTACAGACTTGCCTGCGCGGCGGTCATCGTCGCGGGAATCGTAATAGCGGTTTTATAGACCTTTTGCGGCAAAAATATTGTCAAAGCGCCCAAAAAATCAAAAAAAGCTGTTGACATCGCAAATGCCGCATTATATAATATTTAACTGTGGCGGCATTTAGACTAAAGCGTTTCACCATAGCCCCGGAGGAACGTTTTGAATATATAAGCTGACAAGTTTTTTGATATTTTCAAGGAGGTAAACCAATGAAAACATTTATGGCAAGTCCATCAACAATTCAAAGAAAATGGTATGTAGTTGACGCTACGGGATATACATTAGGTCGTCTTGCTTCGGAGATAGCCAAGGTTTTGAGAGGTAAAAACAAGCCCATCTACACGCCCGGAACAGATACGGGAGATTACGTTATCGTAGTCAACGCCGAGAAGGTTTCCGTGACCGGCAGGAAGCTTGACCAAAAAATATACTACAATTACTCAGGCTGGATCGGCGGTCTTAAGGAAACGACGCTCAGAGAGATGCTTGCAAAGCACCCCGAGAGGGTTATCGAGCACGCGGTCAGGGGAATGCTCCCGAAGGGCCCCTTGGGAAGAGAAATGTACACGAAGCTTCACGTATATGCAGGACCTGAGCACAAGCACGCAGCTCAGAAGCCGGAAGCTTTGACATTTTAATTAGAAGGAGGAAATGACAATGGCAGCAAAGAAAGCGGCAAGCGCAAAGTTCTACGGAACCGGAAGAAGAAAAAGCAGTATTGCGAGAGTATATATCATGCCCGGCAAAGGCGAGATTACAATAAATAAAAGAGATATTGATAGCTACTTCGGACTTGAGACCCTCAAGGTTATAGTTCGCCAGCCCCTTGCTTTAACCGACACCGCCGATAAGTTCGACGTAAAGGTAAACGTTCACGGCGGCGGAACGACGGGACAGGCAGGCGCAATCAGACACGGAATCTCCAGAGCGCTCATCAAGGCGGACGCGGATTACAGACCTGTGCTTAAGTCGGCAGGCTTCCTCACAAGGGACCCGAGAATGAAGGAGCGTAAGAAGTACGGCTTGAAGGCGGCAAGAAGGGCGCCCCAGTTCTCGAAGAGATAATTGCAAACAGGATATGATTTCTTGTAAAACCCCGAAAACGCTGGTTTTCGGGGTTTTACATTAAGGTATACAATATGGCGAAGAAAATTACAAAAACAGAATTATTTTTAGAATTGGCAAAGCCCGACGAAAATGGTGTCAGCAGATGGGTGAAGATTTCGGAGTTTTCCGGGAAATATGCTGATTTAACTTTTGGAAACGGCGCTTCTTGGGCAAGAAAAGAGTCTACTCTTGCCAAAAAATACATAGTTGAATTTTATAAAGATGATACGCCCGGCAACAGTATTGACCGAATAAGAGTTAATGGATTTAATGATGTTAGTTATTCTCAGCACATAAGCGCAAGTATAAAGAGGGAAATAAAAAGCAGGCGGTGTGTTGTTCTCGGAACATCAAATCCCGAGGTTGACCATAAAAACGGCATGAAGAACGAGGATAGGGTTATGGAAAATACGGATCAAAGATTATCGGATTTTCAGCCCTTAAGTAAAGCGGCGAACGATGCAAAAAGGCAGTTCTGCAAAGAATGCAAAAGAACAGGCATACGCTATGATGCCAAGAAGCTAGGCTATCCGATGTCTTATTATTCGGGAATAGCAGAGCATAACTATGAAGAAGATGCTTGCGTAGGCTGCTTTTGGTACGATCCTATTGAGTTTAGGAAACATTTAAAAGAAAAATAAGGAACAAAGGTGAAGCTTCGCTACTTCACCTTTTTAAATACAAAAATATATTCATGTTTAAATATGAAAAAGTCGCTTGCCAAAGCTCTGTACCGCCAAATTCCCTGCTGATTTGCTTTCCCCTTTGTTTCACCGAAATTTTTAACAAGTATGGCTTTAAGCAAAAATTTTCTTTCCAAAAATAAGTTCATACAATGGAATCCGAGAGGAATTACCTGACTGTTTGCATATTTATCGCCTATAACAACAGCACAATATCTATTTTTTTCAAGGTATTGGGTGGCATTGTCGATAACCTTTCCAAACAAGTCAAGAAAATTATCTAATGTATCGGCATTCGATAAATCATTGGGATTATCAGAAAACTTGATTATATCCCAATAAGGAGGATGAAATATAACAAATTGCAGCTTCTTAACTCCCGATTGCTCAAGCAATGAAATCATATTTAAGGAGCTGCTGTCACCGACATATACAAATGCTTTGCTGTTGTCTTTTTTTTCTGTTACAATGCGTTTATAGGCTTCCTCCGCAACCATCTTTTGCAATTCTATGCCTATGGAATTTCGCTTCATTCTTTGAGCTTCTATTAAAGATGTTCCGCTCCCCATAAACGGGTCAAGTATCCAATCTCCTTTTTGGGTGTATCTGCTGAGCAGTTGATAAGGAATTTGCGGTACAAAATTACCGTGATAATTTCCATTATGAACACCCGAGTTATCCCTTTTATCTATTATCCATAAAGTATCTGTATTTATATCCGTGTATTCACGCCATTTAGAGGTATCTATGTCATTGTATTTAGGCATTTTTAAGCTCCTTTTTTAAGCAATGCAGATATTCAACTGTTGAATCGGCAGATATATGGCGGTTTTCTTCTTTGTCTGCCTTAAATCGCTTGTATTCTTGAGTATATTGCGTATATGTTCCGTATTTTGACATTATTTCCTCGATGGTTTCAAATGACATTAAACCTTCGTTGTTGTAGCTTAAAAAAATATATTTGAATTTGGAATTTTTTATTAGATCCTCAAATGCAGATGCAACAGTTTTTTTAGAGCAAAATGCACTTTTTTGTTCCTTATAGTCACGCAAGCCTGTTTTCCCATATAAAGTTGGATTATCGTATTTTGCGATTGTTTCAAGTACATGGTAATTGGTACAATATTGCCTTGCATTGTAAGGAGGGTCAAGATACAAAATATCTCCCGAAATTTGCTTTATCAAATCGTTGATATTCGTATTATAAACTTTTCCTTTTTCGCCGGATATTACAGGCAATAATTCAAGTTTAAATTCTTTGCCTGCCGACTTTTTTATTTTTTTCAAAAAAGCACCGTATACAGATGCAGTATTTGCGTATTTGTCAATAGAATTTATAAGGCTTGCTAAAAAATAAAAATAGGTTTCTTCACTGATTTCATTATTTTTATAGAGGTTTTCCAGCTCTGTACGTATTACATCGCATTTCATACCGTTATCGTCTGTAAAGTAGCTGCGTTCGCAACCCGAACCCTCACAATAATTATTATAAACAAAACCTTTTATTCCTTCAAGACTATTCAAGTGCTCCAATAGATTATTATCTGACGGATTCATATTTGATATATAATGCTTGTTGAGAACATAGCTATAATACTGTATATCATTTGAAATAACCTTGTAGCCTTTTTCTCTGTATAAAGAGCCGACAACTCCTGTGCCCGCAAATAAATCAGCAAAAACATACCCGGAATTATCTTCAAGATTTGTGACAGTATCAATAGTTTTTTGTAAAAAGCTCAATAAAGAATATTTTGAACCTATGTAATTCATTTATTCTCCTCCCTGTACATCCCTTACGCTTTCCCAAAAAGCCCGAAGCCCCCGCATAACATATAAATCGTCGTCGGATTCGTTATTTAGGTCATAATAATATTTTCCCGAGGCAATGTCAACGGACAGGGAATCCAAAGGAAAGCCCTCCACCCTTTTGGGGTGAGGAACGGCGACAAGCATAAAGGGACGGCTCTCAAGCGACGCGTCCATGCGCGAAAAGCGGGAAGCTTTATCCGCGATAAAGCAGATAGCGTTGCGGTATCTCCCGATCAGACTGCCGCCGTGCCGCTTTGCCAGATCGGAATAGTATTCCGTCATTTCCGCGTCGTCCAGTTCCCTGCCGTTTACCCTTCTGACATGGGTTCCCGGCTGTAATTTTTCTTCAAGGTTATCAAAATACAATCCGCTGTCAAGTGAGAATACAGGCATTGAAAAGGCTTCAAAATAAGCCCGTGCCTTGATTTCGGCATTTTCAAGAGGGTTTTTCCCGATTTCGTCTATTTTCGGCAGCGGCAGTCCCAAATCCCTGAGGCTTACGATTTCAAGACCAAGCGAATCCGTTGCGCGCCTCATATATTCGAGCTTGGCTCGGTTGGTTGTTCCGTACAGTATTTTCATCGACTGCCCCCAAAATAAAAATATCGGCTGATAATAAAATTCTAACATTTTTTTTCGATAAAGTAAATATAAGTCCGTGCAAAAACAATAGCGGATTTGGGAGCGAAGTGAAATGAGCGTAATGAAGTAAGTCCTTAAATATTGGATTTTCCATAAAAGAATGCTAATATTTAAGGGAACGCAATATATTCGGGAGAAATATACGAAGGAAGCTAAGGAGGCTGCAAGATTGTTTGAGGAAGAAACCATTGATTTTTTAATACGGGCGAAAAAAGCGACCTACGCGGGGAAGGGAACAGAAACTGCTTCATCAAGGCTCAAGTCCCATGATTTGACATATTCCGAGGGTGGTCGTATGTATTACGACACGTATTTGGGCGGACAAAGTTTCGCGGGCGAGGAAGGGCTGTGGATTGACGGAAATCCGTATTGGGCGATGAATTACGCGGGACGCGTAACGGGCGAGGGCTTCAGCGGAGATTTTCTTAAGGAGGCGCTTTTTAACGTATCCTCGCAGATGCCGTATCGCGGACCGCACGAATATTCAAACGGCGGCTATACCTATCAATGCGCCGTGGCAGGAGATTTTGAGTGGTTCTGCGGTTCTGAAAGCATATCCTTTCGCGGACGATGGATTTACGAGTGCAATTTTCATGGCGGAAAAATAAAATAAATCCTGTTTTACAGTCGGTGCATAATTTTTTATAAATGAGGCATACTTTAATTGTGAAAAAAATGTGAATTATTAGCACTCTCGCTTGACGAGTGCTAAAGTATATGTTATATTACAGCTAGAACAAGAGAAAGGAAGAAAGCTTCGCCGTCTTTTGTTTGCGTAACAAATAACGTATATTTTAGTATTGAATGGAGGAATGACTTATGTTTATGCCCAGTTTATTCGGAGAAAATTTATTGGATGACTTTTTTGATGTGCCGGGGTTCAGGAGCTTTGCTCCGTCCGCGAAATCACCTCAGAACATTATGCACACAGATGTGAAAGAAAGGGACGGCGGCTTTGAGATTGCCATGAACCTGCCGGGAATCAAAAAGGAAAACGTGCAGGCGGAGTTAAAGGACGGCTACCTTACCGTTACGGCGTCCACCAATACGGCGAACGATACAAAGGACGACGGGGGCAGGTATATACGGAGGGAGCGTTACAGCGGCTCTTGCAGCAGAAGCTTTTTCGTGGGAGAGCAGATAACGCAGGAGGATATAAAGGCGAGATTTGAGGATGGCGTTCTCAAAATAGATATTCCCAAGGTTGAGGCAAAGCCCGTCGAGGAAACCAAACGCTACATTGCAATAGAAGGGTAATTTACGGAGCGCCCGCCGTCGCAAGCTGACGGCGGGCGCTTTATTCTGTATATTTATATTATGGCACAATAATCGCTTCGGAATGCTTGTACTGTAATATAAATACATACCGAAGAAACATATAGCCTTGAAAGTCCTTTCGGATTGCTGACGCTTGAGGCAAATAAAAACGCGATAACACACCTCGCCTGTACGCAAATTCGGTCTGCGCCCCAGAGGGCAGGGGCTTTATACATTAAGATACAGTGTATCAGGCGTACACGGAGTTTTGCAAAATTCTTACGGCGAAACAAGAAGAAACAAGGGCATTGCATAAAGAAATATCTATCGGAGCCGAAAACACGCAGAATGAATAAGAATAAAAACACCAAATTCGTAAATAAATGTTGATTTTGACCGAAAAATGGATATAATATAAATATAAAACCGAAATTACAGTAAATAAGGACGTGACAGAAATGAAACTTTTAAAATTAACATTTGACGGATTGCCGCACTTTAAAGATATATTGGATATAGATTTTGTTGCAAAGCAGAGGGTTGGAGAGGAGGACAAGGAACAGCTTTGTAATGTTTTTTCCAATGTTTATGTTAATAAGGCTATTTCGTTTATCGGAATTAACGCTTCGGGCAAGACGACTATACTGAGAGCAATTTCGTTTGCAATAAAAATGCTTAACAATGAATCAATTAATAATATCAAATCCAAAGAAATACTTGTCGGACTGGAAAACGATAAACGGTTAATTATAACCTCATATTTTTCCGACGATTCCTCATTGTATAAATTAGAAACCTTTATAAAAAAAGAAATAAATTCCATTGACGGGAACGAAAAATTTATAATTTTTAATGAATTATTATGGTCAAAGGATTTTGGAAGAGTAAAAACAAAGAAAGGCTTGTTTGATTTTCAGGATTCCGATTTGCTGGAGCAAAGAAATCAAAATGAGCGGTATTTAATGGAGGATATAAGCATTATTGCCGCTGTTAACAAGAAAAATGAAGATACATTTTATGTTCAGGATATGTTGGAATGGACTGACCATAATATGCTGAATGTTCTTGGACGTTTTCCTAAAGAGCTTTTAAATTTTTTGGATTCCGGCATAGAAAGATTGGAGGGAAGCGTAGACGGAAAAAATGTTGATATTCGGCTTAAATTTTATGGAAAAGAGGAGATGGTTTTAAATAATATTATAACACTTGAAAATTATCTTTCTTCAGGTACGATAAAAGGCTTAGGCGTGTTTATGAGCGCTCTGTTTGTATTCTGTGAAGGCGGATATTTAGTAATTGATGAGATTGAAAACCATTTCAACAGAGAAATAGTAGCTACCTTGATTCGTTTTTTCTTGAATCCAAAAGTCAATAAAAAAGGTGCTGTGCTATTGTTTTCCACGCATTATTCCGAGCTTTTGGATGAATTTGAAAGAAATGACAGTATTTATATTGTCAGAAACAGAGAAGGCATTCATGCACAGAATTTATCCGATATTTTGAAGAGGAATGATATTAAGAAAAGTGATGTATACAACAGTGATTATTTGGGAGGAACTGTTCCTGCGTATGATGCATATATGAAGTTGAAAAAGGTTTTGACCGGCGCTAATGTGATGGAGGAACTTTGATATGGAAAAATATATAGCCTGTATTTGCGAGGGAGCCGCCGAATGCGCCATACTGGATTTACTGCTTGATAATCATATGCTGATTTTTGAACGTGAGGATTTACTTGAGGAAACGCTGTTAAGGTGCAGGAGCGGAAAGGAATTTCAGGAGCGGTATTTGAGAAAGGGGTTCGATGAGCGAATCATCGTATACAGAATTTTGGATTCAAGGAGAGAGAATTTTAATATAAGCAAGGCGTATAAACATAAAGTAGAGATAAAACAAGTGATTACAGCTCCCGAAATTGAAATGCTTATTATTTGCAGTGAGGACAAATACAGCGAATACAGTAATGAAAAAAGGAAAAATCACGATTTAAAGCCGAGCGCGTATTGCAAATCCGCTTTGAGATATAAAAACGTAAAGAATTATGACTTTGTTCTTCAATATTTTTCTGATATAAATATTCTAAAAAAAGCTTTGAATGAGTACAAAAGAATCTCAAAAATTCCCAAGAATGAAATGTGTATATTTGATTTACTAAAATAATCCCCCACTCCGTTTTTACTCAAAAAGTCAAGCGCTTTTACCGCGTTTTTGATATATTTAAAATACAATATTGGAAAGGGGAGGCGGCGTATGAGCAATTTGGATTTACTGGCGGACAGTCTGGAATATATTGAAGAGCATCTGCGGGACAATATCAGGACGGACGATATAGCCGCGGTGTGCCATTGCTCAAGGTCAACTCTCGAAAAGCTTTTTTTGTATGTGAACTCGATTTCCGTCCACGATTATATCGTGCGCAGAAGAATGATGCTTGCCGCGAGGCAGATAAACGGGAACCCGAACGAGTCGATTCTCGATGTGGCGCTGGAATACGGGTACAATTCAAACGAGGCTTTTACGCGCGCGTTCAGGAAAGTATGGTACTGCAATCCGTCCGAATTTAGGAAACGAAAGTTTGTCGAGCTTTTTCCGAGGATCGGGCGGCCGATAGGGGAATACCCCTCAAAGAAAGGAGATTTGTATTTTATGAGCAGAAGAAACGTGGATATAAGCGAGCTTTATGATTTTTTTGTTGAAAGAAGGAACTGCTGTTTCGTTTGCTGCGACATCAGCCATATGATGGAAATTAACGAAATATCCCGTAAGGCGGGCGATTTGGGGATAATCGAGACGATGAAGAGAATGCAGGAGGCGTCGGGCGAGGAGGACGTGGTATTCAGGATCGGAGGCGACGAATTTTGCATTTTGACAAATTCGGAGGACGAGGAATACGCCAAGGCGCTTGCGGACAAAATATGCGGACACAACGGCGAAGCCTATGTGTGCGACGGACGGGACGTGCCGCTTACGCTGTGGGCAGTCGTGACGAAATTCAACGGCAGTCTCGTTAGGTACAACGATTTGTTTGTCGAGCTTCACACCGCGATAGAAAACGGTAAGAATTAACGCCAAAGCGGGACTTGGGGCTTTTGCGGGGGTACGCCCTTGCAAAAGCCCTTTTTTGCTGTTTTGATTGAAATTGCATATATCGGGTGATAAAATCAGAATATAGAACAAGGGGCAAGCCTTTCGGCGGACCTCTGCGCGCCGAAAAACGGCGCGGGAATAAGGAGAGTGATTTTTACGGTAAAGCATATTATACTTTGGAAATTAAAGGAGAATCTGCAAGGAGAGGAGAAGCGGACGGTGCTGGAAAACCTTAAGCGGGAGCTTGAGGCGCTCGCGGGCAGAGTGCCGGGGCTTACCGAGATAAGGGTCGTGATTGACAGGCTGGACAGCTCCGACGCGGACGCAATGCTCGATTCGGAGTTCGAGAGCGAAGGGGCGCTTGCGGACTATCAGAAGCACCCCGCCCACGTTAAGGCGGCGGATACCTACGTAAGACCGTTTGTCGCGGTTCGCACCTGCATTGACTATACGGAGTAGGGCTATGATAAAAAATATTGTTTTGGATATGGGAAACGTGCTTTTGGACTACAATCCCGACATATCGCTGGATAAGTTCTGCCCGAACGGTGAGGCAAAGGAAATAATCAGGCGGGAGCTTTTTGAAGGACCCGAATGGGCGATGGGCGACAGGGGTGAGATTGCCGACAGGGACAGATATGAGCGCGTTATGCCGCGCGTGCCCGAAAAATACCGCGAGGCGCTTAAAAACTGCGCCCTTTACTGGGACATATGCATGACACCGATTGAGGGCGCGAGGGCGTTTTGCGAATATGTCAAAGCAAGGGGCTTGGGAATCTATGTGCTGTCGAACGCCAGCGACAAATTTTACGAGTATTTTCCGAATTTTGCGCCGTTTGAATATTTTGACGGAATAGTGGTGTCGGCGGACGAGGGCGTGACGAAGCCGAATATACGGATCTACGAAATTTTTCTCGAAAGATTCGGTTTAAAGCCCGACGAGTGCCTGTTTATCGACGATAGGGAGGATAATGCAAGGGGCGCAAGAGCGGCGGGAATGCGCGCCTTTGTGTTCGGAAACGATTTCGGGGCAGTCAAGGCGGTATTGGATTGACATTTTTGATGAAGATATATTACAATATAATAATAACAAGGAGGTATGCGTATGGTTTACAGAAAATTTCAGGACGTCGAGCTGTCGGCTTTGGGACTTGGGGCTATGAGGCTGCCCGTAATCGACGGGGACGATTCCAAAATCGACGAGGCGGCTGTCGGAGAAATGGTGGATTACGCCATGAAAAACGGCGTCAACTATTATGATACCGCGTGGGGCTACCACAGCGGCAATTCCGAGCTTGCCATGGGCAGAGCGCTGGAAAAATACCCCAGAAACAGCTTTTATCTCGCGACCAAATTCCCGGGCTACGACTTGGCGAATATGCCGAAGGTCAGGGAGATTTTTGAAAAACAGCTCGAAAAATGCAGGGTGGAATATTTTGATTTCTATTTGTTCCACAATGTATGCGAAATGAACATTGACGCTTATCTTGACCCGCAGTACGGAATTTACGACTATCTTATCGAGCAGAAGAAAAACGGGCGCATTAAGCATCTCGGCTTTTCGGCGCACGGCGCGTATGACGTTATCGAGCGTTTCCTTGAGGCATACGGAAAGGATATGGAATTCTGCCAGCTCCAGATTAATTATCTCGACTGGACCTTTCAGGCGGCAAAGGAAAAGGTCGAGCTTCTCAAAAAATACAATATCCCCGTCTGGGTCATGGAGCCGCTGCGCGGCGGAAAGCTTGCCGCGATAAGCGACGGCGCGGCGGCGAAGCTTAAGGCGCTCCGCCCCGATGAGGACGTTCCCGCATGGGCGTTCAGATTCCTTCAGACGCTTCCCGAGGTCAAAATGATTCTTTCGGGTATGTCCAATCTTGAACAGCTTGCCGCGAACATACATACCTTTGAGGAGGATAAGCCTCTTAATTCGGAGGAGATGGATACGCTTCTCGGCATTGCAGACGATATGGTAAACAGGATTATTCTTCCCTGCACCTCCTGCCGCTACTGCACGACGCACTGTCCCAAGCAGCTTGACATTCCCCGTCTGCTTTCGCTCTACAACGAGCATTGCTTCACGGGCGGCGGCTTTATCGCGCCCATGGTGCTTGCGGCTTTCTCCGAGGACAAAAAACCCTCCGCCTGCGTCGGGTGCAGAAGCTGCGAGGCGGTATGTCCCCAGCAGATTAAGATTTCCGAGGCGATGTCGGATTTTGTCGCGAGAACACAGTGATGCGCCCGGCCGACATTGCTTTTGCTTCCAAAAAATTTAACGAACTGACCGCGCCCGAGCTTTATGAGATATTAAAGGCTCGGGCGGAAATTTTTGTCGTGGAGCAGAAGATAAATTACCGGGATATGGACGATGTGGATTACAGGAGCCTGCACTGTTTTTTTCGGGAAAAAGAAAGAGTCGGCGCATATCTGAGGGCTTATTACAGGGACGGCGGCTCCGATACGGTGCAAATCGGCAGAGTGCTTACCCTGAAGCACGGCGAGGGCTTGGGAAGAAGGCTGATGGAGAACAGCATAAACGTTATAAAAAGCAAAATGCCCTGCTCCCGAATCTGTATGGACGCCCAAAAGCACGCCGTGGGCTTTTACGAAAAATTCGGCTTTAGGCCGGCGTCGGACGAATTTCTTGAGGAGGGAATAATTCATATCGCCATGGAGCTGGAGCTTTGAAGCGGATTACATTGAGTCCGCAACTTAAATCAAGATTTTCTCTTTGCATATGCGGTATATTTTTATCGTAGGGAGGCGAACAGCTTGTACGAGTGGAACGAGGCAATACAGAAAATGATAGACTGGATAGAGGATAATTTGTGCGAAAATCCGTCGCTGCGGCAAATGTCAAAGCAGATAGGTTATTCGCCCTATTACTGTTCGGTTCGGTTTCACGAGATCACGGGTATGACCGTAAAAAGCTATATGGCGGGCAGACGGCTCAGGCTTGCGGCTTTGGCTATACGCGATACCGATGAACGTATCATTGATATTGCCGCGAGGTGCGGTTATTCTTCGCAGGAGGCTCTGACGAGAGCCTTTCAAGCGGCGTTTGGGTGCACACCTGCGTCCTATCGGAGAGAACCCGTTCCCATACCGCTTTCTGTACGGCAGGTTGTTCTCAGTCCCGAATATTATCAAAATAAAAAAGGAGAGAAAACCATGAGCAATACTATTCTGACCGAGGCGCAAATAAGGGTCGAATTTATTCCCGCGCACAAGTACCTTGGCATTTGGGAGGACAGGGCAAGGCACTATGGCGAAATGTGGCAGTATCACGACTGCGATAAGGTCTGCGGTATCGTTGACAGCCTGAGCAACGTGTCCGACCTCATTGTAACGGGACACACGGCGGGCTGGTACAAGGCGGACGGAGAGCGCAGGTATTTTTACGGTACCGGCGTATCTCCCGATTACGGCGGAAAGATTCCCGAGGGCTTTGAATTAAAGGAATTCCCCGCAAGCTATTACCTTGTTTTCTATCACCCCGCATATGATTATCTGAAGGACAACGGCGAGGTAATGGGCAGGGTGGAAAATCTCGCGTGGAATTACGACATAAGCAAGTTCGGCGGCGGAAGGTACGATTGGAACGAGGAGGCCTGCCAATGCTATCAGCGGCATTATCCCGAGGTATTGGGGTATCAGGTGCTCCGACCCATTAAGGATAAATAATTTCCGGCGTATTTTCGGGAATGCTAACGCGTAAAAGCAAAAGACAGCGTGGAGAACAGAAATGCTTTTCACGCTGTTTTTTGATCCAAGATTCAAATCGTACATCCGCCAAGAAGAATCTTCTTTGCTGCAATGCAGGCGAAGGAGGTCGGGCGATATGCGAAACCAAAAATACTACATGGCGATTGGTGAATATGAACGTAGAATGAACAATATCCGCAACCGTGCAGCGGAAGTCGTAAATGCAGATTTAATCTACGCATAAAAAACACGCCGAGTGTAGCTTTAATAGGAGTTGCACTCGGCAATTTTTCTTTTCATAATTCAATACAAACTGAAATTTCTGCTTAAACGCGGTTGTCTTACAGTCCGTTTGCTTGTATAATATAGAAAAAGTTGACAATGGAATCAGAGAGCTGCGTAATGAAACGGGTTAATAGACTTCAACTTGTCATACCGGATTGATTTGAGAGCAAAGAGAGGGCAATGATGATGGTAGCCGAACAAAAAATATATAAAACATC
>JAMPDT010000071.1 GCA_023665525.1 Butyrivibrio sp. | reverse complement strand
ATCAAACGTTCACCTGCTGATGACCCCGTTTATGCCTTTATGGATAAGAAACGGGCGCAGGGCAAGCCTTATTACGTCTACTGTAATAGCGGAAACCACCTAACCCAATAATCAAAATTTGGTTTTCGCCACAACAGAATAAAAAAAGTGTCAGACCTTGCGAGAAAAGAGGTATCTTCCTCTTCTCTTTCAAGGTCTTTTCCATCCTTAAAAAAAGAGAAGAGAAAGAGCAAAATAGGAAACTAATGTTGCCAACCTCTTCTCTTCTTTTTTCTCTCAAACCCTTGTAAATACAGCATTTATCGACTTTTCAGCACGACTAAGAAGGAAGATAGGGTGAGAGAAAAAGGAAAAGAAGAAGAGAAAAACAATCCTCTTCTTTTTCAGTTTTTTCTCTGTCGAAGATGGAGAAATGGAGAGAGGGGAAGGAAGGGAAGAGGAAGGGAAGAGGAAGGGCGAGAACGAAAATGAAAATTTGCTAATAAGCGAAAACGAAAAATGTTATGACATCTACATGATTGCCGGTGCGAATAAGTTTCTTCGCATTTATTATGGTCGAGTAAAGGAATACCTTGCTTCCTTGCCCGAAGTGGAAGAAACCTAAAACTAACTTCAAGACTTTTATCAGACCGGCGTCCTGCGGTGGTCTGGTTTTGATACCTTCAATATCAACCTGTATAAAATTTTCAAAGTTCAAAAATTTCTGTTTGACTTTTTATTTGCAGACTACAACAATAAAATCTGTAATAGGCTCAAAATCATGTGTCAGAAGCAAAACTGTTCTTTCCTCCAAAGAAACATCCCGTTTTCCAATATTCTTAAACATCCTATGAAGAATAGCATACTTTTTATTGGTATCAAATGAGGAAATCGGATCATCTAATATGATTAAATCTGGATTTTGCATAACTGAATAATACATAAACAGGATTAATGCAAAAGCATTTTTCTCTCCCCAGCTTAAATGTTCACGTATTTTCGTCACATCCGTTTTTTCTTCACTAAAACATTGTTTTAATATTGTACGACTATTAGTTTCATCTTCCGCTATTATAACCAATTCATAGTTTATTCCTGCTGTTTTTAAAAATTCATTGATGTCCGTTTGTGATGCTTTTATTGTTGCCTGCATTACACCTTTCAGCGCACCCATTTCCTTTTTTAATACCGTCGCTTCTGAACGTAATTCAAACACTTGGTCATTTATTTGCTTGATAATATTTCCGCTCTTTTCTCCTCCGAAAATTTCAAAGAAATTCTCTGGAATTTCCATTTCATTAATCTGTTGATCAAGTTTTGAAATATCGGCAAGAACAATTCTTCTATTTCCAAATTCCGCAATAGCCTCAAACCGCTTTAGCATTACATCCAATTCCAGTAATAGCTTTTCTAGAATAGCTGAAATAATATCTTCTGGAACATCTGTTTTTACATAGGTTACCAGTTCATCATATTTTTCCGGTTTAATGTATATCCTCAACTTTTCAAGTAATTCCAGCAAATCTTTGAGATTCTGTGAATCAGTTTTCTTATAAGTCTTTTTAAAAACCTCTTTTCTTTGGTCATGCACAATCCTGTTTAATGTTTCTGAGCAATAAGGACATCCCTCTCCTACATCAAACGCATCCCCTTTAGACTTCCAATCTATCCATGGAATGTTAATTTCTGTATTTGTAATAAAAGGTCTGTAGCTGTCCAGTTCTTCTGGTATATTATATAAATTACTTTTAGACAATACACTTTTATATACACCAGTTTTATTAAGTTTTCCACTGGCATTTCGTTTAAATTTGCTTGCTATCTGACTTAATAAACTCTGTAGTTCCTGTATTTCTTCATCTTGTTTCATAATATTATGTAAGGCTTGAAGACACTGATCAAGTTGCGCCTTCTTTTGAGAATAATTCGGAGTTTTCAAAAACACTTCAAACGAGTTCTGTATCACCTCATCTTCTTTAAAAACAATATCTCTGACAAAGTCCTCATTAAACACCAATATTTTTCCGACTGCTGGAGTAATAGAAACAGATGCAACATCTTCTGTAAAAAAAGACTGTAATTCCTCTATTTTTTGTGGTTCTTTTGAAAATTCTATTGCCTTTGCAATAGTAGTTTTACCAGTACCATTTATCCCATAAAGAATATTAAGTTTTCCTTCCTCAACACACAATTCCCCCTCTGCAATATTATTGCAGTTTTTTATTTTAATTTGGTACATTACCTTCCTCCTCGTTTATCATTTTCATAAATTATCAATTTATATTGTATTTTATATTTCCAAAAAAGCTTGATTTTCCTCCAAAAACTTTTCTGCTATTTGCAAATACCTTTCACAATCCAGTTGATTTCTTTTCATTCTCTTAACCGTACATTCCCACACAATAAGACACTTAATTCCTTTACCCCGTAGCTCCATTCTGACTACATTATCCCGATTTATATTCGCTTCAAATTTTTTCTGCCAGAATTCAACCCTTGATTTCGGCATATAAGCGTACTGACATCCAGAGTGCCTGTGCCAGAAACAACCATGAATAAAAACCGCAGTATTATATTTCCTCAAATAGATATCCGGGTGTCCGGGTATCTTCTTAGAGTTTAGACTGTATCTGTATCCCTGTGCAAAAAGTAATTTCCTGAAATATATCTCCGGCTTCGTATTTTTTGAACGAATAGCCGCCATGTTTTTGCTTCGTTCTTCCGGGCTTTTTATATCCATCTTATTTGCCCTCAATCATTTTTGCATATTGCACAAATCGGGTCAATGTCCATATCCTGTCCCTGCGATCCTTTGGATATGCAGCTATGTAAGGTTTCGGCACAACCAATATAACATTTTCCGACTGCATTTCATCCATCTGCGCCCCGGATATTCCCTGTTGAAGTGTACAGAGATACTTCGGTTTACTCTTAAGCCGGTCTGCTTCATTCAATACCTGCCTCCATCTGTCCTTACAGATAGTTTTAGCCGCCAGTGAAATAATATAATCAGTAGAAAATCCATAATCATGATATGCTTCCTGTGAAGGAAACAGAAAATCTGGTTTTTTATTCCCTTCCATAACTGCCTGTGCAGAATATTCAATGCAGTTTCCATCAAATATTGCAGCTAAATGATGTTCAAGGCTTTTCCCTGCACGACTTTTTCTGCGGTTTAACACAGCATTAGCAACCCGGACAAACTCATCCACCGACTGAAACCCCTTAGTGATAATCTCACCATACCTTGCATACTCCAATGCCCTAAAAAGAGTATATTCCATATTTGTCCAGCCGATAATCTTCTCGTCCGGATCAAGGCAAATGTCCTCTGCATGGTCATATGCTTTTTCTTCTATCGCCCTAGCCGCCGCCGACATCACATCCGATGCAGGGAAATCCACATCAAGACCATTGATAAATTCCTGTATAGCCAGTTTTTCCTGTGTTTCCGCCGATACTTTCTGAACATCAATAAGACTGTTTGTTTCAGTTGGACTCATGCCAAATGTATCAAGAAATTCTTCTATTTCTTCATCCGTTTCCAGAAAATATCCACTGTAATCCGTATCCGTCTGTTTTGTAAATACAAACAATGCTCCCGTCTGCTCTGGCTTTAGGAATGGAAAGTCCCTGCCGAATCGCGTAATCCGAAGCTCTCTTTTACTCTCATAATATGTAAAGCTGCTTTCTGTTTCAAAATCGTCCTGCCATTTGATTTTTACTGTTCTTTTGGGAATACCTTTCTGTCCAAGTTCCCGCCTGCTGAACATCATTTCCACTGCCGATTTTGAAATCAGAATTCCTGACTGATGACCGCCTGTTGCTCCCGTATCGTTTGCAGAGAGAAATTTGCAGAATCCTCTGTTGCTGTTCAGAACAGATTTTATCGCCTTCCCCGCATACCCGAAAGTCACCTAAATCACCATCCTCTGTAATTCTTTTCCCTCTGCATCCATTTCTTCCAATTTCTTTACTATCAGTTTTGCCACATTTTCCATCAATGGCACTACAACGGAATTTCCAAACTGTTTATATGCCTGTGTATCAGATACCGGAATCTTAAAATCATCCGGGAATCCCTGCAGTCTGGCACACTCACGGGGAGTAAGCCTCCTCGGATTTTTTCCGTCCTGCTCAATCAGTATTTCCGAACCATCTTTATAGTATCTCGCACTGATTGTTCTTGATACACCATCCAATGGCGCAATGCCATATCCGAATCCGTTTCCTGCCGCCTTATGTTTCGCCGCATAATCCTGGAGATATGTCCAGAGCTTGTCCGATAACGTATATTTTTCATCAACTTTTTTCTCCAGAATATCACGCATAACAGGTTTGGGAAATCTAGGCGTCAGAGCAAAATCAAATTGCACATTCTTTCCGTATTTTTTACGGTCAAAACCCACGATAAGAATGCGCTCTCTGTGCTGTGGCACAAATTGCTGTCCGTCCAGAACAGAATAGAACACACTGTAATCCAATTCTTCCAATGCTTCCAGTATTACCTTAAAAGTCCTGCCTCTGTCATGGCTGCACAGATTTTTTACATTCTCAAGCATAAAGGCTTTTGGTCTTTTTTCTTTCAATATCCGGCAGACGTCAAAAAAGAGAGTCCCCTGTGTTTTATCCTCAAATCCCGTTGCCCGCCCAAGGCTGTTTTTTTTGGAAACACCGGCAATAGAGAATGGCTGACATGGAAAACCAGCTACCAGAATATCGTGATCGGGTATGGACGAAGCTGATACCTGTGTAATGTCCCCCTCCGGCTGTTCTCCAAAATTGGCAAAGTACGTCTGCTGACTGTATTTATTCCATTCATTAGAATAAACGCAATGTCCGCCAGCCCTGTCAAAAGCAAGTCTCATCCCGCCTATTCCGGCGAACAAATCAATAAACGTAAAGTTACAGCCTTTCACTTCACGCTGTTTTTTCCTCATATCAGTAACATAATACGCAACAGCTTCTCTTACACAATCCTGCATTGTCTGTTCCATCAATGCGGAATAGTAACTCAATTCATCGTATAAACCATCATCAACTCTTATATGCACCTGTTTCATTAATATCACTCCTGGGAAATAATCTGTACCTGATTTTTCCCTAATTATACTATCAGCAGGGAGAAAAAGCAAGCAAAACTTATCGAATATGTGTTCTTTTTTTAATAGACATCCCCGCTATGGTTATTTCAAAAAAACATATATGTCATATTTGCTTTGTTGACATTTACTTACATGGTGCTAGCACCATGTTCAAATTATTATTAGGGAAAGCATTTTCTTTATTTGCCGTAAAAGTATGGGGTATAGCAACCGCTACACCCCACAATTCCTATCGCTCCAACGACTTCTCAATCTTCTGTTTCTGTCCTTTCAAGTCATTCTGCTTCTCATACAGAGTATTTCGCTCTTTGCAAAGTTCTTTCATGCGCTCCAACTGCGCCCTCACTCCATCACGGCACTCTGGCTCTATTTTCTTATATTCCCCGATCAGATTGCGGATAGCATTGTTATTTGTCTTTATCTGTTCCGACACACATATCCAGTCAACCAGATTCCGCACTTCCATATCCGTATCATACAACTCTGTTTCTGTCAAAATCTTAGCGCACAGCCGCACCATGACTTTCTTCTCCATATCCGTCATATCCTATCAATCCCCTTTCCTATCTGCTCATTTCAAAGGCCGAACTCACTGAGCCATTTGCCCTTTAGCATCACAGTCGGCGTAGCTTGATACCTGTACCCGCTCTGCTCAATCACCTTCAGGTTCCTTGTTGTTTTTGCTTCCTTTGTCATAGATTTTCTCCCTTCTGCCGTTCTCGGCTGAAAATAAAATAAGCTGCTGATACGTAATCTTTTCTTACGCATCAACAGCTCAGTTATGATCTCGATATACTATTTTGGTCTTATGAAGGGTTTTTCTCTGCTTCTTCAGCGTCCCGGATCTGATAATAGTCGTCCATATTGACGGAGACTTTTATCGTGTCATCGGGTTTTCGTCTGCCCAAGAGGCACACAGCCTCCACCCCTCCCGTTGCGGGGAACATATCGACACAGCACGCCCTTTTCACCTTATAGCCGCGCGCCTCAAAAATCTCTATATCCCTGGCAAGGCTTGTGGGCTTGCAGGAAACATACACTATACAGTCGGCGCCGAAATCCATTATCGGACCGATTGCCTTGGGATGTATTCCGTCGCGGGGCGGGTCGAGCACTATAATGTCGGGAGCTTCGCTCAGAGCGCCCACCGTCTTAAGCACGTCGCCCGCTATAAACTCACAGTTGTCAAGACCGTTGGCGCGCGCGTTTTCCCTTGCGGCAAGAACCGCCTCCTCAACAAGCTCGATTCCTGTCACATGGCGGGCAGCGGGCGCGAGGATTTGAGCGATTGTTCCCGTTCCGCTGTAAAGGTCGAACACAGTCTTGTTTTTGCGCTCTCCCACATATTCGCGGACCTTACCGTAGAGAAGCTCCGCGCCGAGCGTATTTGTCTGAAAAAAAGAAAAGGGCGTAATTTTAAAGCGAAGCCCCAAAAGCTCCTCGTATATGTAATCCCTCCCAAAAAGAATATCCGTTCCGTCATTGCGGATCGTGTCCGAAAGACTGTCGTTGCGGGTGTGCAGCAGGCTCACGATACTGCCCTCCAAATCAAGCGCCTTCAGCATATCGGCATATTCCGTCAAATCGTATTCCGTCTGCGTGGTTGTCACCAAGTCTACCATAATTTCGCCCGTTTTTTTCGCCTTGCGGACAAGAAGGTGCCGAAGATAGCCCTCGCGGCGCATTTTATGATAAAAGGGAAGTCCCTTTTTTTCAAAAAAATCCAAAACTGACGTAAGGATTTTACGGAAATCGCCGTCGATAATCCGGCACTGCGGCACTGCGGCTATATCGTAAAAGCTGCCCTTTTTGTGCATTCCGAGCGAAAGCGGACCGTCCTTGTATTCGTCTCCGAAGGAAAATTCCATTTTGTTGCGGTATTCCTGCCATATCGGGCTGCCGATTATTCCCTCAAATTCATAATCGGCGCAGACCGCGTCGAGCAGCTCCTTCACCTGCGCCGATTTAACAGCGAGCTGGCTGCCGTAGGAAAGACTTTGATAGGAGCAGCCCCCGCATATTCCGAAATGCGGGCAGCAGTCCGCGGCGTCCTCAAGCTCCGACCTCTCAAGCACCTTATCAAGACGTCCCTCGAAGCAGCCGCCGCGCTTCTTCTGCGCCAAAAAGCTCACCCGCTGACCCGGGATTACGTCCTTGACGACTGCCTTGCCCTCGCCGCATTCGACGACGCCCTTATTTGGGAATTTCAATTTCACCACGGTTCCCGTGTATATCTGTCCTTTTTTCATATAATATAAACCGCCGCAAATCCGAAGGCTCTCCGACTTGTACGGCGGTCATTCTCCTAATTTATTTCTTTTTTCTGCGTATAAAAAGCGAAAGCACGCTGACCAACATTCCTCCGAAAATCAGTACGCCGTATATCACCCACTCGTAGGAGGCTATATCCTTTTCGATGATTATCGTTGTGTTTACAAGTATAACCGCAACGACCAGGACGGCTCCGAGCGCCGCAACGATTCCCGAAACCTTAAGGTGCGGCTTTACCGCGAGCAGGACTATTCCCGCCGCCAAGGGCAGAAGGACCAGCAATATTTTCCACCAGTTCCAGCCTCCGCCGTATTCCAAAAAATCCGAGCTGACGCTTGTTTTCGACATAAAAAGAGCCATGCCTGCCACAATCATAAGCAGTCCGGCAACAACCCGAATCAGCTCGTTTCTCGCTCTGCTGTTCATAAATTTCCCCCGTACCGTAAAACGGAGGAGATTACGCCCGTAATCCCCTCCCATTACAAACTCAGTAAAAAAACGAATTATTCCTCATCGAACGCCGCGTCGTCGTCCAAATCGTCCTCAAAATCGTCCTCGTAGTCCTCCAAATAATCGGGTTTAAAATATCTGTAAAGTGCGTAGGCTACCGCTGCCACCGCTGCCACCACGCCGATAATCGCAAAAATCTTAAGCGCCTTGTTCTTGGTTTTCTTCTCCTCCACTACCTCAACAACCTCAATCGGCTCTTGCTTGAAGCAGTCGCACCATTTGCATTTGCCGTCCGAAATAATATCGCTGAATTTCTTCATATAATTCCACCTTTCCGCGCACCTAACGCGCCTAACGAATATCTTTGTTTATATAATAACACAAAGGCTTAAATTTTACCATATAAAAATTTTTACTTTTATAATTAGCTTCTTTGGCGGCTCGCGGCTATGCAAGGTAATATAAATACGCGTCCTCAAGATTGACGTTCTTTCCGATATTTACTGCCTCGGGCGGAAGCCGGTCGCCCACTATCCTGACGGAAAAGCCCGTGCTTGTACGGTTTATGTTGCCGATTTTGTACCTTTTGCGGTACCCATCAATATCCTCCTCCCCGCACTCAACTGCTGCGACCTTTCCCTCCATGCTTTCTATCACGGACGCGGTAGGAGAAAAAATTATCATTTTTCCGTTCTTAAGCATCATAATTTTATCCGATATACATTCAATATCACTTACCACATGAGTTGCAAAAAGAATTATCCTATCGCCGGAAAGCTCGGAAATATAATTGCGGATACGGATCCTTTCATTGGGATCAAGCCCCGCCGTCGGCTCGTCGAGAATCAGCAGCTTCGGCGAGCCCAAAAGAGCCTGCGCCAAAAGCACGCGCTGTCTCATACCGCCTGAGAAGCCGCCCACACGTCTGTATCTTTCCTCCCACAAATTTACCGTCTTTAAAAGCTGTTCTATCTCTGTTGCCGCTTTTTTTGACGGGATTCCTTTAACCGACGCCATATATTTAAGAAAGGATATAGCGGAATAGTTATCATACATGCTTTGCTGCTGCGGCATATAGCCCACCGTTGAGCGGAATTTCGAGCCCATTTCCAGTATGTCCGTTCCGTCGCACAGAATCTGCCCCGCCTCGCGGCTCACCGTATCGGTAAGAAGCCCTATCATCGTGCTTTTTCCCGCGCCGTTGGGTCCCAGTATTCCGTATATGCCGTTTTCAAACGTTACGCTGAAATCGGAGAGCGCCCTGACCTCCCCGTATGTTTTCGTCAAATTTTTTATTTCTATTCTCATAAGCGCCTCTTAATTAAATACCTGCGATATTTCCGTAAATATTTTCAATATTATTAACGGAAGCACAAACGCCGCCGTAGGCAGTATAACCGACATAAGCCTGCTTCGGGTTTTGACCGCCGAATATTTTATAAAAACGGATATAAGACACAAAATAATAATTTTGGCGGCGCAGGCAATAAGCAGATAACCGCGGATTGTCATAAACGCGGGCATATTGCTCAAATGCTCCAAAATCCTCACCTTACTGTCAAAATAGTCCGTATTGCACATTTTTATCTGACTGATAAGCCACGGCAAATGCGTTCCCGCGAATATCGCGGCGCACAGCAGGAATGCCGTCGCCCATCTTATACCGTCAAGCCTTCGTCTGCCGTGCTTTGCCGTTCTCACAAGTCTGTCCATTCCGACCGCATATTCCGGCGCCCATATCACGGCGCCTGCCAATATAAGAATAATTACCGCCTCTATCGCCAAAAGAAGCTCCGTTCCAATGTCTTTGCCCGTAAGCCTCTCATATACTCTGTCATAAATAAGCGCTCCGCCGTCTATGCCGCTTTCGTATTCCGCATGCAGCAGCACGGAATCATAAGCCTTCAGCCAATACGGCGCGGAGTTTTCTCTTATATCTGCCGTGCCTTCTGTAAGCTCCCGCCGCTTTTCTTTGATAAGGGCGATTTTTTCCTCCGTATAATCTCCCTCGACCTGACCGATAACCATACTGTAATATACATCGTCTATACTGTCATAAGGGCTTTGCGCGAAGAAGGACGTTTTCCACAGGAAAAATGCTGCCGCCGCGATAATGACAAAGCCGCCGCATTTAACCGCTATGCGGTACAGCTCGTTAAGAGCGGGACCTGTATTTTTGATACGGTTCCACAAGCTGAGCTTCTCCGCATATATGCGGACAGCGGGGCGCAGCCTGCCGTCGTGCGCGCCCTTATGCCGGTTCCACATAAGCACTGTCGCTCCCGCGCACAGCGGAATCAGAAGCAGCTGCACCGCCGCCGATACCACCCTGTAATCAATCGGATACGACATTATGCGTAAATTTCTGTATGTATTAAAAATCCTGTATGTATTAAGCCACGCATATAAATTAATATTCTTAAAAAACATAAGACGGCTGTTATCCGGGATCACCGCATACAGAACAACCTCCGCCGCAGCCGCGGCGGCAGTCGCCGCATATGCCGCCTGCAAATTTCCCACGGCGTTCATTATCATGCA
Source organism: Butyrivibrio sp. (assembly GCA_023665525.1). Classification (GTDB taxonomy): domain Bacteria; phylum Bacillota; class Clostridia; order Lachnospirales; family Lachnospiraceae; genus Eshraghiella. Next base: position 2,715 of record JAMPDT010000071.1, on the reverse strand, counting down.
GAAAACAAACGCAAGCGTCAGATACACCGTAAATTTCGTAATAAAATAGCTTACCAAAAAAAAGCCGACGCTCATATTAATATCGGTGGTCACAAAGCCCGCAACCGATTGTATAAGTCGGTTAAGGCTTCCAAATCCGTACATCTTACATGACATAAACGCCAAGGGCAGATACAGAGCCGCCATAACCGCCGCGCAGCACATTGCCGCCGCGCCAAGCCTGCTCAAGGCGGAATGCACGCGCCCTCTGCCGCATGCCTTAATAAGCGCAAGGCTTTTGTTGTCCTTTTCCTGCATAAAAAGCACTGTTGCCGCCGCAAAAATAATCACAGCCGCAACAATATCAATTATTATATTATCGGTCAGCATATTTATGCCTTTGGAGGGACCCGTTTCAAGCTTATTACCGATAAGCCTCTCAAATCGCGAGGCTGTCTTATATATATTCCGTTCGCTGTAAGAATCATCGGACGCAAAAATAGACACGCTTCCGTATCTTAGCGCGTCCTCCCGGATCCGCTCCAGATATTCATCATATGTAACGCACTGCCTTACCTCGTCAAGAACGATTCCGTAGCCCGACGCGGCGAAAAAGCTCTCCTCCTCCTCGGCGTAAAGCTTCTCCGAATAACGCTTTTCGAGATAAGCTTCCGCCTCCGAGGCTTCCATGCCCTCTATCTCCGAGTATACGGATTTATACTCCTTTGCGGAGCAGCTGCTTTCGTTATTTTTTTGTATTTCATTTACATAGGTTATCGCGGGAGCAAGAAATGCAAGCGATATGAATATCATTACAAATGTGCTGTTTTTAAAAAGCCTTGCAAATTCCTTTAATACCATACGCGCTCTTTTCTCCACAGTCGGAATTATATCAACGGAATTTTTTAAACGCTGTAATTTACTTCTTCCTTATTTTCAAAATTCCCGTCAATAAAATCCTTTATTTTCAGCTTATATATTACGCCCCACTCCTTGGGCTCGTCAAATCCGATAAACCATACGTACTTTCCCGAAACCGTAAAATTATAATAATGCTTTTCCTCCGCTATCTTTTCGTCCGCTTGCGAAGCAATATCGTAGCAGTACCATACGCCTTCCTCATAATCATTATATGCTTTCTCATAGTACAGCTTACCGTCGTTTATTACCGGGTTAAAAATGTCCGTTCCGTCCGCAACCCGAACGGTATCCTCAAAATCCGTTATGTACAGCCCGTCGCTTACATATGCAGCATAGCCTTCACCAAAAGCAATACCGGCAATCGTATCGCAAAGAATATCCGGCTGTTCCTTGTCCTCGCTTTCGTCAGAATCCAAGCCGTACCTGTTTACGGCAGATTTCCATTCTCTCTCCTGCGAGGAATCGCCGTCGTCTTTATCGTTTGTGTACGAATAATAAATATACAGATATTTATCGTCCTTGTATATTTTTCCCACATTGATAAAATACACATCGTCGCTTCCGCACTCATATCTTTGGGTTTTGCCGGTCTTAAGATTATATCTTACGCAGCCCGCGCCGGGGTGCTCCAGCTCCGACGGATTCAGAGAATCCGAATAGTCAATCGTCCGGTTGTATGAAAAAAGGATTTCCTCTCCCGACAGGAGCGCGCAATTCACAAAATCCACATCATCAACGACCGCAATTTTCTCTCTTTCGCTTCCGTCCAAATTCTCACGGTATATTACGGCGCAGGAGCCTTTGCCTTCACTCACGGACGTGCCTATAATATATATATGCCCGGAATCCATAAGCAGGCTCGGCAGAAGCATTCCGCTTACCGCCTGACACTGCTCGCCGTCGCTTCCTATACCGTGACGGCAGTTAAGCCTGCTGCATACATACACATTTTCGTTGCTGTTTATGTCCGTGAACCTTATCGTATTGTCATCGGCAGCATAAAGCATACCCATATCCGATACAGTATAAGGATTCCCCAATTCCTTATAAGAACAGCTGATGCTGTTCCTATCCGCTTCACGGCCGCCGCACGATGACAGTAACACAGCAAGCAGAGTCCCCAAAACCAACATTGCAGGCATTCTTCTCTTATTCATTACCATTCAGCATCTCCTCTATCCTTTTATCTATCTCCCGCGAAAGTCTGTCTATCCCGGCTTCCTCCAGCATGGTGATGAAGCGTTCCCACTCCTCTTCAAAATCCTCTGCGTTATACAGCTCCTCCTCTTCTTCATAAAAATATTTATACATTACCTCTTCGATTTTCAGGCGTTCCTCCCGACAGGTCGTTGTGTCAAACCCGATCCCCAGCAGCGGGCTGCCGGAATAATTCTCCCAGCAGCCCTTGACGTATTCGTAGCGGCTCCCTTCAAAATCCGTGCCTTCAACAGAGCCTGACGTAATCCCATAGCAATTAATATCGAATACCGCTATATTATCTAAAGCCTCTTCTCCGTTCATTCTGTATATTCTATTCCCGTCCCTGTAATAATCCTCACCCTCTCTTCCGTAGGTCAGCGCGTCCGCAAGCTCCGTGTCCGTCATGACAAGGGACAACACTTCCATCGCCTCGCTCTTCTTATCCGACTCGGAATATATCCCCGTTCCGTATGCCGCGCTCTGAAGCGCTGTTATTCTGTCATATATGTAGGTGTACTCGGTTTTTTCCCTATATATGTCAAAAAGCTCGAAATAAGCCATGCTCTGCTCGCCGAACTCTTCCAGTAACGTCATTTCCCAAGAACTATCGTCTTC
>JAMPDT010000070.1 GCA_023665525.1 Butyrivibrio sp. | reverse complement strand
CTCCGCATTTATTACGGACGGGTAAAGGAATACCTTGCTACACTCTCCGAAGCGGAAGAAATCTAAAAAACAACTCCCACACTTTTATCAGACCGGCGTCCTGCGGTGGTCTGGTTTTTGTACCCTTAATTCAACCTGTATAAAATTTTCAAAGTTCACAAATTTCTGCTTGACTTTTTATTTGCAGACTAAATATAATCGCCCGCCGCCTCGATCGTAATCCTGCCCAGCTTACCGCTTCTGAAATCCTCCAAAAGCACTGCCGCCGCCTTGTCATAATCAAGCTCGCCGCCCTTTTTCAGACAGCCCCTCGCTCTTGCGACGGCGCCGAAAAACTCCGCCTCGCCGCAGTCCGCGTCCGCATTGTAGCGTTCCTTAAGCGCCCTTGGATATTCTTTGCGCAAAAACTGCGCCAGCTCCGCAGCAAGCCGCGTCAAATCGACTATATTGTCGTTTACCGAGCCTATGAACGCAAGGCGGCTCCCCACCGCCGCGTCCCCAAGCTTCGGCCACAAAATTCCGGGCGTATCCAAAAGCTCCACGTCCTTATTGAGCCTTATCCACTGCTTTCCCTTGGTCACGCCGGGCTTATTGCCGGTCTTGGCGCACGCTCTGCCCGCAAAGGAATTGATAAAGGTGGATTTGCCTACGTTCGGGATCCCCGCGACCATCGCCCTTACGGGGCGGTTTATTATCCCTCTTTTGCGGTCGCGCTCCTTTTTCTCCTTGCAGGCTTCGGCGATAACGGCAAAAACCGCCTTCATATTCGACTTGCTTTTGGAATCTGTCTTAAGCACGTAAGCGCCTCTCTCGGCAAAATACCTCACCCATTCGGCGCTGCGCGCCTCATCAGCCAAATCCGCCTTGTTCAGCAGTATGAGCCTCGCCTTGCCCGCCGCCATTTTGTCAATATCGGGATTGCGGCTTGACATCGGGATCCTCGCGTCCGCCAGCTCAATCACCAAATCTATAAGCTTTATATCCTCAAGCATCATTCGCTTCGCCTTGGTCATATGCCCGGGATACCAGTTGATGCCTGCGTTCGCCGTATTCTGCTCCATTTATTTCACCTAAACCTCATATCGTATGCTTCACTGCGGCGCAGTTTCGCCCGTTGCGGCTTCCGTTTGGGAGGAGGTCTGCTCCTCTCCCCGCAAAGGCTGCGCATAGGGGAACCCGAAATCCGCAAGCGGCATCGTAACCATCCACGCCCTGCCGATTATATCCTTCCCGTTTACAAGCCCGACATTTGAAAAGCGGCTGTCGTCGCTGTTGTTGCGGTTATCCCCGAGGACGAAAAACTGGTTCGCGCCGAGAGCTATCGGCTCGGCGGCAAGTCCGGGATTGTATATTTCCGTGTCGATCAGGTCCGATTCAAGCCTTTTGCCGTCTATATATACCCTGCCGTCCCTTATAAGCACCGTTTCGCCCGGAAGCGCGATGATTCTTTTAACATAGAATTCGGAGACATTGGCGACCTTCGGCTCAAAAACAATGAGGTCGTAGCGCTTCGGCTCCCTGAATTCATAGCACACCTTGTCTATAAGCACGGTGTCGCCGTCCTTAAGCGTATTGTTCATCGAATGCCCCGCGACCTGCGTGCTGTCAAAAAAAGCTATGACAAGCAGATACGCGGCGCATACAATCATTATCATATCCACAATGAGCTTTACGATCGGCTCGTGCGGTCTGTATATTATTTCACGCTTTTTAAATGTAATCATTCCGTAATCCCAAAGAAATCATTTGTTGTAATTATTCATATTCTACCATACTTTGGGAGCGCGGGCAACCAAAAAAGACGTCGGTTCCCGCGAACCGACGCCCTTTTGCGGTTGAAATTATTTAACAATCTCTTTAACCTTAGCTGCCTTACCGACTCTGTCTCTTAAGTAGAACAGCTTAGCTCTCCTTACCTTACCGCGTCTTACGACGGTGATGTCCTCAACGAAGGGGGAATGAAGGGGCCATGTCTTTTCAACGCCAATACCGTTTGAAATCTTTCTTACGGTAAAGGTTTCGCGGTTGCTGCCGCCCTGTCTTTTAATGACGGTTCCCTCAAAAACCTGAATCCTTTCGCGGTTTCCCTCCTTAATTTTAGCCGATACCTTAACGGTATCCCCGACTCTGAACTCCGGCACGGATTCCTTCATCTGAGCCGCCTCGATGTTCTTAATGATGTCGTTCATTATTCTTTCCTCCTGATATATGACGTTCTTAATACACAAACGTAACAGCGGACCGCCAATATTGATTGCCGTTAGCAACTGTTGTATTGTACCATAGCGCAAACGGGAATGCAAGCGTTTTTTGCTTACGGCGCAAAATATTATTATTTTACGGTTGCCAAATCCGCAATTTTGTTATATCATATTTAAAGCGGTTTTAAAGCACCGCTTTGCGTGCGCTTGTAGCTCAGTGGATAGAGCACCGGTTTCCGGAGCCGGGTTTGCGGAGGTTCGACTCCTCTCAGGCGCGTAGGCAAGCCCCGAATTTTTGACTATTTACGGATTCGGGGCTTATTTTTTATTTATTTAACGGTAGAGCGACGCCGTATCGTCCCACCGCATGGAGCAGGTCCGTTTGTCGTACCAGTCGCCCGTGTCCCACAGATACGCCGCGTATCCGTACTTGGCGCTTAATTCCCTGACATGGGCAAGAAATTCAACCGCGCCGTCCTTTCTTGTGTACGAGCCGTTGTCGTAATTCGGAAGCGCGCTGTATTCCCCTATAATTACCCCATAACCCGCGTCCGTAAACTTCTGCATCTTTTTAAAATAATTCTCCATTTCCGCCCTGTCCGCGTCAGTTCCCCAGTCGTAATCCGCCCTGCCCCAGCTTTCGTCCTTCCACATACCGCAGTATGTCCACGGAGTGTAGTAATGGACGGAAATAAGCAGATGATTTTTGCATGTGTCCGAGGGCATTTTAAAGGCGGACGCGCAGGTTTTGTCAATATCCGTGTTATATCCCGCGATCAAAAGGTATCTTACTCCGTTGTTCCCGCCGCTTGAGCGCACAAGATCCACAAACGCCTGATTGATCCTGTTCACAAGCGCATAGCCGAGCTTATCTCCCAGCTCCTCGTTCGCGGACTCAAAAATAAGCTTATCGTCGTAGTCCTTGTAATGTCCCGCTATCTGTTCCCACATAGCCTTGTAGCGCTTCATGGTCCCCGCCTCGTCCGACGCGAAATCGTCCCACCAGCCGCCGTCATAATGGATATTTATTATAACGTACATATCGTTTGCGTAGGCGTACCCGATTATTTCGTCCACTCTGTCAAAAAATACCTTCGGTATCTCGCAGCTTCCGTCCTTTGCCATCATATTCGACCACGCAATCGGTATCCGAATGGATTCAAAGCCCGCCCTTTTCATTCCGTCAATCATGGCTCTCGTGGTCTTGGGCTGTCCCCACGCGGTTTCCCAGTTCGTCACATTCGACACGTCAAACCAAGGGTTCCCGCCTGCCGTCGCCTCCATCGTATTGCCGAGGTTTATGCCGTCGCCCATCGCCCTTGCGACCTCCGCCGCAGTTTTGGAAAAATCTCCCGCGGAGGGAACGGGCTTTGCCTCCGTCGGCTCCTGCGCCGGGGCTTCCGTCGGCGCGGCGGACGTTGAAGCATTTGCGGGCGCGGCTGACGTCTGTGAAGTCGTTGGCGCGGCGGTCGGCGCTGTCGGCTTTTGCGTGTCTGTCTGCTGACCGCTCGACTGCGGCTTGGTTGTCGGCGGCGCGGTCGTATTTTGGGAGCTTGAAGGACTTTGCGGTTCTGCGCCGCTGTCCCAGCCCGAAGCCTCCGTTTCCTTAAAATCGCCGTCAGTATAAGACTCCGCTTCACCCGTCTGCGAGGCTGTGGGCGGCTCAGTCGCCGCGGCAGCCCCCTCTGTGCCGTTCTCGGTGCTTTCTCTTGCAGTGCTCGGCTTTACAAAAGCCGCCTCCGCAAGGGTTGTTTCGTTACCGTATGTATTCTCCTCCGAGCCGCCTGCGGCTGTTTCCTCCGCTGCCGTCTGCGTGCGGGAATCGTTTTTTGCGCAGGCTGCCGCCGTAAGCGCGATAAGCAAAGCGGCAGTAAGCGCAATAATACGCGCAGTTCTTTTCATGATTGATCTCCTTAAAAAAATTCATTTTTCTCAAAACTCCCAAGGATATTTTCTTTACCTTGACAAAATCAAACGCATAATTCATTTACAGCCGCGATTTCTTCTGCGGTAAAATCAAGCCTTTCAATACACTTTACGTTTTCGGCGATTTGCTCGGGACGGCTCGCTCCGACAAGAACGGTCGTAACCGCGGGATTGTTCAGCACCCACGACAACGCCATTTGCGAGAGCTTCTGTCCACGCTTTTTAGCAATACCGTTAAGCCCGTTTAAACGCTCCCGCATTTTGCCGTCAAGCTCGTTCCCTATCCATGTCGCGCCCCTGCCTATACGGGAATCGGCGGGGATCTCCTTTAAATATTTATCTGTGAGAAGTCCCTGATAAAGCGGAGAAAATACCGCCAGACCAATGCCGTTTTCCTCGGCAAATTTATCAAGTCCGTCGTTTTCTATCCACCTGTTGAGAATCGCGTAGGAGGGCTGATTTACAATAAACGGGGTGCGCAGCTCGCGGAATATTTTTGTGATTTCCGCCGTCTGCTCCTTATTGTAATTTGAAATTCCGACATACAGAGCCTTGCCCTGCTTTACCGCGTTGTCGAGAGCGAGCGCGGTTTCCTCCAAGGGCGTGTCGGGGTCGAAAATATGATGATAGTAAATATCGACATAATCAAGTCCCATACGCTTCAGGCTTTGGTCGAGGGACGCCGTTAGGTATTTTCTCGAGCCGTTCCTGTCGCCGTAGGGTCCGTCCCACATCTCATAGCCCGCTTTGGTGGAAATGCACATCTCGTCGCGGTACTGTTCCATTCCCTTAAGAATTTTACCGAAATTTTCCTCCGCAGAACCGTTATAGGGGTTCCCGTAGTTATTTGCAAGGTCGAAGTGGGTAATTCCCAAATCGAAGGCGGTGTGGACCATTTCCTCCATATCGGCAAAACAGCCCTTGTGCCCGAAATTCTGCCACAAGCCGAGGGACACGGCGGGGAGCTTCAAGCCGCTTTTTCCGCAGCGGCGGTATATCATCTTTTCGTATCTTTTTTCGTTTGCTGTGTACATAAAAATCCTCCGTTCCGTAATCGTTCCTCACATTATAACACAAAATGCTTGCGGCGTGGGAACTGATTTGATATTCTTAAATTTCAGAGCACCGGGAACGAGGATATGAATTTTATTTTCAAAGCCTTTTAACAGGTCTGATATACTTCCAAAACCGTTCGGGATCATGATAAAAATAGAACACCCTGCCCTGCGTAGTGTCAAGACAATAACCGAACGCGCCGTAATCGAAATTTTGCATAGCCTCCTCAATTTTGTGTTCAACACTCTGATTTTGCGTTTGAAAGTTGAACGGACCATGTTCAAATACGATATATTCTCCCTCGGGGACGTCCATAATTTGCATCTGTTTTGGAATTTCGCCGTAATAATCCGCAGGGAGCCGCACGCCGTAGCTTTCTGCCAACGGAATGCCCCAACTGCAAATTCTGCCCGTCGGTTCGTTGATAAATGCCATAATCTGACCGCTTCCGCTATTGGCTTCGGTACCGCCCATATCGTCCAGCTTTCCCTGTATACTGTCAAGCAGTCCGCAAATTGTATCGCAGTCTTGTTCGGGAATCCGATTTTGCTTTTCCCAGAAATCCCAATAGCCGTTGCTCTCATAATTTCTGATGTGCAGATACTTGTGCGCAGGTATTGTCACAAAATATACCTTTACATCAGTTGCGGTATTTTCCATACTTGTTCCTCCAATGCTTATTAAGTAGCAATCAAACGGCTTAATGACAGTGCGAAGGACAACGGGAACGGGATTACTGCGGTACTTGCCGGGCGTTATCCCATAAGCTTCTTTAAAAGAACGGGAAAAGGCTTCTTGAGCGGAAAAACCGTAATCCAACGCAATTTCCAAAAGACTTTTTTTGCTGTCCCGAACCTCTTTTAATGCAAAAGCAAGCGTGCGCTGACGCAAGTAATCACGAAAATGCATTCCCGAAATTTCTATGAATTTACGGGAAATATAGGATTCCGAATAGCCTAACCTTTGAGAAAGGAAAGACAGTGTTAATGTTTCATCACTGCATTTTTTAATACACTCATCAACACATTCTACGATTGTCTGTACCAAGCTGTACCATTCGCTCATCTCTTTGCCCCCTTTTTGATTGCTCTGTAATAATTATACAGGAACAGCAAATAATTGTCTTGATTTCGATTGCAAAAAATTGCTTAATCCGCTCTGCCCTGTGCGTAAAAAAAGCCGAAGGCGTTTTTGCCCTCGGCAGATATTGTAAGATTATGTCAGCTCAAATAATTTCTCATTGATTTCAGCGCGTTTTTTTCGAGGCGGCTGACCTGCGCCTGCGATATATTGATTTCGTCGGCAACCTCCATCTGTGTTTTTCCCGAAAAAAAACGCAGGTGGATTATTTCCTTTTCCCTGTCAGTCAGGCGCGCCATCGCGTCCCGGAGCGCAAGGCTGCTCACCCAGTTTTCCTCGACGTTTTTGCTGTCGCTTATCTGATCCATAACATAGAGCGTGTCGCCGCCGTCGCTGTACACCGGCTCATACAGTGAAACCGGGCTTTGAATCGCGTCGAGCGCGTATACTATATCCTCTTTGTCAACGCCGATTTCCGAAGCTATTTCGTTTATCGTAGGCTCCTTTTGGCGTTCCTTCATTAATTTTTCCTTGGCGTATATCGCCTTATACGCCGTGTCCCTCAGCGAGCGCGAAACCCTTATCTGACTGTTGTCCCTTAAAAAACGGCGAATCTCGCCGATAATCATAGGCACCGCATAGGTTGAAAACTTTACGTTCTGTGCAAGGTCAAAATTGTCTATGGCTTTAATCAAGCCCACGCAGCCTATCTGAAAAAGGTCGTCAAGATTTTCTCCGCTTCCCGAAAATCTCTGCACCACGCTCAGAACCAAGCGGAGGTTTCCCTTAATGTATTTCTCTCTTGCCCGCTCGTCGCCCTCCTTGACCTTTCTGATTAATTCCTCCTTTTCCGCCGCCGTCAGAAGCGGAAGCTTGGAGGTGTTTACCCCGCAAATCTCAACCTTGTATGCTGCCATATACTCACACCTGCCTGTACAATTTGTATTTAGCTATGTGAATATGATTAACAAAATAGCCGCCCTCTAATCACTTTCCAAAAAAATGATTTCGGAAGTTATTTCCATAAGCAAACGGCGTTTTGACAGCTCACATTTCATACTCGAAGCTTGCCGTTTTTCCCACAAGCTCCAGCATAACTCTGCCCCCGCAGGTGAATCTGTAATAAGCCTCGCACTCCACGCTTTCGTAGATCGTCCGCGTCATCTTTCCGTTTACGGGCGCTTTAAGCCCTCTTTTGCTCTGCCCTACTTGCTTTGCGTATAAGGCATATTTGCCCTGTTTTACAAGCACCTCGTTATCCGACGCCCTCACAAGCCTTGCGCCGAGATATGTCGCAAGCCTGTACTCCTTTCCGTCAAGCATAACGACGCCGATAATACCGTTAAAGCTCATTCCGCAAAAAGGAATTTTGGCGACCGCAAGCATCAGCGAGCCCTTGCCGAAGCAGCACTGCGTCCATATATATTTTTGCGGAAAGGAGCGTCCCCTGTCGCCCTCAATGTAGCCGCAGCCGTTTTCAAAGCGATAAAGCCTCCCGTTTATGTCAAGCCTCCCGTCAACCCTGTGCTTCATGCTTATCACGGAATGCCTGCACTGCATAAAGGGAATGTACTTAAACGGTCCCATTATATCGTATTTTATACGTTCAAGCCGTCCGAACACAAGCCTGCCCTTTATTCTGCATTCATCGGTGCAAACGTCTATAAGCATTCCCCTTTCGCTGAACCGATTTTTCCCGATTCCGATTTGCAGGCTTCTTTTTCCGAATACAATATCGGAATACGGCAGAGTGTACGAATTGCCGTCCGTTATTATCTGCAATGACGCCCTTCGCCTTGTCCCGTCCGTATGAAGCGACGGAATAAGGGCAACCGCCCCGTTTCCGTACTCATCGCTGCATTTAAAATAATACCCTTTAAAATATTCTCTCACGCTCGGATACTCCCGTTGTTTTTTGATAGTATCCGCGCTGTCGGAAATTTTATTCGCGCAGGCGCCGCCCAAGCCGCGTCAGTCCTCAAAGTCAATCCAAAGCAAATTACTTGTGTCGGTAAGCTTTTTGTACGAAAAACGCATTTCCTCGGGGAGCGCGTGAAAGGCGTCGCCCTCCGCCCTGCATTTATCCGTCCGCAAAATTCCCTTTTCCATATATTGGTTGTATTCGTATATCATATTATCCTCGCCCAGCAGTCTTTGATATTGAAGCTCTCCCTCTATGTGCGCGCCCATTACGGTAAACCATATAAATTCCGTATCGGGCGCTTTGCAGACGGCGCGTATATGGTCGGAATCGCTTAAGAGGCTCACCTTAACCTTCAGACTGCGGGCGTTAAGGTCACTGACATAGGCGGAGGCGGCAAGCTCCGTATCCTCATTGAAAATATACAGAGTAAAGCCATCATTGAGCATATTGATATTGTTGTTATATGACGTCACGGCAACGGTTGAAATATAACAGCCCCTGCCGTCGGGCAGACCGCCCGTATCAAGCTTATACCTTTCACGCATTTGGGCGCTTGCTTCCCTCACGGCTTCCGCGACCAGCCGTTCCTCGTCCTCAATATATCTTACTCCCTCTTCTATGCGCTCCTGCTTAATAATATTCCTGTCCGTATAAGCAAAATACAGCTCGTCCGAAATATCCTCGGGTCTGACGGTGGGCGTGCGCGTCGCGGAGGTTTCAGCGCACGCCGTGCATACGCATGGCAATATAAAAAATAAGATAAATCCGATTTTGCGAAGAGTATTTTTCAAAAATCCGTCCTCCTCTGTGATTAAATAGATTAATAAATTTATCTTATTATAAATATGCTCTCCTGTCAAACAAAAACAGACCGCCGTCCGTTACGGCAGTCCGCTTTTTAATCCCTATTCGTATCTGACAATGTCCTTTTTCAGACGCTTGATAATCTTCTTTTCAAGGCGTGAAATGTACGACTGGCTGATTCCGAGCAAATCCGCGACCTCCTTCTGCGTCATCTCCGAGCCGTCGGGCGAGCTGAGTCCGAAGCGCAAATCAATTATTGTGCGCTCGCGCTCGCCCAAACGGTCGATTGCCTTTTGCAGAAGCTTTTTTTCGACCTCGTCCTCAATATCCCTGTAAATCACGTCCTCGTCGGTCCCGAGAATGTCCGAGAGCAAAAGCTCGTTGCCGTCCCAGTCCACGTTGAGAGGCTCATCGATAGACACCTCAAGACGGGTTTTGCTGTTGCGGCGAAGATACATCAGAATTTCGTTTTCGATGCACCTTGAGGCGTATGTGGCAAGCTTTATGTTTTTGCCCGAATCAAAGGAATTGATCGCCTTGATCAGCCCGATTGTGCCTATGGAAATCAAATCCTCAACGCCGACTCCCGTATTGTCGAATTTTTTGGCTATGTAAACCACCAGCCTGAGATTATGCTCGATAAGAATTGATTTGGCTTTTGTGTCAAACTCCGTGCCGAGGTCGCCTATTACCTCCGCCTCCTCCTCCGCGTCGAGAGGAGCGGGAAGAACGTCCGCACCCCCTATATAATGAATATCGCCCTTGCGCTCGAAAAACAAGCTTCTGAAAGACGGCACCATACGGAACTGGAACCGCTGCGGCAGCATTACTTTTAAATACATAATTATTTAACTCCTTTAACCTTTAGTCCCACTTGCCCTTTTATGGGTCTGTGCTCCGCCGAGCATCATCGGGTGGAGAAGAACATGATAGTCCGTTTTTGCGGCAAATTTTCCCGAATAAAGCGCAAACAGCGGACCCTCTGCAACAAAGGTTCCCTCCCCGCCGATGACGGTAAGCTTTTCAAATCTTACGACAGGTATCAGACCTCTCTCGCTGCCGATGGCGGAGTACGGTATCAGATGATACGAGCATTCCTCATACGAGCCGATCAGCTTCTGCACGCATTCCGATTCCACAACGTTTACGGGCTCCCCGCAAATCGGGTCAAACAGCGAATTTCCCGTATCGCAGAGAGCCGAAAGCCTCACCTCGCTGCCCCCGTTTTCGATAACCGCAACGCTTTTGGCAGACGCGTGTGAAAGCCTGCTTGCCGCAAACTCCCAAAACAGCCTGATCGCGGGCGCCGCAATTACCGAGCCGCCAAGCACGACCCAGACCGAGGCGTTTTCGCCCGACGGACCGACAAGCCCGTTCAGGAAAAAACCGATTGTTGTATAGTAGTACAAAACGTGTATAAAGCCCCCAAGCGCGCAGGTTGTCAGGTACATTATCCCCATTCCCCTGACGATTACGCCCGGTCTGCTTTTCCCCGCGACGGTAAAAACCATCAGTCCGCATATAACAAAATATGTAACCGCGTTCCAAAGCGGATTACGGAGCCGCAAAAGCAGCATCGCGCACACCCATACCGCCCCCAAAAATGCCGCAAGAATTTTTCTTAAGTAAAATATCAGCCTTCCCCTCGCATTGCTTCGCACGGCGGGTCTTGCCGATACCGTGGCGCACATTATTCCCGCGGTAATTGACAGGACGATATAATCCATCACAAAGTTGACCAAAAACAACACGTCCAAGTAAATCTCAAAATACAACAAATCCCTCCTGTCGTTTTACAGCTTGATTATATGCCATGCCCTCCGTAAAATATGTCGAATCATAATGTGCGCATCCCAAAATAAAAAGACCGCTTTCGACACCAAATATTAAAAAAGAGCATACGGAACAGTCTCCGCACGCTCTTTAAGCGCATAATATATTTAATTTGCCGATAACGCTAAAAAATTCCCGGTATTATTTTCGCAATGCCAAGCCCCGCAAAAAACGACACAAGGTTCGCCATGCAGGCATAGACAAAAAGCAGTCCGTTTTCAAGCTGCACGCCGTCCGCGCCGCCGCCCTTGCAGGTCCTTTTATTCATAAGCCGATATACCGCGCACTCTGCGGCAATAACGGCAATTTCCGCCGCAATATACGCAAAACGCGCCTCCTTGGGACCTCCCCAATATGCCGCCGCGTTCAGTCCCGCGTTAAGCAGAAGCTGCGTCGCAAGATTCGTGAAAAGGATTGTCTTAATCCAATATTTTTTGCGAAAGGCAGCAAAAAACAGAGCGATTCCAAGCTCCAGCGCCACCGTAATAATTACCCTTGCCGCCAGAGAAAGAAGCTCCGAGCCGTATTCGTAGCTTTCCCGCGCCATATTGTCGATCCTTGAAATGTCCGCCGCGCCGTTTAAATCAAGGCGGCTCCCGTCAACCCTGTAATAGCTGTCGAAGGCGTAGCGCATGTAAATTTCACCGCTGACAAAATACAAGTCCCTTTCGGGGAAATAAAGCAGTATCTTAAATCTGTCGGGCGGGTAATAGCCCCATACGAAGCTGCCGTCGCCCTCAAGCTCACCGTAGTACTGCAAAAAATAAAAGCCGTCCGAGTCACTGTAATTAAAAAAGGCTTTCCATGCCTCGCTCTTATCTTCCGTTTCTCCGTTTACGACGACGCTGTACGGTCCTGTCGATTTGCTTTCGGAAAGCAGCGTCACGTAATATTTTTCTTCGTTCATATTTTCAAATTCGATCGCAACGGAGGGCTTCGGAGCTGTGTCGGCGCTTACCCTTGCGGCACCGCCCCAAAATACCTCCGCCACGACAAGGAACGCCAAAAACAGCTTTGCCGTTATTTTTTTCATAAAACCCCTTCCCTAACGCAAGAACCGCCGTAACCCCGCCGGGCTTAACAGGTCTGCCCGGCGAAATTACGGCGGAAATAAAATTACGCGTTCACAATCTTTCCGAAATCTGCCTTAAGGCTTGCGCCTCCGATAAGACCGCCGTCAATGTCGGGCTTCGCGAGAAGCTCTGCCGCATTGGCAGCGTTCATTGAGCCGCCGTACTGGATTCGGATTGCATCGGCGGTCGCCGCGTCGTAAATCTCGCCGATTACCTCGCGGATTCCCGCGCAGACCTCCTCCGCCTGCTCCGCGGTCGCGGTTTTGCCAGTTCCGATTGCCCAAATAGGCTCGTAGGCGATGACCGCCGTCCTTGCCTGCTCTGCGCTCACGCCGCCAAAGGCGATTTTAATCTGCATTCTTATCCAGTCAAGCGTGATTCCCTGCTCCCTCTGCGTGAGGGATTCGCCGCAGCAGATTATGGGCGTTATGCCGTGCTCAAACGCCTTGAGCACCTTCTTGTTCACGGTTTCGTCGGTTTCCGCAAAATACTCTCTTCTCTCGGAATGCCCGATTATAACGTATTTTACTCCGATGTCCGTGAGCATTGCGGGCGATATTTCGCCCGTGTACGCTCCGCTCTCCTCATAGTACATATTTTCCGCGCCGATTGCCACGTCGGTGCCCTTGACAGCCTCTATCGCCGCAGCAAGGTCAACGGCGGGAACGCAGTATACCACGTCAACCTCGGGGTTTGCCACAAGGGGCTTAAGCTCGTTGATCAGGGCAACCGCTTCGCTCGGAGTTTTATTCATTTTCCAGTTGCCCGCGATAATTCTTTTGCGCATTTTTTATCCTCCTTATTTATCGTCCGCGGATTCGATTCCGGGAAGCGCCTTGCCCTCAAGGAACTCAAGTGAAGCGCCGCCGCCCGTAGAAATATGCGTCATCTTGTCGCCGAAGCCGAGGTTATTGACAGCCGCCGCCGAGTCGCCGCCGCCGATGATCGTCGTAGCGTCCGTTTCGGCGAGAGCCTTCGCAACCGCGATCGTTCCCTCCGCAAGCGTGGGATTCTCGAACACGCCCATCGGTCCGTTCCATACAACGGTCTTTGCGGATTTCACAGCCTCCGCGAAAAGCTCCTGCGTCTTGGGACCTATATCGCAGCCCTCTCTGTCGGAAGGCATATTGTCGGAATCGTAAAGCTCTGTTTCAACGGGAGCGTCAATGGGATTGGGGAATTCCTTTATCGTAACCGCGTCAACGGGAAGAAGCAGCTTTTTGCCGAGCTTTTCAGCCTTTGCCATCATTTCCTTGCAGTAGTCAAGCTTTGTGTCGTCAACAAGCGAGGTTCCGATTTCGTAGCCCTGAGCCTTAAGGAAGGTGTCTGTTAGACCCGCCGCCGCTCGTAA
>JAMPDT010000006.1 GCA_023665525.1 Butyrivibrio sp. | reverse complement strand
GCCGAGACTTATTCCCAGCTTCATTTGGCTCACAATGTCAGCCGCCTTCATATTCTCCATATCCTTATTGATATTTTCCGTGATTTCGGTTTTATTCTCCGTCGCCTGCTCCGTTTCCGCATTGGACGCGCTTGTCGCCTCCGAAGCCGCCGCGAAGGTATTCCCCTCCGAGGAGGACGCGCCCGAGCCTGCGCAGCCGCAAAGCGCGAACGCCGACGACACGGCGCAGAGCAGCATTAACGCTAATTTTTTCTTAATCATTTTAAACTCCTTAACTCACAGCCGTAAAAAGGACTGCCACCGTTTTTCAGTCAATTCGCCTGATTACACTATGACAGCCCATTTTTCTTAAAAATATATTAACGCCTTCCAAGCTCGCGGTCATCGTCGCGGGTCACGCTGTGCTCCTTGATATAAGCGACTATCTCGTCAAACTTGCAGAAGGCAAGTCCGACATAGCTGTCCGCACAGCCGTAGTAAATCGCGATCTTTCCCGACTCGGGGTCGTGAATCGTCGCGCAGGGGAAGGTTACGTTCGGCACAAAGCCTCTTTCCTCATACCATTCCTCGGGCGTGAGAAGGAAGTTCTCACAGCGGTAAAGCACCTTTGAGGGCTCCTCAAGATCAAGAATTGCTCCGCCGATCGAGTATACATAGCCGTTGCAGGTTCCGCTTACGCCGTGGTAGAACAAAAGCCAGCCCTCCGAGGTCTCTATCGGAGCCGCGCCTCCGCCTATCTTGAGCGACTCCCACCATTCGCTGCTGCGTCCCATAACGTGCCTGTGCTTGCCCCAGTACACAAGGTCGGGGCTTTCGCTTATGAAAATATCTCCGAACGGAGTGTGTCCCGAATCCGACGGACGGCTCAAAAGCATAAAGTTGCCGTGTATTTTTCTGGGGAAAAGAACGGCGTTTCTGTTAAAGGGCAAAAACGGGTTCTCAACTCTTGTGAAAGTCTTAAAATCCGTCGTCCTTGCCATACCTATCGACGCGCCGTAAAAGTCCTGGCACCAAATAACATAATATACGTCCTCAACCTTTACAAGTCGAGGGTCGTATGCGTAATAGGGCATAAAGTCGTTGCCGTCCTCGTCCTTAAAAATAATCTTATCCTTGTCAAAGTTCCAATGTATTCCGTCGTCGCTTCTTCCGAGATAAATATAAGGAACGCCGTTGGTCTGCTCCGCCCTGAACACTCCTATAAACTTGCCCTCGTAGGGAACGACCGCGCTGTTGAAAATCCGCGCCACATTCTCAATCGGGTTGCGGTTGATAATGGGATTCTCCGAATACCTCCATATGGGCGCTCCGACTATTCCTTCGGGCTTGTCCTGCCACGGCACGTTATTTACCGCAGGCGCAATCATCTTAATTTCTGACATAATACTCCGTTCCGCCGCCCTCACGCGGCTTTTATTTATTTTTTTTGTGTTTATATCTATATCTTACTCTGCTGTAATCAGAGCTTGTTTTCGTATTTGAAGCTGTTTTTGTGGGCTGAAAATACCAGCGCTCCGCCTCCTCGCTGCCCTCCTCGGGCTTGGGTATATATTTGAGCAGAACCCTCTCCATAAGAAAGGTCACAAGAAACATAAACAATCCGGGCAGTATGAAAAAAGCCCACGGCAGCATATACATTCCGAATATCGTCAGCAAAAACATTCCCACAATCGCTATGGTCGTCGGGAAATGCCTGAAAAAAAGCTGCATTGACATAATTATTATTCTGCCGCTTTTAAGGTTGAATCTTGACAGAATCGGGTATGCGTAGGCATATACGCCGATCAGCAGAACCGCTATCACAAGATACACCGTTTTGAGATAAAAAAACACCTCGTCGTCGGCTCCGCCCATAACAATAAAATTGAATATAAGAAAAGCCGCGCATATTATGAACACAAGGTTCATACCTATCGTACTCTTAAAATTAAGCCTGAAGGACTTAAAAAACTCGTTCCATTCATAGCCCGTGCTATGTCTTATTACCTTAGCGGCTGCGTAATACGCTGCGGTTGTGGAGGCGCCTATCGTAATAAGAGGGATACAGCATACAAGCCACAGTATGCTGAGCAGTATTATATCTCCCACCTTGTTCATAAAACGCGCAAACTTGGTGTCGCCGCTAAAGATCGATTTCATAATATACTTCCTTTGGCATTCCGTCAAGACATTATCTGCCGTCGGGAAATTTTTTAATTACCCGCACCGACCGTACCGATCGGCGCGGGATAATAAAGACTGTCAATTAATTTTTGTAAATTGCGTCAAGTCCGTCCTGTACCTGCTGCTTGAAGGTTTCCTGGAACTGTGCGGGCGTCATTTCACCTGCTACAAGGCTGTCAAAGTCATAGTAGAAGCCGAAGCTCTGCCAAAGATCCATTACGTCCCTTGATCCCATTTCAAACATTACGTCAAAGTTCTCTACCTGGAGAGTTTCGTCCTTAGCGGTAGAGCCGTACCACCATGAAAGGGTCTCTCTGGAGTCACGGATTGATATATCTCCGTCAAACCAGTTCCACATGCTGAGAAGCACGTTGTACACAAGCTCGGGATCCTTAACACCTGCGGGAATGATATAGAACTCGCCGGAGGTAAGGTTCTTTTCATAGTTGGTCTCCTGATTTCCCGAAGGTCCTACGGGCCAATGGCAGTATACCGTATCGAACTGGAGGTTCGTCTCGGGGCTGGAGGTATCGTAGTCCTTGTTGTTTGCCGCAATCCAGCAAGCCGAGGGCCAGAAAGCAATGTTTCCGTCACGGTACTTGTTTCTCATCTTGTCGGAATCATTCTCATAAGGGAATGCATAGCCGTCATTGTAGAAAAGATCCTGCGTAAACTGAAGCGCCTCCGCAACCTCGGAGCTTGAAAGGTTCTCCGTACCCGTAGCCGCAATGTTGGTTCCGTTGCTGAACATAAGAGCCTCGAAGGTCTCCGGCACATAGCCCGCAAAGCCGTACTGGTCAATCGCGCCGTCGCCGTCGGTATCCTTCGTGAGCACCTTTAAGTACTCCTTAAACTTATCCCATGTCCACTCGCCCTTCTCGTAAAGCTCGCGGGGATCCTCAAGGTTGGCAGCGTCAAGCATCTGCTTGTTGAAGGCAAGGGGATAGGTTGCCTCTACAACGGACTGAGCCTCAACTCTCTTGATAATGCATGCCTTGCCGTCGCTGAGATCCATGTACTTATTGAGAACCTGATCGGAAAGAAGGTCGCTGTCAGCGGGAAGAACCTCCTTCATATCCATTGCAAGTCCGTTTACCTGCGCGGGAATTGCCATACCCGTATCTACAAGGTAGATGTCGCAGTCGGGGCTTCCTGCAAGTATTGAGTTGTTAATGGACTCTTTTGTTCCTTCGTATGTAAGGTTTACCCACTTAAAGGTTACGTTGTACGTGTCCTCGATCTTCTTTACGTTCTCGAACTTAAGCTCTGCGGCAACATCGCCGGTGTATGAGGGATCGTCCTCAAGGCTGGTGTGCGTGCTGTCGTAATACTGTACCCACCATGAACCGATAAGAATCTCCCTCTTATCTCCGCTTGACTGTCCTCCGTTGGTAGGATTCTCTGCGTTTCCCTCGGTTCCTGCCTGTGTTCCCTTATCCGAACCGCTTGAAGACGAATCTCCGCAGGCAACAACGGATACTGTCATAGCTGCGGCAAGTCCGAGCGCTAAAAATTTCTTTAAATTCCTCATTGCTTCTCCTTTCTTTTATCGTAATCCGAATTATTCTGCCTTTTTACCGATAGATACGCTGTAAACTTCCCAGTCTGCCTGACCCTCCAACTGAAGCTGTGCAAGCTTGGTGAGCCAGTCGTCTCCGAGCTGATCCACTATCTGCTCATAGGTAAACTGAACTATTGTTCCGGCATCGTCAACATTACCCGTCGTTGCAAATCCGTTGCCCTCATCAGCTCCTACGCGCTGCCAGGTGGAGTTGGTGCCGTTGTACTTTGTAAAATCTTCCGAGCCTACGCATACCATCCATACGGGGCTTTCGCACTTGTAAGCAACCTCAATAACCGCGCCGGGTACGAAAAGTGCCTTCTCCTCATCGGTAAGCTCTCTTCCCGCCTGTGCCCAAGCGCCGTTGCTTACGGCGAAGTCATCAAGCGTTACGGGATCTGAAAGAGTCCAAAGCTTGGGATCTCTCTCAGCCTTTGCGAATCCGTCGGGAGCGACGAACTCTGCCGCGCTGTCAGCCTCGATAACCTTGCCGTCCTTGTCAAGGAAAGCAATGTCGTCGATATAAATCGTAGCCGCCTGCGCTGCCGCTGCGTCAGCCGAGCTTGCGGGGTTAAGACCGACAATCAAAATGTTCTTGCTGTCCGCGGTGAAGGGAACCTTCGTAATGTCAAAGGCTGCCCTGACAGGGTTCTTGTTCTCCAAATATATGGACCAGCCGTACTCCGTTTCCGTAATCTCATCGGCACCCGTCCATGTGAACGCACGTCCCTGAATGGCGCTGAATTTGCCGTCCGCAAATTCCGCTCCGATACTCATCTGTATCGTCGCAACATCGGCAATCTTTGCGCCCAAAAGACTTGCGGCGTCGATTCCGACATAAGGGGATTTGCCTCCCTTGTTGGTAATCTTCAATGCCTTGCTGCCGTTAAAATCGGCAACTGACAGCTCAACCTCCGAAGCGTCGGCAGGCTTAAGATACGATTCTACGAAGGCGAACTTGCCGTCCTCAAAATCAATGCTTGCCTCATACTTTTCGGGCTTCTCTTCGCCGCCGGCAGTGGTATTTTCCTCGGGGGCGTTGGTGCCTGCCTGAGTTTCTGCCTTTGTCGCATCATTTTTTGAGCTGCTACTGCTGCTCGAGTTTCCGCAGGCGGTAAGAGATACCGCGAGCGCGCCCGCGATAAGGCAGGCGAGTAATTTTGTTTTTCTCAAAGTCTTTCCTCCTCTTCAACTTTGTTCGGATTTAACCAACGATTCCGCTTCGTTCAACGCCCTCTACGAACCGTTTCTGAAGTATAAGGTAAATTATCACTATGGGAATCATCATCAAAACGATTCCGGCATCCAGATATAGCTGCTGAATCGCCCTGTCAAGCACCTTGTACTCATTTGCAATAGTCGCCGTAAGCGTACTGATTTTTTTACTCAGCACGATGTCGGGACTGATCTGGAAAAGGTTTGCGTAGAAGGTATCATTGTACTGCCATACCAGCGAAAATACCGCTACGGTAATGACAGAAGGCATGGCGTTTACGAGCATGATCCTGAAATAGGTGTACCATACTCCCGCGCCGTCCACAAAGGCCGCCTCCTCAATTTCTTTCGGAAGACCTCTGAAGAACTGATTAAATATATATATGTACAGTCCCGACCTTAATCCGCACGCAAAGAACGTCATTATGAACATGGGAATCGGCGTTCCCATAAGGTTGACGGTATTGCCGCTGTTGAAAAGCTTAACAAGCCCGAGCGGATTAAAGTTACGGAATGTCATATACAAGGGTAGCATTATCGAATGCGACGGTATGACAATCATCAGTACCACGCACCCGAACAAAATATTCTTGCCGGGAAAACTGAACCTGGCAAAGCCGTATCCCACCATGGAGCACATAAATACCTGAATAACCATAAGCGCTATGGTGTACGCCAAATCCTTTGCCATCGTGGGGAAATAATCCACGCATTCGATGACCGTTTTGTAGCGCTCCAGCGTCGGAGACGTAGGAATCAAATAAACCATGGGGTTATATGAATCGCTGTTCGTCATAAAGGATTTTACAAGTATGCCGATTATCGGCGCCAAAATGACATAGCAGATACCGATTATAATAAGCGCTTGGGCAAAGCCCAGTCCGAAGGACTTTGTGCCTCTGAGCATCGCGCTTGCGCTGTTCTTGGTCTTGGGGTCATTCTTTATGGCGTGAAGCTTTTCTTTTAACGTTAATTTCTTTGTTTCCTGATTTGCAATATCACTCATCTTACTGCTCCTTTCGCCATATTAGTTGTAATAGAAGGTCCGCTTCTGAATGAAAGCAACTACCAAAAACAGAACCACACAAACAATCACGGTGGACACCATACTCATCGCGGAACCGAGTCCGTAGTCGAAATTATCAAACGTGGTTGTGTATGCCAGCTCGATTATCTCGCTGTCCGCAAACTTATCGACCACGGTGTAGACGAAGTTGGTGATAATGTGCGGCATAACCATCGGGAAGGTGACCTTCCAAAAGGTTTCGTAGGCGGTAGCGCCCTCAATCTTGGCAACCTCGTACATCGAGCCGGGAATCGACTGCAGCGCCGCAATGAATATGATAAGCTGTACGCCCGACGCGGAAATAATTTCGGTAACTCTCGATACCGCGCCGACGACATAATCCAGCAGCTTCTCCGGCAGCGACAAGCTCTTGAACAGCTCTATGAAATATTCTATGCTGACGCTCGCCGCCTCAGCAGCCTCCGACATTTCTCCCGAGCTTGAATTGATACCGTCGCTCATCATTGTACGCGCAAGGTCGAGCGCGTCCGTGATAGCTCCCGCTCCCATTATTACGGGGATAAAGAATATCGCGCGGACAATGCCCCTTCCCTTGAACTTCTTGTTAAGAAGAATCGCCATAAACAAGCTGAAAAAGATGATTAACGGCACGTCTATAAGCATATTGCCCAAGGAGCTTGTAAGCACCTGCTTGAAGGATCCGTGGACCCTGAACGCGTAAACGTAGTTGTCAAAGCCCACCCAGTCAAGCGTGTAGCCGCCCGTTGCAGGAACGGTAAGCGTACTTAAGGAGAACTGAATGTTCTGAATAAGCCCGCGGGCATAGAAGGCTATAAAGCCGATAAGCCACGGCAGTATAAACAAGAAGCCCTTGAAATTTCTTTTCTGTATCAGTGACAATCCGTGTTTTTTCTTCTTATTCATTATTTAGTCACCTCCACTGCGAAGCTTTCTGCGGGAACCGTTACACTGCCAACCTTTACCTCCGAGGAGGTATAATTGACATATATCTCGGCGCCGTTGCTGTATGTTATTTTCTTAACGCCCTCTTGGATTATCTCGTGCTCGACTATCGTTTCGCCCGATACCTTGCTGAGAGCCGAATTAACCGTATTGTACATCTCAACGGCATCGTCGCTCCAGTTGGTATACTTGGTGGCGTAGAATTTGTTGAGCGCGGTGTCTTTCATTTCATATGCGCTTTCCCATGTGAAAAGATAATGGGGGGACGCGCCGTACTCAATCATTCTGAGCGTAATTTCGTTCGTATTCGGAGCATCGTGGTAATTGAGCTGCTTGCCCGCGTAATTTATGTAGCCGTGGATTACCATCTCGTAGAGAGGGATCTCCTCGTCTATTATGCTGAAGCTGTTATGCGAAATCGGAGCGTTGATAATATGGTCGGCGTAGGCGAACGTGTACGCGTTTCCGTCGCTTACCATTATATCGCGGTCAAGTCCGTTAAGCTTCTCAAACTGCGCAAGCACAATGTCCAAAGCCTGCTCCCTGTCGATGACGTTCGTTCTCTTTTTGTCGGAATGAAGCACATTGCCCAAATCCCTGAGAGAGATTCCGTCAACATCAATGTCCTTTGCGTCGTCAATGAAGCCGTCCACATATCTTGTCAAAAACTTGGGCGACAGCAGGTTGGTGATGTTTTCGTCATAACCCAGCGTTGAGGTCGTTCTGTAATTGGTAAAGCCGAGCACTCCGAGCTGCGCTACATAGCCGCCCGCATAGTATCTCGAATTTTCGCTGGAGCTTTTGTATCTCTTGGAGATGTCCGTGACATTTTGGAACGGTACGTCCACAAAGAGCGTGCCGCCGTCTGCCGCCAGCGAATCGTTCAGCGCCTCCAGATCCTTCTTGCCTCCGAGCTTTCCGAGCTTGGTTATCTTGTCATACACATCGGCAAAATAACCTCCGTTGCTCCAGCCCTGATAATTCATAACCTGATTTTTTATGCCCTTGTCGCTAAGGTCGAGAGAAATCTGCTTTGCCTCGTCGAAGGTTGTCATTTCAAGCTGCTTGAGATACTGTATTCCCACAAAGCTGGACGTAGCCTTTGCTCCTCCGATTATATCGTAATAGAAGGGAATATCTCCGCTCTCGGTCTTTTCGGTGAACACGCCCTCCGCTACAAGTCTTTCCCTGTAATAGTTGGCAACTCCCGAATAGCCCGAGTGCGTATCGTCAAGCATCGTATATCTTACGGTGTAATTCGCATCGTAGAAATCCTCCTCGAGTATGGGAAGGTCCGCCTCGTTGCCGGTCGTACCGAACATCGAAAGCAGGTCGAAGCCTCTTACAACGAAGGTCGTATTCATATAGTTGTACGAATTGTTTTTGCCCGACACGCCCGCCGTAAAGTAAGCCGTCGCCGCTCCGTCCTCAACCGTCATCAGCAGACCCTCGTCGCCCTCGCACATGGCGCAGAGCGGAAGCCTTGCGTCCTGAGTTGTTCCGAGCTGAGTATAGTTTGCCACAAGCGGATCGAGTCCGTATACGTACTGAGAATATACCGCGTCGGCAGTCTTGCCGTTGTTGTAGTTGATCAGCGAGCCCGAGCCGTTGGGAACGACAATGTAGCCGTCCTTATCCGTTCCCGCCGCTCCGAAGTAGCTGAGCAGCTTTATGTTGTAAAGCTTTCCGCCGCCCTTTTCCTGTATGCCCTTCGCGGGTACGGATACGTTGATTCCGTCGTCCGCAAGCCTGTACTCGACGGGAATTACGAAGGACATCGTTTCGTTCTCATCCTCTCCGGCAAGCTCCGCCTGCTCATCGTAATCCTCCTCAGTCCAGCCCGCCTCAATGAAATATTCCTCGATCGACCGAATGATTACGAAGCTGTTCTGCGCATTCTGGTTCAGCTCGTACATTCCCTTGGACTCATTGAAGGACTCGTAACGCTTTGCAAGCGAGCGTCCCTTGACGTCGCTGAGATTTGCGCATACCTCGTCAAGCTTTTCCTTGGTAATGAACCTGGGAACCAAGCCCAGCGATACCTCCGAAAAATCTCCGATGGTATATATGTACCTCACGCCGTTTTCGATGGACTCAACCTCAAATCTGCCCTCCTGAACCGACTTGCTGTAAGAATCGTACGTACCCATATTTCTTGCGGTATTGTAGTAGTCGATAATAAGCTGCGATCTAAGGTCGTTCTTATTCGATTCGTTCGCTATCGGATCATCTTCCAAGTCAATGGGATTTGAATAGGTGATTTTTCCGTTTCTTTTGTCGTAAACCGCGACGTTTGCGGTCTCGGTGTCGGTATAGAGCTTGAGAATATCGTTCTCAGCCACCAGCACCATTCCCTCCACATCCGATTTGCTTTCGGATTTGGCAGTAAACTCCGAGCCTTCCTCGTACTCGTAATCGGTGAGGTATTTCTTGTAGCCGTCGTAAAGCTTATAGTGGACCGTGTTGTAAATGACCACGGCGGCAACTATAACGACTGCCACCCCGAGCACCGCGAGGATTATTTTGTGGGGAAGTCCGAAGTGATGAACTTTCTTGTCTTTTTTGTCTTTTTTTGAAGAACTCATTTCCGACCTCCTTACGTCCTAAATACAATTTCGAGATAGATACTTCTTATGAATGTAACTACCTGACCGACCAAGCTGAACAGCAAAAGCGCCACAAAGATAATTATCAGCATCGCGACAAAGGTGAGTATCAATGTCAGCAGGGTCTTGCCCAGCGTGTAATTATGGATCTGCATAATTCCCATAAGTATGAGTATCACCGCGTAAGCGATTCCGATTCCCATAATTATGCCGTAGAACGCCTGCTCGTTATCGGCTATTATCTGACTGATAAGCGTCGCCAACGTAATTCCGACCGTTGCGGGAGTAAGACCGTAGCCTACGGCTATTATTATGTCCTTAAATCTCCCTTCGCCGTTCATAAGGCAGGTGATTGACCAGTTTCCCACGCATATGAGCAGGAACAGCACCGCCACGCCCAAAAGCTCCGTAAGCGAATTTACCGTCCTCGGGTCCGTTTCGTTTACGACGAAGCTGGCGCACAAACGGTTCACTGAAAAGCTTAACGAGAAAAGGAAAACCATAACCAGCGCTATTCCGACGCTTCCGTATTCCTTATGGCGAATCCAATAAAAGCCGTCTGCGGGGTGCGTCATCGTGTACCAAAAGTAGCTCCACTTTTCCTTGGAAAATAATTTAGCCAACATTCATTCCCCCTTCCTCTGCCTTTTTATTCTTTTTTCGCTTCCTTAAACGGAAGAATACTACCAAGCCCACAATCAGTACGGCGGCAACGGAAAGGATAAGGCTTAAGTTCTTCTCGAGCAGCTCGTTTCTGTATCTTCTGAACGCTATCGAGTAATACTCGCTGTTCATTCCGAGCTTCAGGTATTTCATCGCAAGCTTATTTTCTCCTGCGGTAAGGTACGCCTTGCCGATACCCGTGTTCGCAAGCTCGTTGTTCTCGTCGAGCTTAAGGACCTCGCGCCACTTCTCGACCGCCTGCGTCTCGTCCCCGTCGTAGCGGAGCGCGATCGCCTCGTTTATAAGCCGCCCGTATTCCGTTTCCTCAAAAATCGTAATTGACTCGTTGCTTGCGTCGAGAACCACTATTTTGGTTCCCATCGCCTCTATTGCGACAGGTACCTTAAAGGTTCCCGTCTGTGTTCCCAAGCCTCCGAAAATATAAAGAAGATTTCCCTCATGGTCATAGGTGAACACCCTGCCTCTTTTGCGGTCGAGCATGGAATACATTCCGTCGCCCCTGTATACGACGTCCGTCATCTGAGAGGCTCCCGCGTAGGTGCTGGTTCCTCCGATCATCAGGTCGCCGCCTACGTTTTTGTTCTCGCCCTTCTTAATAACGTCCTCGCCTCTGGGGTTAAGCCTCCTGACCGCCTGAACGCCCTCGGCGTCCACGTTGGTGGCGTAAATAAATCCGTCCGTGTCCACGTCTATTCCCGTAAACTCGGTAGGAATATAAAGCTTCTGCTTCTTACGCTCCTCCTTGGTCGCTATTCTTTTCCAAAATTTATCCCACGCCGAAAGCTTTACGCTTATGGTACCGAAGAAGCCCGTAAAATTCCCGTCGCTCTCGAATACCATAATTCCCTCAAACATATTCTGCGCTATGCAGTATATACGGTCGGCGTAGTCAACCGTTACCTTAAGGGGCGTAAATACGTAGCCCTCCTCAAGGCTTTGGGAAACGGGATTGTCAACAATCCTCACAAGCTCCCCGTTTTTTTCAAGGACGACGATCCTTCTGTTCTGCGAATCCGCTACGTAAATCTGCCCCTTCTCGGATACGCATACTCCGTAGGGCGCGCTGAAAGTGTCGTTCGTTCCGTTATTGTCAAAGGAGGATATTATATTTATAACCTCCGTCATATCGCTGTTAAATACCACGATACGGTTGTTTCCCGTGTCCGCGACGTAGAAATTGCCGTCGTCCATTGAGCGGCATATATCCTGCGGATTGGCAAACTTGCCGAGGGGCTCGCCGTTAAAGGTAAGCTCCACGCCCGTAATGGATTTGGTCGGAGAATATGCGGAGGGAGTATATATTGCGTCCTCCCTGAAATTGTAATTGTAAGTGTCGTAGGGCTCATCGCCCGCAAGCGTAAGCGCGGACATACTTCCGAACAGCATAATGCATACTGCCGCCAGAGCCGCTGCTCTGCTTAAATTCTTTACAAACTTCATCTTCACCCCTCCTTCAATCCTTCATACCTGAGGTCGTCATCGTCTCAAGCACGTTGCTTTGGCAAATCAGGAAAAAGATAATGGGAACCGCCGCGATAATAAAGGTTACCGCCGCAGCCGCTCCGGCTCTGGCAGTACCGCCCGCCGTTATCTGCTGAAGTGCGTACTGTAAAGGCTTCAAATCCTCATCTCTGAGGAAAAGGCTTCCCGTATTGCCCCACATCTGCTGGAACTGGAATATCGCCAAGGTCAGCCAAGCGGGCTTAACGTTCGGCATTATGATTTTCCAAAATACCTTCCACTCGGAGGCGCCGTCAAGTCTTGCGGATTCCATAAGGGAATCGGGAATCTGCTCCATGAACTGCTTCATAAGGTAAAGTCCCATACCGAATGAGAATGCCGGAAGTATCAGCGCCAAATAGGTGTTGTTGATATGCAGCCAGCTTATGATCAAATACTGCGGAATCTGCGTAACCGTCCATGAGAACATCATTGACAGCACTACCATTTCCGAAAGCACCTTTTTGCCCGGGAACTCATGCTTTGCAAGCGGATACGCCGCAAGCGAAGCGCATATAACGTGACCCACCATACCGCCGCCGGTAATGATGATCGTGTTAAGTATGTATCTTGAGAAGGGCACCCACGAATTGTTCATAAGGACGAACAAATCTGAGAAATTCTCAAGCGTCGGGTTCCGCACAAAAATCTTGGGAGGGAACTGGTACAGCTCATCCAAGGGCTTCAAGGCGTTGTTGACAATCATTACCAACGGAAGCACCATGAACACGCCGCATATTATCATCAGCAAAAACAACAGTGAGTTTCCCGCCATAGAACGGTTGAGCTTTTTCTGCCGTCTGCTGTAACGTATCTTTTTGCCGTCTGCGGATATTGTCTTTTTCATTGGCCAACCCTCCTCAATACCCTTTGTACCAGCTTATTCGTACCGATCATCAGCAAAAACAGTATCGTCGCTATGGCTGAGGCGTAGCCCATTTCCATTCTGCCTCCCGAACCGTAGTCCAAAAGGTGCGTTACGACCGTAGCGCCCGCGTAGTTGATCGAGGGGTTACCTGCAAGCTGTATGGATATGTCGGCTACCGCAAACGACTGCGTAATCTGCATTACGGCGCCGAACATAAGCTGGGGCTTCATCGCGGGGAGCGTTACGAACCACAGCTCCTGCCACCTGTTTTTAACTCCGTCAAGGGCAGCCGCCTCGTAAAGGCTCTTATCGACGGTCTGCAAGCCGGCGATGAACGAAAGGAAGCCCGTTCCAAGCGACAGCCATAGCTGAACTATAATCAGCATCGGCAGAATGTATTTTTCCGTCTTCATCCATAGGATTGCCTCGTCTATGATTCCCAGCTTCAGCAAAATACCGTTGAGGTACCCGTAACGGTCGCCGGTAAGGATAAGGTTCCATACCATATAGGCGTTGCCGCAGATACTGGGCGCATAGAATATAAGCGTAAGGAAAGCCCTGAGCTTACCCGAGAACTCGTTGATGATCCATGCGAAGAGCAGGCACAGCATATAGCTGATGGGTCCCGTTATTACCGCGAAAAGCAAGGTGTTCTTAAGCGAAATCATAAAGATGTCGTCGTCAAGGAACAGCTTTATGTAGTTCTTCCAGCCTATGAAGGTGGGCGGCTCCAGCATATTGAAGTATGTAAAGCTCAGCACTATGGAAATCACCACAGGAAGAATCGTAAACAATGCGAAAAGTATGAAATACGGCGCAAGCATCGCGTAAGAGGCGCGTCCTTTTTTCAGCCTGTAACTGAGCTTTCTCTGCTTTGAGGCAAGCTCATCCAATTCAAACTCTCCGACTTTAACCGTTTTTTTAGCCATCTATCCTTCCTCCTTTCCTAGTCCTGAGCCAACGGTAATCCAAGCTCCTGACGCTTGTGATTAATCTCGGCGTTTACATAGTTTATTTTGTCCATCAGTTCTTCTCTCGGAGTTGCCGTATCGGTTTCCGTCGTAACGGTGTAGAAAGCGTTGTTCACGTTACGCCATGAATAATAGCCGCCGGGAACCTGAGGAATACCCTTAACGTATGTGAACGCCTCCTCAAGCGCCTCAAGCGTATCCACGGGCCAAGGCATATTCGCGAATGCCTCGAGGTTCGCCGTGGGCACACGCGCCGCCGAGCCCATAAGGCTCTCCATCTCCCTGCCGTACTGCGTCTGCACGTCGGCTGAGGTCCACCACTTGAGGAACGACCAGCAGGCGTCGGGATATTCCGTATCCGACATTATTATGCTTGCAAGTCCCGTACAGCCCGTACTCCTGTCAATGGTGCCGTCCTCCTTAAGGGTTCCGGGAACCGTTGTGAAATCCCAAAGTCCCGCAATATCCGGCGCGGATATTACAAGGTTGTTGTAGGTCGTATAATCGGCAATGATAATCGGACACTCTCCCGTCCTGAAGCGTTCCTCGGCGTTCGTTTCCTTATCAAGCTTATAATCGGTATAAAATTCACAGTATTCCTTAAAGGTGTTTACCGCTATATCCGAATCGAGAAGCGAGCGGTCGCCGTTTTCGGAATAATACTCACCGCCGTTCTGATAAAGCAGCATTGCGTATATCTGCTCGCTCGGCAGCATACCGAACTCCATTTGGTTCTTCGCAAGCACCGTCATGGCAACCTTTACGTCGTCCCATGTCTGCGGAATCTCCATTCCCAGCTCCGCGAGAATGTCCTTGCGGTAAAACATAACGGGGAAGGTCGTCGTTTCCGGCAGCGCATAGGTCGCTCCGTCAAACTGGAACGCCGTCAGCGACGCGTCGGAAAATCTCTCAAGCACCTCGTCCAAATCGTCAAACTGCGTAAGGTCCAAAACCGCGTTTCGCACGCCGTAGTTGACGGGGGTATCGTTACCCGTGTTAAGCACCGCTCCCGCGATACCCGAGGTATTGGCAACCTGTATTGCAACGTCGGGACCCTCTCCGGCAAGCTCCGCCCTGAGCAGCGTTGACATATCGACAAGCTGCACGTTGACGTTGACGCCGTACTGATTCGTGAAGGTTTCGTCGATCATCGCCTTGATTACGTTCGCCTGGTCACGTCCCGATCCGATCCAAAGAGTGATTGTAGGGTTATCATCTCCGTCCTCGGCGACATTGCCTATCTGATTGTAATCTATTACGAAGGAGTAGAACAGTCTCTGCATTTCGTATCCGAATTTGCCGAAGAAATTGCTCTTCTTGTACTGAATCTTCTGATCGCTTGAATATATGTTTATTTTATCTATCGCAAGAGGCTGCGAAATAACCGAGGTAACCCAGTTGCCGCAGGCGCGCACATTGATCTTAAAGGTACCGATCGTCCTTACGAAATACTCTGCGTCCTTTATAAGGTCGTCGAGCTGGTCCCTCATCGTTATAAGCACCGTCTCCTTGTCGGAGTTCTTGCCGACAAGCGCCCTGAGCTTTTCGATCGCGTCGTTTAAGTCCTCCCTTACGGCTACAAGCTCGTCGTGAAGCTCGGGCAGGGTCGCCTCAATCTGATAATCGCGGTAGGTATCGGGAGATACGCCCGTAACCTTTATTACCTCGCGGTAAATTCCGTTGAGCTGCTGCACGCAGTCCTCAACCTGACTGATTATCTGTGAGAAATCTCCGAGCACCGCCTCCATGCGCAGCGTGTGGTGCCCCTCCTCAAGATAGAAGGAATACGGAGTTCCCGTTCCGTCGGAAATAACGTCCTCCCTCCAGCTTTGACCGTAATTAAAGCCGTATGCCTCAAGCTCCTTGAAGGGAACCTCTCCGTCTATGAAAATTTTGCGGGAAACGTACACGCCTCTCACATAATTCTGACAGTCGTAAAGCGAAATATTGTAATAACCCGTTTCGGTAACGTCGAAATCCCATTCGAGCCACTGTCCGACAAGCCTCCACGAATTGCCGCCGATCGTGTTGTTGCGGAGGTACTTGGGGCTGGCGGGGGATACCGCCGGCGAGGACTGGTCCTGAATCGGATAAAGCATCTGCGAGGAGGTTCTCGTCGCATACTCGCCCTCTATCGTGATGACCTTTCCCGTCGAATCCTTTGCTCCCGCAGCGTCCTGAGCCGCCTTAACCTGCTCGTAGGAGGGAAGCTCCTCCGCGTTGGTAAGCGTCAGCGACCTGATAAGCATAGGCTCTCTCTGTGAAAGAATGGTGATTGTATGCTTGCCCTTTGTAAAATATATCGAAAGGGGCGAGGTAATATATCCCTTGCTGTCGTATACGTAGGATTTTATCCACGCGGGATTCTCCACCATGCTGGGCTTGCAGTCGTTGCCCTGATTGTCCCTTTCCCAATTATAGGCGGCAGAGCCGTTATCGGTGTTCTCAACCTTCTCGGCATCAAACTCCCATATACGGTAAAAAGAAATATAAGAAAGCTCCTTGTACGGAAATTCGCCGTCTATATAAATGCTTCTCTCAATAGAGGAGTTTTTGCCCTCTATGGGAAAATAGTCCAGCGAAAGGTTATAAAAGCCCTCGTTTTTTATGTTCACCTCAAACTCGATAAGGGAGTTCTCGCTTGTGTAAACGCTGTCTCCGCTCATGCCCTCGTAATCCTTGTAGATCTGAAGCTCCGCGGATTGATCGTTCTCGTCGTACCGGCAGCAGTCGTCCGCGTCCAGCACTATTTCCTCGGTCGGATATTTTGCTTCAAACTGCGCGACATAATCGTTGTAATACGGAATGCTGTCGTCGATTGTGTATCTGCTGAGAATATCGTCGAAATCGTCCATGCTCAGATCGGTTCTTGCGACCGACTCGTTGCTTCCCCAGGGAAACAGCCACATGGCGGCGACTGCGGCGACTGCAACGGCAGCAATCTTTTTCCATGCTCCTTTTCGTTTCATGCCCTACCTCTTTTCTGCGTTATTTCCGTTTTCGGATTTCTGCTTATCTGTCTTTTTGCTCTCGTAATACCATGAATCGTCGTCCTCCTCCGGCTCCGGCATATACGCGAGCAGCGCTCTTTCCATCATAAAGGTAATTATGAAGCACCATACACCCGGGAGCAGCAGTATACACGCCATCGGCAGCTTATAAAACTGCAATATACCCAAAAGCACGGTTCCGACAACAAGAGCGACTGTTATCGGGAAAAACCTTATGCACATGACAAAAGCCAGCTTCCACATTTTTCCGACCTTCATTTCAAATCTTGACAGTATCGGAAAAATATACGCCACAAGACCGAGGCTCGCAGTCATGAGTATTAAATATATAACAGACATGGATTTGCCCATATCCGTGTCAAGAGCCAAAAGAATCCGTCTCCCGAAATAAAGCGCAGCGAACCACACAGCTATTTCAAAGGTTATGAGACAGCCCTTCGCAAGCGTCCTCTTCATTGAGGAAAAAAACTCGCCGAGAGCCGTGCCCCTGTTTCTTCTTACGCTCTTTATAACCGAGTAATACAGAGAAGCGATCGAGCTGCCCAAGGTTATTACGGGTATGCAGCACGCCATAAAAACCACGCTGAGCATTATCAGCTCCCCCGTCTTGCGGAGAAATTCCATAAATTTTCCGTCATAGGAAAATACTTTCTTAAACAATGTCAGTTCCCCGCTTCGTATTCCTTAAGATTAGGAAGCTCGTCAAGCGTAATTACTATTTCGCTTTCATACGCGGCCTTAAGCCGCTCCTCCTCGGTGTACCGGTCGCTGTACTTGAAGAAGGCTCCGTCCTTGGCTACGAACTCGCCGCCCCATGTGCACCAAAGCCCCCACATGGCACCGTCCCTCTTGGCAAGCTCGGGGTCGGGCACACAGCCGTTCTCGGAAAGAATAACCATTTTGGCGGTATCGGTATAATGAGCCGCCTCGAGATATTTATTAACCTGCGAGGTGTACACCCTCTCGCCCGGATAAATATCCTCGCCGATAATATCGACATATTCGTCGCCCGGGTACCAGTCCTTATTCTGTCCGTTCCATACCCATATGAGGTTGTTAAGACCGTATTCGTTGGTTAGCCTGTCGTATAAGAGCTTGTATAATTCTATGTACGGCTCCGCTCCCGACTCGCCCCACCAGAACCAGCCGCCGCTCGCCTCGTGGAGAGGCCGCCAAAGCACGGGCACGTCGTTGTCCTGAAGTATTTTAAGCTGCTCGGCAATCGCGTCTATGTCCTTCATAAGAAGCTCATAGCCCTCCTCGTCCTCGCCGTTCATAATCTTTTTGAGGTTAATGTTGGTTGAATCCGCGTAAAAGCCTCTGTACCAATCGCCCGTAAGATATTTGGAGGGAGCGTTCCAGTGCCAGCAGAAGGTGACTATTCCGCCCGCCTCGCTGAACTGGATCGCGTAATCCGTAGCCTTAGAGCTGCTGCCGTTCTCAACCCGCGACGGAGAGTACTCGATAAAATCAAGTCCCAAAACCGCGGGCGTCTTGCCCGTAACGTTGTCTATAACGCGGAACTCCTTGCCGAACATTCCCGTGTCGCAGTTCTGCCCCGACAAAATATTCTCGCCGTATATGTCCGCAAGATAGCTCATTAGCCTCTTGGCAGACTCCGTGGCGTTCGGGTTCACGGGCTGAGAGGAAACCTCATATATGGAAGAATCTATCGGAGCGGCTGTCTGGACCGTAATCTTGTCAAGCATTATCCAGCCCCATTCGCTCGAAATTTCAATCTCATGCTCTCCCGCCTCAAAATATACATTCGCCACAACGGAATCCGTAAAGGTCGTTTCGTCGGATATAAGCTTTCCGACATTCGAGCCGTCCACCGCGATAAAGTTCTCTTTATGTCCTCCTCCGCTGGCGTTGGTGACAAGCAGGTCGTAAAAGCCCTCCTTTTCAACCGAAACCTTAACGACGCAGGCGTCCCCGTCAGCCGCAAAGCCTTCGACATAGCCCGTTCCGCTGTATCCCGCCTTATCCTTGCCTATTTTGGTTCCGCCCTTGAATACGCCGTCCTCCGCCTCAAATACCCCCGCAACCTCGGGGACAAAGGGCTCCGTTTCCTTTGGCGTTTCCTTCTGCGTTTCGGAATTATCGGCGGTCGGAGCTCCCGCAGACGCGTCGTTTTTGTCCGCGCCGCCGTCCTTGCCGCACGCCGCAAGGCTTACACTCATTGCCAAAGCAAGCCCCGCTCCCATAAAACGAAATGCTTTTCTCATACTCTCTCCTTAACGATGTTTTATAAATTTGTCAAAAGTTACCCAATCCCGCAATTAGTTCATTGTGAAAATTATACAACTTTTCCGCATAATAATCAATGTTTTTTTTATTTTTGTTTATACTCTTGTCACAATTCCTTAACATTTTATGCTTTTTTACCCTTTTTTACCGTAAAAATACCCCGACAGCCTGTGCCGGGGTATTATTTCAATAGCTTCGCATTAATTTTAAGAAGCGAGAAGTCCGAGCAGATCGAATACGTCACCCGTCGAGCCGGGAGCCTTTTTGATCACAACCGTATGCTCCGCCTTTTCGTCCGAGGTATAGACCTCCTCGGCGGTTATGGCGTTGCCCCAGCCTCCCGTGAAGTCGGCGTTTATCGTTCTCTTGCTCTCGCCGTCAATATATATCTCAAACTGACCGCTCTTGCCGTCAACCGTATCGTAATACAGTATTCCGAGGTTACTGAACTCCGCCGTAAAGGTAATTTCTCCGTCGCCCTCCGAGCATACCCAGCCGTTGGGGAATTGGTCGCAGACCTTCTGCTCCTTAAAGGTTCCCAAGGAATCGGGAGTAACATTGGTGCTGTCAAGAATCACGGCGTCAAGATAAACGTCCTTAGTGACGGGAGACTTGGAAAACTCGTCAGGCTCCTCGAGGCTGTCGCAGACCTCATAAACGCCGTTAAGGTACTTCCATATAATCTCGCCCGTAATCGCGTGTCCGAGCGTCGAGGGGTGAACCGTATCGCCCGAAAGCTCCTCCGCCGTGAAAATATTGTTTGCCATCATATCGCTTATGACGTTGGAATAGCTGACCATGGGCAGCTCGTAGTTAAAGCCGACGAAAACATGGCTTCCCTGAGAGGTCGAGCCGTTGGTCTGCGCCATATACAAAAGCATTACCGCGGGACTGCCGTCCGAAAGCAGGATTTTGCGCACAAGATTGTCGTAGGACCTCTTGTAGAACGTGGAATCGGCGTCGTTTACCGAGTATTCCACAAGCACCAGATCGGGCTTTTTGTCGAGCACGTCCTTCTCGACCCTGTGGACCCCGAGATAGGAATCCGTTCCGCCTATTCCCGCGTTGACGAACTCAAAATCGCCGTCGGGGAAGGTGGTTTTCCACCACTCGAAAAAGATGTCCGCATAGCATTTTTTGAAGCCCACCTCGGAATCCTTCTTGCCGCTCGATATTGTTCCCTGAGTAATCGAGCCGCCGATGCAGGCAATCGTAACCTTCTCGCCCTTTGCCGCCTTGCGCATTACCGCCGCGAGCGCCCTGTCGTCGCAGCTCGGCCACTGATCGGCAAGAGCCATTTCCTCGTCCGACACATAATCCGTAAGCGCCGCCGCGGCTTTATTGGTCGGCTCTGCCGCCTCCGTGGCTTCGTCGGTCGGAGCGTCCGTTCCCGCAATCGAGCTTTCGGGGTCTGTCTGTGGTGCCGTGCCCGCGTTCCCCGACGAGCTGTTTCCGCAGGCGCTTAACGCCATTGTAACCGCGAGCGACAAAGCCGCCGCAACTAAAAATCTTTTTTTCAAAGCTGTTTCCTCCTAAAATTTATTTTATCTGTTTGCGCGCTTCATGCGCGTTGATTACAAAAGCTCCTTCGCCATTTTCTCCAGCTGCGCCCTGCTTTCGTCATTAAGCGCCGCCTTTACCGTCACAGTGGTTTCAAGGAAGGTAATATTTTTGCTGTTTTCAAAGCATTTGCGCATAGTCCTCGCGGCTGCGGGCGCCCACGAGCCGTTCTCGATGAAGCCCACCGTACGGTTCTGATAATTGCGCTCCGTAAGGCTGTCGATAAAATGCTTCATAAACGGGAAAATCTCGCCGTTGTATGTTGTGGTCGCAAGCACAAGCTTGCCGTAGCGGAACGCGTCCTCGACCGCCTCCGCCGGATCCTCCCTAGCCAAATCGCATACCACGACCTTGGGGCAGCCGCCCTTTTTAAGAAGCTCCTCAAGCTCCAGCACCGCCTTCCTCGTGTTGCCGTATACGGAGGTATAAGCAAGCATTACGCCCTCCGACTCAACCGAATAGGAGGACCATATATCGTAAAGATTAAGGTAATAGCCGAGGTTCTCCGTAAGCACGGGTCCGTGCAGGGGACATATAATCTTAATGTCGAGCGCCGACGCCTTTTTAAGGAGCGCCTGCACCTGCGCGCCGAATTTGCCGACGATCCCTATATAATAGCGTCTCGCCTCGCACGCCCAGTCCTCCTCGACGTCCAGCGCGCCGAACTTGCCGAAGCCGTCAGCCGAGAAAAGCACCTTATCCTCGGAATCGTAGGTCACCATAACCTCGGGCCAATGCACCATGGGCGCAGTAACGAACGTAAGCTTATGCTTCCCCAGCTCAAGCTCCGCGCCCTCTCCGACAACCATGCGCCTGTCCGCATAATCCGTTCCGAAAAAAGCCTTCATCATATTAAAGGCCGCCGCCGTCGCCACCACGGTCGTTTCGGGGTTAAGCTCCATAAATTTCGCGACGTTCGCCGAATGGTCAGGCTCCATATGCTGTACGATAAGATAATCCACCGTCCTGCCGCAAAGCTCCGCCTTGAGATTCGCGAGCCATTCGTCTCCGAAGGCGGCGTCCACCGTATCCATAACGGCAATCTTTTCGTCCATAATAACATAAGAATTGTACGCCATACCGTTTTCGACAACATACTGCCCCTCGAAGAGGTCAACCTTGTGGTCGTTTACGCCAATATACTTAATATCCCTTGTTATATACATTTCTCTGCCTCCCAAAATAATCTGTGCATATTTTAGCACAACTCAAATATAAAATCCATAGTATCGTTACATATTATTTTATTTTACGGAAACAATAACGGCGGAGGTAGAAAAAATGCTGACTAAAATCAAGGAACCCGGAAGTGCGATCACTCATTTCATAGGCATGGTGCTGGCGGCGCTCGCCGCGATCCCCATGCTCCTACGCGCCTCCGCCGCCTCCTCTCCCAAGGTCGTCGTATCGCTGTTTGTTTTCGCCGTGAGCATAATCGGGCTTTACACCGCCAGCACCGCGTACCACACCTTCGACATATCCCCTCGCGCCAACACCTTCCTGCAAAAAATCGACCACATAATGATTTCGGTGCTCATCGCGGGCACATATACTCCCGTATGCACGGCGGTTATCGGCGGGCAAAGCGGAAAAATCACGCTGATCGTAATATGGTCGCTCGCCGCCCTCCAAACACTCCTCAACATAATCTATATCCGCTGCCCCAAATGGCTCTCCTCCGCAATCTACATCGGAATGGGCTGGATCTGCGTGCACGCCTTCGGCACGATCCTCTCCTCCATAGGGACAGCGGGCTTCATACTTCTTTTGTCAGGCGGGATCGTCTACACCGCGGGCGGCGTGGTTTACGCGCTTAAGCTCCCCGCCTTCGACAGCCGCCACCCCGCCTTCGGGACGCACGAAATTTTCCACCTGTTCGTACTGGCGGGAAGCGTTCTGCATTTTCTGCTTATGTTCATTTATGTAAAATAACTCATTACGGGGCTCCCCGACCGCGCGTGGCAATTTTTTTGCAGCATAAAACGCCGCCGAATAACCGACATCGGTTACGGGCGACGTTTTTTCTTCCGTACATTCATTTGTTCTCCGATCTTATCCTATGCAAATTCCCTGCCGCAGGGGCAGTCCCAACACAACCGCCGACATAACTACGGCAAGCTCCGCAGGCGTGTCACAGCCATCAACAAAAAACTTTGCCGTCAGCTTGTAATTATACGGCAAAAACATTCCGTCAATTATATGCTTGGCAAGCTCCTTGCCGATTTTTTCCGCTATATTGATATACACAGCGGTTCCTCCTTTCTTCGTATATTTCAATACTCTGATTGTATGTATATCGAGTATTTATAACAATATATCACATTAAATCCGTAATGTCAATATGCTCATAATCTCACTTTTGCGCCATATAATCGCTCCGCAATATCGCGTGTACGACGGA
Source organism: Butyrivibrio sp. (assembly GCA_023665525.1). Lineage (GTDB taxonomy): Bacteria > Bacillota > Clostridia > Lachnospirales > Lachnospiraceae > Eshraghiella. Next base: position 23,595 of record JAMPDT010000006.1, on the reverse strand, counting down.
ATCGCAGATTCCCCGATTATTCCGCCCGCCGCTCCTGAGAACCCCCTCCGTTCTCATTCCCGCCTTTTCCATAACCCTGCCCGATTTGGGATTGCGTGCGTCATGCGTCGCCGCAATGCGGTTCAGCTCCGCCTCCTCAAACAAAAAGGCGATCACCGCCTTGAGCGCCTCGGGCATAATACCCGCGCCCCACCACGCTTTTCCCATACAATAGCCGATTTCCGCCGCGCAAATGCTCTCGTCCGGCTTCACGACCGATATGCCCCCAATCGGCTGTCCGATTTCCTTTAATTCAATCGCCCGGTTATAGCACGAAGCGTCGTCGTAGGCTTTGATCCATTCCGCAAGCAGCGCTCCCGTAAGCTCTGCGCTCACATGCGGCGGCCACGTCAGAAATTCCGTCACCTCGGGATCCGACGCCCGGTTTTCATACATAGGCAAAGCGTCCTCTCCGACGAAACGCCTCAGTATCAGCCTTTGAGTTTCAAGCCTTACAGTTCCTTTATTCTGCATATGTTCTCCTTAATGTGTTATTTTTTAAGCACCCAGTAATCATAGTACGCCCTATTCTCCCCGCGGCTGATAAGCGGCTCGTCCGATTTGACAAACCCGAGACTTTTAAGCGCGTCTATGCGCTCCACCGCGTAAGGCGCCGCCTTGGTCGCAATATCGGCGCACCCGAACCAATCGTAAAACGGCTCCGTTACCAAGGACAAAATGTCGTATATAACCTCGCTTCTTTCATGGGAGCTTTTCAGATCCAGCCTTAAAATCCCGCTCCCGTTATAGCTGTCGTCCGACTCTCTCCGAAACATCTCTATCGTTCCGACTGCCCTTTCCTCCGTCTTATCGACTGTCGCAAACCTCACGAAGCCCCTGTTTTCACGGTACTCAATAAGCCAGTATTTAACGGTGTTTTCCGCGTCCTCCTGCCTCGCGCAGTAAAAATTGCTGCCGTTGCAGTTGTCGCCGTTAAAAAACGGCAGCGCAAATTTGTCGTTGTACACATTAAACAAATCCCCTGCGTCGCCCTGTTCAATCAGCCTTACAATGTACCCGCCGTTTTCCAGTACGGGACATTCCTCGTAAATATCCATAAGCGCCTCCTTTTTCTTGATTATAGCACTGCGCCCGCGCTGTCTGAAGAAAAATTTTGCGAAAAGTGTCAGAAAAATATTTCAGAAAAAATTAGTCAAATATTTCTTTCCGTGCTATAATTAAAATATCAAATTTTCAGAATCTTTTGCTGAACGCTTCATCGACGGAAACTTCCCCACAGACAGGAAAAATGCGCTGAAATCGAAAGGAAAACTTAATATGCAGAAAAGAAAAACAAGGAAAATCGGTATCAGAGCCAAAATTTTATTTCCCACAAGCATAGCGATTATCCTGCTGTGCGCGGTCATGGGCGCAAATTCCTACCTCCGCACAAAGGAGGGTCTGATCGCAATGGGCGTCGAGGAGGCGCAGATGGGGCGGCCGTTATTTCCACCAAGGTCATCGACATCGAAAAGCTGTCGGCAATATCGGCGGGCGGCGACGGAGACGCGGCGTACAACGCGCTGTTCGACTCTATGTGCGCAATCAAAAACGAATGCGGCATAAAATACCTTTATACGCTTTATACGGACGGGAGCAAGGTCTATTACGGAGTCGATGCGGACGACATATCGTCCCGGCACGGCTTCGGCGAGGACTTTGAGGTATCGTATCAAGAATTAAAATCCGTTTTCGGCGGAGAAAGCTATGTACAGGATTATATTGATTCCACCGAGGACGGCGATTTGATTTCGGCTTATATGCCGCTTACCGACGCCGACGGCAATATAACGGCTGTCGTGGGCTGCGACTACGACGCCGCGGGAGTGACGGAGCGCTTAAGCCTCGCCTTGCAGAGGGTAATCCAGATCTCGCTTATCTGCCTGATTATCGCGCTGGTTATCCTTAACCTTTTGGTCGGCGGCGTAATAAGAAGGCTGCGCAAGGTGGACGGCAAAATCTATGAGCTTGTACATAACGAGGGCGATTTGACACAGATATTGGACGTACACACGGGCGACGAAATGGAAATGATTGCCGGGAACGTGAACGATCTGCTTCGTTACATACGTGAAATTATGCTGAATATAGCCGAAAATTCCAAATGCCTGAGAGATTCCTGCCGCACAACCTCCGACAAGCTTTCCGATGCCGATACGGAGATTACCGACGTATCCTCGACAATGGAGGAAATGAGCGCGGCAATACAGCAGTCCAGCGCCTCGCCGGAGCAGGTAAACGAGGCAACCAAGCAGGTTTTTGCCTCGATCGCGGGAATTTACGAGCAGGCGGAGGAGGGAAGGCTTTCCTCGGACAGAATTATGAATAACGCCTCCGAGGTATACGGCAACGCCGTCAAGGCAAAGCAGGACGCCGTAGTACAGGTTTCCGATATGGCTGCCTCCGTGCAGCAGAAAATCGAGAAGTCCAAGGACGTCGAGAAAATCAAGGAGCTTACCAAAAACATCATCAGCATTACCGATGAAACAAATCTTTTGGCGTTAAACGCAAGCATAGAAGCCGCCCGAGCCGGAGAGGCGGGCAAAGGCTTCGCAGTTGTCGCCGGTGAGATCGGCAAGCTCGCGACCAATTCAGCCGCCTCCGCGACGGAAATCCAAAGAGTGACCGCCGACGTAATCCAAACGGTTGACGAGCTTGCGGCTGAAGCCGAGCAAATGATCGCGTTTATGAACACTACCGCGATACAGGGCTACGAAAAGCTCTTGGAAACCAGCGAAAGCTATCAGAGCAACGTCGGGGATATACAGGAGATGATGCGGCGCTTCGCGTCGGAGAGCGAGCTGCTCAAAAGCAATATAACCGACATCAAGGAAGCCCTCAACGATGTAAAGACAACCGTCAGCGAATGCGCGTCGGGCGTGATGAACGTTGCCGAAACAGCCGTGCAGCTTACGGAAAATGTCGGCGACATCGAAAAGGAAGCCGACTTCAATCTCGGAATTGTCGATAAGCTAAACACCGAGGTCGCCAAATTCAAATTATAAGAAATACCTAATATAAATGCCCTCGGGAGCATACGGATCCAAATCCGTATGCTCCCGATATTGATTTCAATAATATTTTCACAGCGCGGACACGCCTATATCGCAAAATCCACGTGCTGTATCGTTCCCGCGGTACCGTCCTCGTTGAGATAAACCCCGCTTCTGCGCACGGCTCCCTTAAGGGCGTTGTCGAAGCTGTCCGTAAGACTGAACTCCGTATCGACGTTTCCGAGATATATGGCTCCCATGCCGCAGTCCTTCGCGCTCATAAGCACGTCGCCGCCGTCCGCGTCCTTCGTCCACACCTTAAGCTTGGCGAAAACCTCGTCGTTATCGTCGATCCAGCCGTTGCCGTCGGAATCGTATTTCGCAAGGTCGGCAAAGCCGTTGCCCGATTTCGTGCCGAAAAGCTCCGAGCCGTCGTTGATCACGCCGTCGCCGTTAAGGTCGAGCGCAAGAAAGCCGCTGTTGCTTGAAAAGCCCGAAATTTCCTCCTCCTCGCCGTCCGCGTCAAGGTCAAAATAAAACTTCTGGTCGCCAAGCTCGGAAACATCGCCCTTAAAATTCACCACCAGCGGGTCGCACATAACGTATTGACGCTGCGTATAGGATTCCGTGCTCTGCTCAAAAGCCCTCGACATCTCAAATCTGACGTCGAAATTAATTTCCCTGCCGTCCTCCGTCTTAACCTTGCCCTGTGAAACGAAGGCGGTCGTTTCGCGCTCCGCGTAAAAATCCGACCAAACGGTCTGAACCGTATAGGTCTGCGGCATAATCACAAGATTTCCCTGCTGCATCGAGGTCTGCATAAACGCAAGATTGCCGCCGAAGCCAAAACCGAAGCCTCCCCATACGGACCTGCCGCCGCCCATCGGATAGCGTCTGCCGCGAAGCGAGCCTATAAGCTGATTTATCAGCGCGTCCTTAAGCTCGGCAATACTGTTTATGGTCTGCATTCCCTCCGAATTGTATGACGGTCTTTGAACCGCGGATGAGCCCTCGACTCCCTGTTCGCCCGTCCTGCCCTCTCTTGACGCTTTCTCGTCCTTAAGCTGCTCGAAAATGCTTTTCGCGCCGTCCGTTCTGTCCACGGCAAGCTGTTGTCCCCTTTGACTTGTAAGACTTACGAAGCCTCTGTACGCCACCTGCGAATAATCTCGGGACGATGCCATGGAAACCTGTGAACTTCCAATTTTCATGAATCTACCTCCTAAAACCGAATTTTACAGACAACAAATCCGTTCCGTCGCACCTGTCTGCTTCCCCGGTATCCTTCCGGGCGGCGAGATAATGGACTGCCATTATCTGTATTTTATATCGGATAAAAGAAGGCGTTTTTAACCTTTTATGGCGTGAATGGTCTGCTCCTCAAGCATAAGCCGTATAATTTCGTCGTCGCATTCCTTCATTCCGTCGCGGGCTATTTTGCCGATTCCCTCCATCGTATTTTCAATCGAGCTGCTGACTATTCCCTCGCCGCGGTAGAACTGATGACCCTCCTTATACATTTTGCAGCCGAGGATCCCCGCGTCCACCGCGCAGGCTATCTTGGCGGCGCAGCTTGGCTTCGCGCCGTCGCAGAGTATCCCGCTCGTAACCGCGAGCGCGTTTACCACCGTATGGCATATATGCTTGTAATCTCCCCCGAGAAGATAGGTTATGCCTGCGCCCGCTCCCGCTCCCGCGCTGACCGCGCCGCAGTACGCGGAGAGCCTTCCTATAAACTGCTTCTGATATAATGTTGTGAGATTTGATATTATCAGCGCGCGGTAAAGCCGCTCCTCGCCGCTGTCAAGCTCCTTTGCGTAGGCTATGACGGGCAGGGAGGCGCACATTCCCTGATTGCCGCTCCCCGAATTGATTATGACGGGCAGCTCACAGCCGCCCATTCTCGCGTCGCTGCCAGCCGCCGCAAGCGCCTTGGCGCGGTTCTCGGGCGACTCCCCATAGGTGTCCAAAAGGACCCTGCCTATCGACGCTCCGTAGCCTCCCTTAAGCCCCTCCTTCGCTATCGCGTAATTGTAATCTATCTGTCTTTGCAAAATATCCCTTACATCGTCAAGCTCTACGCTCACGGCAAAATCGTAGATTTCCTTCATTTCGAGCCGACAGCCCTCGCCGCTCTCCTGCGCGTACTCCGACCTCAAAATGCATTCCCCGTTTTTTTCCGCAAGGACGACGTTTTCATGGGTATTGCGGATCCTCACCTTGCTCCTGCCGCTCTCCGACAAAAGCTCCACTGCCAAATCAAGCGCGCAGTCGCCCTGAATGCGGTAAAGCTCAAACGGAACCTCCGAAAGCAGTCTTTCCATTTCCTTAATACCACTTTGGGTAACACTTGAAATCACCTCAAGCTTAAGCTCGGGGTTGCCGTCCGCGATTCCTATCGCCGCCGCAGCCGCAATTCCCTTCTGTCCGCCCGTATTGGGGACGGTAACGCTCTTTACGTTCTTTATGACATTGCCGCTTGCGTAGATTTTTACCTTGCTCACCTCGCCGTCAAGCAGCTTTTTGGCGTATGCGGCGGCATATGCGATCGCGATCGGCTCGGTGCAGCCCATCGCGGGCACAAGCTCCCTTTCAAGGATTTTTATGTACCTTTTGTATTCTTCATCCTCACGCTTCATTTTTACCTCTGCGATTACAAAATATTTTCGATTCGGTCAAACAGTACGCCGTTTTTTTCCAGCATATCTCTGCCGCCCAGCACCACAAGGTCGGCATCGGCGATAAATTCCTCCAAAAGCGGAGCAAGCGCGCGTATGTCCTCAAGCCTTGTGTCTATGACCTGCCTGCGTATCCTCAGAAGCTCCTCGTGGCTTACCCCGCTCATATCGAGCCGAAGCCTCGTCATTCCCTCCGCCTCCTGCGAAAGCGGCGCGTCCAGCTTGCTCATCGTTCCGACAATATACTGCCTTAGCTGTCTGTCCGTAATGTCAAGCGTCCTCACGTATTCGGGAATCGCCCTGTACGCCCCGACGGTTCCGGCAAGCCCCGGATCCCTGTACGAGGTAAGCGCCGCGGCTCCCGTATACATAAAGTCCGCCGACGCTCCGTAGGCTCCGCCCAGCACTCTTATATTGCTCCAAAGATAGTCGCAGTTGAGTATATGCTCCAGCACAAGAATATGCCCTCTCTGCTCCGCCGCCTTATCTCCAAGCCTGCCGCACAGTGCGACATACTGCACCTGCGACGGTATTATGCAGCCGACGCTGCCCCTGCGCAGCGTTTGCGCCGCGTGCTTTTCCGTGCCGCACGCCTCAAGTCTGCCGCCAAGCTCCTCAAGCCTCTTTTTTATTCCGTCAAAGGATTCCCTCTCGCCTATGTACATAAAGCGGCAGTTCTCCTTAGCCGTAAGCAGCTTTGCCGTCTCGCGGATACAGTCCGAAAGCTCCTGCCAACGGCTGTCGAAATCCCGTATCAGTCCGTCAAGGAAAAGATAAAACTCATGTCCTTGAAGCCTCTCGTAATATGCCGACGCTTCAAAAAAGCCGCTTTTGCCGATTCCCGCCGCCACGGACGACGAGCCCTCGGAGTATTGGCTCACATATACGGACTTAAGCTGCAAAAGCAAGTCAAGTATATAATCCTTGTCCGAAAAATCGGTTTTTTTGAGGATTTCATAATTAAGAGCGCACGCCCTGTCCGTTTCCCCGTAAAAAAAGCTGCTGTGCTGGACAAGCATCGGAATAACGGGCTTTCGGTGCGCGCTCCCGTCCGTAACGTCGATAAAATCGTATATTCCTCCCGTGTGGAGGTCGATAAGCTTCGTAAGTTCACCGTACGTGTAATTCTCGGTGTCAAGCACCGCCAGCAGCTCCGCTATGATCCTCGCATACGGAATAAGTCTGTCGGGCAACGCCCTTATATCCATACAAATGTTAAGATAGCCTATTCCGTTGGTGTCGCGCGGCTGCATCATAAGCGGGATCCCCGCCGCCTCGGTGTTGACCGTGGGAACGTCGGGCTTGTCGGCGCGCAGATCCGATTTTTCCAGCACAGGAATCGCTTCCCTTGCCCGTTCGTCGTCCTCCCCGTTCCTGTACGCCTCAAGCCTCTTAAGCGCCTCCGTCACGGCGCGCTTATCCGCCGCCTTATAGCTTTTTTCCGCCTTGCTCCGTATGAGTGCCTCGCTTTGCGGCAGGCATTCGGCGTCGGGTCTCATAAGCACCACAGCCTTATGCGGGTTGTCCAGTATTCTTTCTTTTATAAAATTTTCAAAATAATCCGTATCTATGAGGCTCTTAACCCTGTCGATCGCCTGTCCGAGGCATATGCGCGCAATAGGGTTTTCCTCTCCGTAGATAAGCTTTTCAAGCAGCATATCGGAATAAACCAGTCCCTTGGGCGAGCCTGTGAAATCGTCCTCGCGATAGCTGAACTCAATGCTCTTCATAGCCGCCCTCAGCATATCCTTATCAATGCCGTTGTCCGCGACCTGCCTCAGAGTGTCCTCTATCGTCGCGACAAACTCGTCCAAATCCTCCTCGCTGCAATACGAGCATTGCAGCATATAGTAGGGCTGTCTTACGTGGCTGTCAAAGGACGATCCGAAATCCTCCCCTATGCCCTTTTCCATAAACGCCTCGCGCAGATACGCCGCGGGAGACGAGCACAGGGCGTAATCGAGCAAATACATTGCGACCGCGTCCTCCGCGCTGTGACTGTCCGAAATCACGACGGAATACGACATAAACGCGCCCTTATCCGCCGCCCCCTCGTCGGGCGCGGGATATGCGCACTCCGCAAAAACGCGCTTATCGAGCTTTTCCTGCTTGGGCATAACCGTATTGACGTTCGTTTCGCGCCGCTCGTATTTATCAAGATACCTTTCCGCAAGATAAGACAGCCGCTCCTCTGCGTCAAGCTTCCCGTAAAAAACGATCACGCAGTTTGAGGGGTGGTAATGCCCGTCGTAATACGCCTTAAGCTCCTCATACGACAAATCGACTATTTCCTCGGGCAGTCCTCCCGAAACATAGCGGTAGGGCGTATCCTTAAAGAGCGCGCGCTTTACGGCGTTTCCCATTACAAAATCGGCGGACGCCGCCATTCCCTTCATCTCGTTCAGCACCACTCCGCTCGCCGTGACGCCGCCCTCCCCGTCAGTCTCGTAATGCCAGCCCTCCTGAAGAAAAATCTCCTCCTTCGCGCGCATAAGCGGATTAAAAACAGCGTCAAGATACACGTCCGTCAGGTTGTCGAAATCCTTCGCGTTTATGCCCGATACGGGAAAGGCGGTCATCTCGTCGTAGGTCATGGCGTTGAGAAAGGTGTACATGGAGCCTTTCATAAGCTCCACAAACGGGTCCTTAAGCGGATAATGCTCCGAGCCGCAGAAAACCGAATGCTCTATTATATGCGTGGTTCCCCTGCTGTTTGCGGGCGGCGTTTTGAACACAATATTCATTGAGCGGTGCTCGTCGCCGTTTTGCATAAAAACGACCCTCGCCCCCGTTTTTTCATGCTCGTATATTAGGCATTCGCCCTTTATATCGCGCACGCTTGCGCTGTCAATCAGCTTATATCCGTTTGGCATTACCGTTCTCCCTTTTTCTCCTTGTTCTGCTCCGCAAGATACGCGATTGCCGAATGCGCGGCAATATTGCCCTCCCCGACAGCCTTTGTTATCTGGTACGGTCTTCCCGTACAGTCGCCCGCCGCGAAACAGCCCTTTATGCTTGTCGCCATATTCCTGTCAACGAGTATCTGACCGTCCTCCATTTTAAGTCCTCTGAGAAGAACGTCCGCCGATACCGACTGCTTCAGGAAAAATACGCCGTCCAAATCAAGCCGCGCGCCGTCCTTGAGCGTAACGCCCTCGACGTGCTCCGCGCCCTCGATTTTCGCGATACGGGCTTCCTGTCTTTGAAGGTTTTCCCTCGCGAAATCCGTTTTAAAGAGCGGAAAATAATAAACGGTCCCTGCCAGTCCGCAAAGATAGTCAACCTCATCCTCCATATCGGCGTTGTCGCAGACCACGGCGATGTTTTTGCCCTTATAAAGCCTGCCGTCGCAGGTCGCGCAGTAGCTCACGCCTCTGCCGAGAAGCTCGCGCTCGCCGGGAACCGCCTTTACAGCCTCCACTCCCGTGGCAATGATGACGGAGGACGCCTCGTATTCGGTTTGGTCCGCCATTATCAGAAAATATTTGCCCATATTGTATATGCCCGTAATCTGCTCCTTCGTAATCGGAATATCGAGGCTGTCAAGCTGACTGCGGAAATATCCGTTAAGCTCCGCTCCCGTCACTCCCGTTATACCGGGATAATTTTCTATCCTCTCCGAGCAGCCCACCTTGGCGCTCAGCCTTTCGCTTCCGAACAGCGTAAAGCTTTTGCCCCTTATTTTGGCGTTAATCGCCGCCGAAATGCCCGCGGGTCCCGTTCCTATAACGGCTATGTCAACTCTCTCCATATTCTGCCTCCTCGGTAATTGTAGGTTATTTTCTTTCCTTAATCTCTATTTTATCCGAAACATAATCGACAAGCAATCCCCATGCGTCGCCGTCCATATCGTCCAAGCTTCTGCTGACGTCCTCAACGCCCTTAAGCCCGCAGTATATCAAATGGAGCTGTATCTCCTGCCACATCATTTTGCGGAGCCATGCGCGAAATTCCTCAAGATTGGAAACTTCCTTATCATACATATGATAATCCTCCGCGGACATAGTTTCAAGCGTCATTCCCGGCTTTTCCTTTGCAAGCTCCTTTTCCATATCCGCCAGATATTTTCGGCACTCGTCCTCTATTTCCTCCTCGTCGCGGCTCCACTCGCTCTTTTCTATGATTTCGGTCATAAGGTTGTCGGTATACTCAACCCATATATCGTCGCCCAGCGTTTTAAACGCTTTCGCATGGAGCCAATCAAGATACTGCCTTGTATTGCTTATTTCGGGGTGCTCCTCCTCGCTGTCATTCATAATTTGCAGGACAAGCTCGTCGTCAAGCTCGGGCGTTACGCGCCTTGTCGCGTCCCTGACGCATACATGCGCCCCGACTCCGTCAGCCTCAACGTCAAATTCCTCTCCCGCCGCCTTGCCGATAAGAGCCGCCTCTATTTCCCTGCTGTATAAATTTTTGCCGACATTGACGCCCAGCCTTTTGCGGTTGTACTTGGGCGCTTCGCTCTCAATATCTATTATGGCAATATCCCCCGCTTCAATTCGGTCGGCGTGAACGGATTTCTTGTATTTTGACAGCGCCCTGCCAAGCTCCTTATCCATCTCCCCGCGTATGCTTTCCCGCTCCACATAGGCTTCGTTCGGTAGCCTTGTAAGCTTATAGTCGTACATTTTGATCAGCTTGCTCTTCATATCCTTTGCCTCCCATATTTTTAAAAAAACGCTCCCCGTACAACGCCTCGGCATCATACGGGGAGCGGCTTAAGCTTAATTAAAATTCGGGCGTGAGATTAAACTCCTCGATGAAAGCCTTGTATGCGGCGTCCATTTTGTCATACTCCGCGTTGTCCGCGCAAAGCGTGTAGCTGAACGCGAAATTTCCAACAAGGTGATCGACCGGAACCGATCCGCAGTCCTCCGGCGTAGCCTGGTTATTTTTGATGTAGTCGTAGGTTTCGTCCCTGTTGCTCTGCTCGGAGTCGGGGTTGAACCACATAATCATTACCATTGCGCCTGCCGTGTCCTCGTCGAAGTACGATATGTTCGCGTCAAAGCCCGTTCCCTCAACGTACTCGTTCTTCTGAACATAGTACCAGTCAGCCTCCGAAAAGGTTCCGTTGTCGATGAAGTACTGACCCAAGTCGTCGGCGTTCCAGTCCGCGAAATCCTTATTCTTCCAGTCGCCTGCCGCGTTGTCCTCGCCCTTGGTTTCATCGTTTCCCTCCGCAGCCGTGGTGTCCTTTTCCTCCGCCTTGGTGTCCTCATTTGAAGCGGCTCCCGATGTTGCGTCGCTCTTTGAGCTTGATGAGGAGCTTGTGCCGCAGCCCGTAAGAGCCGTCGCGATTACCATTGTCGCTGCCGTTAATAAAACAATAAGCTTCTTTTTCATAATGTTCTCCTTTTCCGATTAGATTAATTGTACAAAAGCTCTGATATTTTCTGACGTATTTCATCAATATCCACCGCTCCGGGGCCGTGGCATACCGTTTCGCCGTTTTTAAGGTAATAAAGGTCGGGTATCCCGTAAACCTTGTACTCCTCCGAGGTCTTGGGACAGTCGTCCACATCGACCTTTACTATATTCAAAAACGGCATTTCGTCGTCAATATCCTCAAGAACCTTTCCGAGAGCCTTGCAGGGCATACACCATGTGGCGGTAAAGTCAACGAGAGTGACCTCCTCCTCCATAATCAGATCCCTGTAATTCTCGTCCGTAGCATATCTTATCATAGCTTAATCCTCCTTTTCCTTTATGGCAACGTTTTCTTTTATATGGTTATAAAATACTTCCCATGCCGTTTCTTCTATGTCCTCAAACTCGAGCGCGCCGAAATCCTTTCCGTCAAGCTCGCAGCTTACCGCCTTTGAAACCACGGACTGCTTAAGCATATCCTCGAGCAGCGCCTTAAGCTCCTCCTTATTGCTTACGTCCTCTCCCCAAGCCGCAAACGAGGCTCTGTACGCCTGCTCGGACATCGTATCGAGGCTTCTGCCCTCCTCCTTCATATCCTCCTCAAGAGCCTCAAGCTGCTCGTTGAGCCAATAGGAAATTTCTTCCTCATCATACTGCATTTCGCTTTTGGAGGCAACCTCCCTCATAAGCCTTTCGCTCTCATTGCGGAGCCATTCCCCGGAAAGCACGTCAAGCACATCGTCGTGAAGCCGGGGAAGATACTGCTCCACGGTCTTGACGTCGGGCTCATTGTATTCCTCACGCATCATGCCCTCCGCGACGATTTCGTCCGTAAGCTCGGGATATATGCTTCGTCTTGATTCGAGGACCCTCACCTCAACGTCGTCCTCTCCCGCCTTAAGCAGAGCGTCCTCTCCGACCTTAAGTCCTATAAGCTGTTTTTCAAGCTCGGCGTTAAAAAGATTACTGCCAACATTGAGCTTAAGCCCCTTTCTGTTGTATCTCGGATTGCCGCTCTTAAGGTCCAGCGTTACCACGTCGCCTTTCTCGACCGAATCCGCCGCTTCGATCCTTTTGAATTTCTTGCGAAGCCCGTTTATCTCCCTGTTCATACGTTCCTTAACGCCCTCGATGTAAACGGTTTTCGGCAGCTCAACCTGCCTGTAATCGTAAAGCTTTATTACCTTTGACTTCATGCCGCACCTCCGTTCATAAGTCTGTTGTATGTAACGCTGTCCTTAACCTCCTCGTGACTTCCCTGCGCTTCCACGGAGCCGTCCTTCAGAACAATTATATGGTCAGCCTTTTTCACCATATTCATATCGTGAGTAATCATCACCGTGGTCCTGCCCTCCATAAGTCCGAGCAGCGCCCTCGTGACCTCCTCCTTCGCGTATATGTCCATATTGCTGGTCGCCTCGTCGAGAAGCAGATACGATGGATCGACCATTATCGAACGCGCGATCGCGATTCTCTGCCTCTGCCCCGCGGAAAGCCTGCTTCCGTCGTCTCCCACCTCAAAATCCAGTCCCTCGGGCATACCGTTTATAAATTCGTCAGCGCCCGCCTGTGCCGCCGCCGCCATAATTTCCTCGTCGCTGACCTCGCGCTCCACGCCGTAGGCTATATTCTCGCGTATCGTGCCGTCGAAAAGCTGCGCGTTCTGGAGCACGTAGCCGATGCTTTTGCGCCATTCGTCAAGATCAATGCTGCTTACGTCCGTATCGCCGAAGCTTATTCTGCCCTCGTTCGGCTCGTAGAAGCGCTCTATCAGCTTAAAGAGCGTCGTCTTGCCGCTGCCGTTTTCTCCGACCACCGCGGTAAGCTTTCCGACAGGTATCGTAAGCGATATATTGTCGAGTATGTTTCGGTCGTCATATGCGAAGCTTACATTCTCGAAAGTAATATCGCAGTCGGGACAGTCCATTCCCTTTCCCCTCTTGTAGTTTTCCTCCTCGCCGTCAATCATCTGCCCGATATAGAACATGGTTCCGTTCGCACGCATAAAATCCGTATATATGGCGGGGAGTATGCTGACCGCACTGTAAGCCACAAGCATAATATTGTAAAAGGCATTAAGCTCCTCTATCGTTATCTGTCCGCCGCGCACGTCCGCCGCGCCCAGAGTAAATATTATTATCGCGATTATCGACGTTATCGAGCCCGATACAAATGATGAGAATATACCGAGCGCCGCCGAGTACAAATCACCCTTGTACATAATATCCACAGCCTTCTTGCCGAGCTTAAGCTCTATGTCCTGCGCGTTGAGCTGCTTGATATTAAGCAGGGAGCCCGTATGCTCCGCAAAAAACGACATCGTCCCCGAGTAAGCCTTCCTCAGCCTTCTTTGGCTTAAAAACGACAGCTTGCCCTCAACCCAAGTGCTTAGTATCACATATCCCATAACGGGAAAAAGTATCCAGCTCAGGCTCGAATTAAGCTTGTTCATTTCGGACAGGGTCATAAACGCCGTGGCTATTCCCGTTATAAAGCCGATCACGGAGGTTATAAGCTGATTTACATAGTCCGTGTCCGAGGTAACGTGGGATATAAGCTTCGCCGCGCCCTCCTGCTCGTATTTTTTGACGGGCATACGGATAATCTTGTGCAGCAGCTTGTTCTGCGTGCGCTTTATGACGATATTTGAAGCATACAGCGTCGGTATTGAGGCTACAAAGCCCACGGCGACGTTCAGCAAGACAAACATAATGTATTTCGGCACAGTATCGTTGCCGATTATGTTTCCCGTCTGCATCTTGCTCAGGTACGGCATATAAAGCAGCCCGACCTTGGTCGATACGATGCCCAAAATAACCTCGATTATGTAAAGGTGGAACGGGAGCCTGAAGCTGCCGTAAATCTTAAGCGTCCGCCGCCACATTCCCTTGGTGCTTTCCTTGCCCGCATTACTCTTCATTTACATCAGCTCCCTTCATAAAGTCCCGAAGAAAAGCGTTTTCCTCAAGCACCTTATCGAATTTTCCGCAGGCGGCGATCCTGCCGTTCTCTATAACCATCGCTTCCTCGGCGAGGCTCATAAGATGATTGGTATGCGCGATTATAATTACCGTCCTGTCCTTGACAATTTCCTCCAGCACGCTTCTGAAATCGGCAACGGAAATCGAATCCATGGAAGCCGTCGCCTCGTCAAGAATAAGGTAGTGCGAATCGGCGAGCAGCATTCTCGCCAGCGCGATTTTCTGCTTCTGCCCTCCTGACAGCTTGCAGCCGCGCTCGCCTATGTCAAGCTCCAGTCCCTTGCCCGATTTTTCCATAAAATCCGCAAGACCTACCCTGCAAAGCGCCGACATAATTTCGTCGTCGGCAACGCTGCGGTTTACTCCGAAGGTTACGTTCTCCCTGACCGTCCCCGAAAAAAGCATTACATTCTGCGGAATCATTCCGAAAAGCCGCCTGTACGAGCTTATCTCGTAATCGGCAATATTGCTTCCGCCTATTGTGATCGCGCCCTTGTCCGGCTCGTATATTCTGTCGATGAGGTTTACCATTGTGGACTTGCCGCAGCCGCTTAGGCCCAAAAGCGCCGTAACCGTTCCCTCCTTAAAGGTACAGTCAACGTCCTCGAGCACGGGCTTATCCTCATTGTATCCGAAGCTCACGCCCTCAAAGCGTATATCGCCCGTAAGCCCATCCGCCGAAAGCGTTCCCGATTTCTCGTTTTCGTATGACATAATCTCGCCGACACGGGCTATAATTCCCTGTATCGTCTTGGTGTTGTGCCAGTACAGAATCAGCGCGTCCACGTGTCCCATTACGGTTCCCGAAAAAAGGAAGAACGCAATCCACGCCCTTTTGCTTATCGCGTCGTTCTTAAACAAAATCACTCCCACCAAAACAATCAGCAGATTGCTGATAATTCCGAGCAGGCTTATTCCCATGCTTGAAAAATTATCAATCCAGCCGCTCTTAACGTTTACGCGGTAAAGCCTTCCCGTAACGTCGTCCCCGCGCGCTTCCTCGGCTTTTTCCCTTGCGAACGCCTTCATCATCGGGATTCTTTTGATAAGCTCCGAAATACGCTCGGTGAGCACAGCCAAAACATTCGCTCCCGACTTGTTGACCGAATACTTAAGTCTGCCCGTGATAAACGCCACCAAAATCGCCAGCGGGATTGAGCAGAGCAGCGTCGCCGAAAGCCTCCAATCATAATCCCAAACCTTTTTTACGCAGGCGAAAATACTGTATGCCGTCGTGCCTATCGGAACAAGCACGAAAATCAGCGTGCTGTCCACGCAGGTGGCGTTGCTTACGATTCGGCTTATCGCCTCCTCGGGATTCTCGTTATTGAAAAATTTCATGGGTATATGAAGAAGCTTGTTCCAGATCGCAAGCCTCGCGTTGCGGTTGGTCCTCGCCGAAAGTATCTCCCTTATGAGCACCGACACGCTCGAAAAAACCATATTGATGACTATAACGGCGACAAGGCTCATAACCGTCTTTACGCTGACGTCGCCGTCAAAAAGCTTCGCCGTATAATCCGTTTCGCTTACTCCGACGTTTACAAGGAAAACCTCCGCCGCTATGTATATAAGCAGCCACACAATGGGAATGCGCGCTTTAAAGAGAAGTATGATATAACGCTTCCATACTCCCTTTTCCTGTTTTATCTGTACGTCCTTTTTCTGTTCTTTCATTCTCAGCCCGCTTTTCCATTTTTATAGTAGTCTGTAACCAACCTTATACTTTTTTTATAACAAAATGAGAAAAAACACAATAGAGCTTGTCTATTGTGTATCAAATCGTGTAAATTTTGTCGGATTTTGAAAAGCTCCCGCTCGAGCGTTACAGTCTCAGCGCACCGCCGATTTCTCCCACGGCTCGGCGCAGCTCGTCGTAATGCCCCCTGCTTATGGGTATGGCAGCGGCGCAGCCGCGCAGCCTGGCATAGTACAAAAGCCGCCCCTCCTCGTAAATCGTTTCTACCTTGTCGAGCGCGATAATATAGGACTGGTGGCACAAAAAGAAGCCGTAGCCCTCAAGCATATCCATAAGCTCGCCCATCGTGTAATAGGCAATCTGCAATTCCTCCTTGTCGGTGACGAGCCAGTTTTTCCTGCCGCGCCGTTCAATACAGCATATGTCGCCCGTATTTACGACCTTGTAGCCCTTAATGCATTTGAACATTATCCTGCCCGTTTTAAAGGAGCGCTTTCCCGCGCTTTTGTCCCGCACCAGCCCGATTGTGCGTCGGAGCTTGTCGGGGTTTATAGGCTTGGTAAGAAAATTGACGGGCTGAAAATCATAGCCGTCTATCGCGTAGGTTGAATGCCCCGTCAGAAAAACAAACATCACGTCGGGGTATTCCGCCCTAAGCCTCTCGGCTATCTCAAAGCCCGTTTCCCTTGCAAGCTCAATATCGAGGAACACAAGCTCCGCGCCGCCGCTTTCAAGGTACTCAAAGAGCGCGTCCCCGCAGTCAAGCTCAGCCGCCACCTCTATATCCTCGTATTCCTTAAGCGCCGCTGCTGCCGCCCTCCTCGAATTTGCGTCATCGTCCACCAGAACCGTTTTTATCATCGGCAGCTCCTCCCTCGCCGTCAAAGGTTATTTTGTTGGGTATATTCACCGTAAAGGTAACCGTCCGCTCGTCCATTTCGGCGTAAATGCGCCCGTAATATTTTTTCAGCGTCCGCTTGATCATGCTTAACCCTATTCCGTCGTGATTTTTTTTCGTGGTATAATTCATATCGAAGGCGCGCGCGATTCTGTCCGAATCGCCGTCGTAAAGATTGGATACCTTGATCACGGTACTGCCGTGTCTTTTGAATACCGCAACCCTTATGCCGTACTCAAGCTCTTCCTCGGTATTAACGGCGTCTATTGCGTTCTGTATCAGGTTCCCGATTATTTTGTTGCATTCAAAAGCGTTGCAGATGATATTTTTCATATCGTATTTTATATCGTACTCAATGTCCGTGCCCTTAAGCCTCGCCGCCCTGCGCATATTGTAAAGCATAGAGCCTATCACCGCGTCGTAGACGGGCATAATATCGTTGACCGCCGACGCCTCCTGAACCATATCCTTAACATAGCTTTTGCAGCTCTCGTAATCCTCATTCTCAAGCATTCCGACAATCGTATGCAGATGTATGTTAAAATCATGGCGCTGGGAGCGTATGGTATTCATATAATCCCTCGACTCCTTCTGCCAGCGCGCCATGCTCTCATTCTCGTAAAGCACCGAGCGCACGCGTCCGATCTGTCTTTGCAGCGTAAACGCCAAAGCGTCAACAGCCAAAAAAACAACGATCAGCACAAACGGCTCAAAGCGTGAAAAGGGATACGCGACAGCCGTAACCGCCGCCTTTAAAAGCAGTCCCGCCGCGGGAATCAGCGCCAGCCCGAAATACGCCGCCCTGTTTTCATCATAAATATTGGAAAACCATTCCGCCGTCCCCGTCCGTCCGCCGTAGACCAAGGCGTAAAGCAGACAGCCGATAAGCGTCAGCGCCGCCGCTCCGTAGCTCCACATATTTTCGGGACAGAGCTTCATCGGCGCAAGCACCGCGTCCACGCAAAAGCACATCACAACGGCGGGAAACGCCGTCCTCTGCCGTCCCTTGATTGCCTCTGCCGCCATAAGCGCAAGATTGCCCGCCGCTGCCGAAGCGTACACAGCCCACGGCGCGCCAAATGCCGCAGCCGCGGCGTATACCGTCATTCCGACCGCCCAAGCGATTATATGACCCGCAATATGAATTTTGTCCGCGCTCACATACTTAACCGCAAAATACTGCGAGCCGCCAAGCAGCAGCGCCGCGAACAAGGCTTCCCAAAACATAAGGCTCTCCCGTGCAAATCAGTATCCTGATAAGAATATCTTATACATAACGCGGATATTTTTCAAGTATTGCTTTATTCCGTTTTTCGGTT
This sequence comes from Butyrivibrio sp., assembly GCA_023665525.1. Classification (GTDB taxonomy): domain Bacteria; phylum Bacillota; class Clostridia; order Lachnospirales; family Lachnospiraceae; genus Eshraghiella. The sequence goes on along the minus strand of JAMPDT010000006.1, from coordinate 5,618 downwards.
TATACTTTCGGAAGGATATTTTTTACAAGGAGAGTCTTTATAATGAACAAAACCGAAATATCGGAGATAAAGAAATTATTCAAAAGCGAAAAATGCTGTATTTCAAGGATCTGCGGGTGCTACGTTGACGGCAACAAAAATAAAGTAACTACCTTTCGGGAGGCGTTTTTATCCCTGCCCGAGGAGGAAATTTTTAAATATTTTACCATTTTCCGCGCGTCCTTATCGGGTACGCTCGGCAAAAACCTGATCAATATGGAATTTCCCTTGGACGCGGAGGCGGACGGAGGCGCGCAGGATTTTCTTCTCAGGCTCAGGGACAGCCGCCTTAAGGACGACGAGCTTCTTGAACTTTTTTACAACCGCGTAATCGAAAATTACACGTACGGCGAAAATTATCTGATTCTCCTTATAAACGCGTCCTACGACGTCCCTCAAAGGACGTCGGACGGCTTTGAGGCGGAGGACGCTTCCGATTACGTTTACGAGCATATTCTATGCAGCATATGTCCCGTCAATCTCTCCAAGGAGGGGCTGTGCTATAATTCCGCCACCAACTCCATCGAAAACAGGGTCCGCGATTGGCTGGTGGAAGCTCCTGCCCACGCCTTTCTTTTCCCCGCCTTCAACGACCGCAACAGCGATATTCACGGACTGCTTTTTTACACGCGCGGCGCCGAAAACCTCCAATCGGAATTTGTGGACGGAATGTTCGGCTGCGCGGCTCCGCTGACGCAGAGAGGGCAGAAGGAAACCTTTTCGGAAATAATTTCGGAAGCCTTGGGCGACGAATGCCGCTTTGAAGCCGTAAAGGCGATACACGAGCAGCTCAACAATTTCGTCGAGGAGAGAAAGGAGCTGCCCGAGCCTGTGGTTTTCGGCAAAGCCGACCTTAAGCGCGCGCTCGAGGCAGGCGGCGCAAGCGCAAAGCAGATAGAGAGGTTTGAAGCCGACTACGACGAAGCCGCGGGAAGCCGCGCCGAGTTCGTCGCCTCCAACGTGATAAGCTCCCGTTCCTTTGAAATAAAGGCTCCCGACGTAGTGATAAAGGTAGCCCCCGACCGCACGGACCTCTTGGAAACGCGGGAAATAGACGGCCGCACCTTCCTTATGATAGAGCTGACGGACAGCGTGGAGATAAACGGAATAAACGCGAAGCCGCTGTAAAATCAGAGCCTCACAGCTCTATATCCACGTTATATTCTTTATCAATAAGAATATATTCCGCTTTGTATCTGCGGCACAGCTCCAGCATACGCGCGTTCTCCGCACGCACTCTTTCGGGCGTGCAGTCCTCGTCGTCCGCGCGCTCCTCTATCACGTTTGCGAAGCCCTTGACGTCCTCAAAATGCTTATCAATATATTCCTCGCTCATAACCAAGCAGTAAAAGCGGATCTCGTCCGCATACTTCTTCTCAAAATCCTTCTCCCGGTCAAAGGGGATATAACAGCCCTCCACTATGAGATTCTGCTTGTTTTCTATGGCTGTCTTAATTATTTCGCGCACAATCGGCCATAGGTACGCCGTCAGCTCTCCGTCGCCGCTCAAGGGAGTGAGCGTCGTATTGCCGCTGCGTATAAGCCCCATTTTTAAGTGGTCCACGGATAGATACGGATATTTGTATTTTTCAAGGAGCCTCTGCGCAAGCGCCGTCTTGCCCGTATGGGACGCGCCCGTTATCAAAATAATCATTTTATGCTTTCCTCCGAATGGGATTTTCTGAAATGTATAAATGACAGAATACCGACAGGAATAAAATAAGCGCACCAAAGCTCAAGCGCTATAATTCCTCCCATATTGCTTTGCCCGTCAGACATAGAGCTGAATATTCCCGTCATCGGCATAATAAAACAGGAAAAAAAGAATACTCCATGAACCAGCATCAGATACTTTAACCACTTATCCGCTTTTGTCCTTGCGTCTATTGTAAGCCCGACAAAAAAGGTCGAAAGCGCCAGCATACCATATCCAAGCAGGTCATAGTCAAAAAACAATCCGCCCCTCGAATAGTCAAGTATCCTCACAGCCTGCTCATCAAGTGAATCCAATCGAACCGAGGTGGTTTGGGCAAAATACACAAGAAATATCAAGACGGCATAAACCGCGGCAAATATCATTCCGACATTGGCCGCCACCCTATGCTTTTCATCGCTTTCATTGCAAAAGCCGCAGGTCATCATTATCCAGCCGACAGCCAACAGCATACAGACAAAATAACTTCCGAAGTTAAAGGGAATCAGCATACAGACAGCGAATAATAATACTGAAACCGTCACTGTCAAAGCCCCCACGCTTGATATTATTTTATTCATTTTAACTTAACGCCTCGCTAAATTCGGTTTTATTTGATTATAGCACTTTCGGGCTATGTTTTCTACCGTATTGATATTCGGCATTAAGAAACCGCAACCCCTTGATTTTTCAAGGAATTGCGGTAATTATTTTTAATATTTAGCTCTAATCGCAAGATTACTCAACAATCGTAGCCACACGACCTGAACCTACTGTCCTACCACCCTCACGGATAGCGAACGTAAGTCCCTGCTCCATAGCGATGGGATGGATAAGCTCGATGGTCATCTCTACGTTATCGCCGGGCATACACATCTCGGTACCTGCGGGAAGTGCGCAAACACCCGTTACGTCGGTCGTTCTGAAATAGAACTGGGGACGGTAGTTGTTGAAGAAAGGTGTATGACGTCCGCCCTCGTCCTTTGTAAGAACGTAAACCTGAGCGGTGAACTTCTTGTGGCAGGTTACGGTGCCGGGCTTTGCGATAACCTGTCCGCGGACGATCTGATCACGGTTGATACCGCGGAGAAGAGCGCCGATGTTATCGCCTGCCATAGCCTCGTCAAGCTGCTTTCTGAACATCTCGATACCGGTAACGACCGTCTTCTGAACGTCGTCCTTAACACCGAGAATCTCAAGCTCGTCGTTGAGGTGAAGAGTTCCTCTCTCAACACGGCCCGTAGCAACCGTACCGCGGCCCGTAATGGTGAATACGTCCTCGACGGGCATAAGGAAAGGCTTGTCCGTATCTCTCTGAGGATCGGGGATATACTCGTCAACCGTCTTCATAAGCTCAAGGATCTTGTCGCCCCACTCGCCCGAGGGATCCTCAAGAGCCTTAAGAGCGGAACCCTTGATGATCGGGCAGCCTTCAAAGCCGTACTCCTCAAGCTGCTCGGTAACTTCCATCTCAACGAGCTCGATAAGCTCCTCATCGTCAACCATATCGCACTTGTTAAGGAATACTACGATATAAGGAACGCCTACCTGACGGGCAAGAAGGATATGCTCCTTCGTCTGAGCCATAACGCCGTCGGTTGCGGCAACAACAAGGATTGCGCCGTCCATCTGAGCAGCTCCCGTAATCATGTTCTTTACATAGTCGGCATGACCGGGGCAGTCAACGTGTGCGTAATGCCTGTTTTCGGTTTCATACTCAACGTGAGCCGTAGAAATTGTGATACCTCTTTCTCTCTCCTCGGGTGCCTTATCAATCATGTCGAATGCAACAGCCTCGCCGGTACCAAGTCTTGCGTTAAGAGTCTTGGTTATAGCAGCCGTTAAAGTCGTTTTACCGTGGTCTACGTGACCGATTGTACCGATGTTGCAATGCGGTTTGTTTCTTTCAAATTTAGCCTTAGCCATTTTTTAAAATCCTCCTTTAATTATCCCCTTTGGGGCAATCTTAATCAACTGAAACCATTATATTTCATAAGAGAAATATTTTCAACTGTTTATTTTGCTTTGTTCGCGATAATTTTGTCCTGAACGTTCTTGGGCACCTGCTCGTATTTTTCAAAGAACATCGAGTAGTTGCCGCGTCCCTGTGTTGACGAACGAAGCTCTGTCGAGTATCCGAACATCTCGGCAAGGGGTACGAGCGCGCGCACGATCTTGCCGCCGCCGATGTCGTCCATGCTCTGAATCTGTCCGCGCTTTGCATTCAGGCTTCCGATTACGTCGCCCATGTAATCCTCGGGCATCGTGACCTCAACCTTCATAATAGGCTCGAGAAGCACGGGACTTGCCTTCTGCATTGCGTCCTTGAACGCCATAGAGCCGGCAATGTGGAACGCCATCTCGGACGAATCGACCTCATGGTACGAGCCGTCGTATACGTTCGCGTGTACGCCGAGTACGGGGAATCCGGCAAGGATACCCGCCTTTGTAGCCTCCTCGATACCCTCTCCGACAGCGGGGATATATTCCTTGGGAATAGCTCCGCCGACAACGGTGGACTCAAACTCGAAGGTTTTCTCGCCGTTGGGATCCATAGGCTCGAACTTAACCTTGCAGTGTCCGTACTGTCCGCGTCCGCCCGACTGCTTCGCATACTTGCTGTCAACATCGACGGGCTTGGTGATGGTTTCCTTATAGGCAACCTGGGGAGCGCCTACATTTGCCTCAACCTTAAACTCGCGCAGAAGTCTGTCAACGATAATTTCAAGATGCAGCTCGCCCATTCCCGCGATAATCGTCTGACCCGTTTCCTGGTCCGTGTGCGCCCTGAAGGTGGGATCCTCCTCGGCAAGCTTTGCCAAAGCCTCGCCCATCTTGCCCTGCGCGTCCTTTGTCTTGGGCTCGATCGCAAGCTCGATAACGGGCTCGGGAAATTCCATCGACTCAAGGATAACGGGGTGCTGCTCGTCACAGATCGTATCGCCCGTCGTCGTAAACTTAAAGCCTACGGCTGCGGCAATATCGCCCGAATATACCTTGTCCAGCTCCGCTCTCTTGTTGGCGTGCATCTGAAGGATACGTCCGATACGCTCCTTCTTGTCCTTAGTTGCGTTATATACATAGGAGCCTGCGTTGCAGGTGCCCGAGTATACTCTGAAAAAGGCGAGCTTTCCTACGAAGGGGTCAGCCATAATCTTGAATGCGAGAGCGGAGAAAGGCTCGTCGTCGGACGAATGTCTTTCCACCTCGTTGCCCTCCATGTCAACACCCTTGATGTCGGGTATGTCGGTGGGAGCGGGCATAAACTCAAGAACGGCGTCAAGAAGCTTCTGTACGCCCTTATTGCGGTACGCGGAGCCGCAGCATACGGGAACCGCCCTGCATTCGCAGGTCGCAGTCCGAAGCGCCGCCTTCATTTCCTCAACGGTAAGCTCCTCGCCCTCAAGGTATTTCATTGTAAGCTCGTCGTCAAGCTCGGCGATTTTCTCGACAAGCTCGTTGCGGTACTTTTCAGCCAACTCCTTCATATCGTCGGGAATGGCTGTTACGGAAATGTCGTCTCCCTTTTCATCGTTGTAGATATATGCCTGCATTTCAAAAAGGTCGATGATTCCCTTAAAATCGTCCTCCTTGCCTATCGGCAGCTGGAGGCAGATTGCATTCTTGCCCAGTCTGTTTCTTATCTGATCAACTGCTCCGTAGAAGTTGGCGCCAAGGATGTCCATCTTGTTGATAAATGCCATTCTCGGTACGTTGTAGGTGTCCGCCTGACGCCATACGTTCTCTGACTGAGGCTCAACGCCGCCCTTGGCGCAGAATACGCCGACGGCTCCGTCAAGCACTCGCAGGGAGCGCTCAACCTCAACAGTAAAGTCAACGTGACCGGGAGTATCAATAATATTGATACGGTGCTCAAGCGCACCGG
>JAMPDT010000069.1 GCA_023665525.1 Butyrivibrio sp. | reverse complement strand
TGGGAGCCGCGCTCGTTATGTTCTGCAAGAAGCATAAGAGGCAGACAATGGGCGAAATCGTCATATCGATCGGACTGCTGTTTTTCGGACTGAACGCAATGTCAACCTCGATGGAGCCGTATATGAAAAACGGGGCGGTTCAGGAAATATTCCTCACGCTGGGGAACAATCCGATGTTAGGCATACTTATCGGACTTGCGGTGACAGCCGTAATGCAAAGCTCCTCCGCTTCGGTGGGCGTTTTGCAGGCGCTTGCGAGATACGGCGTTGTGTCGGCGGGAACCGCTGTCTTTATCTGCCTCGGAGCTGACATCGGCTCGTGCTTTACCGCGATACTCTCAAGCGCGGGAGCCTCCCGAAACGCCAAACGGGCGGCGATAATAAACCTGCTTTTCAACCTTATCGGAGCGGCGATTTGGGGAACGCTGGTGTTCGTTTTCTTCAAAATATTCCCGTCGGCGCAGGCGCACGTTATGTCCGCCGTTACGATAGCCTTGTTCCATACGGGCTTTAAGGTTGCGAACACCCTGCTTTTTTATCCCTTTGCCAACAAGCTGGTAAGGCTCTCCGAAATCCTTATCAGGGACAAAAATCTTCCCGAGAGGACGCAGCAGGAGACTCAGCGCGACAATTCGATGCTGCTCGACGATAGGATCCTCAATACGCCCTCCCTTGCGATACAGGCTGTGAGCAATTATGTGGTGAAGCTCGGCAGGATCTGCGTCGAAAATATAAAGCGCAGTCTCGACGCGGTTATGTACTGCAAAATGGACAACGTGGGCGTTGTGCTCGATACCGAAAAGCATATAGACGACCATGTCGCGAATCTTTCCGACTTTCTCGTGAAGCTCAGCAACGACGGGCTTACCGACAGGCAGAGCCGTCATGTTAAAAATTTGATGTACACCGTCATAGATTTGGAAAGAATAGGCGACCACGCGGAGAATATCGCGGAGCTTGCGCAGAAGCTTGAAAAGGACGGGCTTAAATTTTCCGAAATGGGAGTAAAGGACTTGGAGGATATGAGGGCGGCTGTCGAGGGCTCGCTTGAGTGCGCGATTTCGTCGAGGGAAAGCGGGAACCTTGATATGGTGCGCAGGACCCTGAGATTTGAGGACGACGTGGACGCGTATGAGGAGGAAATACGGGATAAGCATATCGACAGGCTGGCAAGCCGCGAATGCGAGTCGGAAACGGGAGTTATTTTCTTAAATCTGCTCACCAATCTCGAACGCGTGTCCGACCACGCCGTAAATATAGCGGGATATGTAAAGGATGAAGCCTGATGTTTGACAAACAGCTAAAGGAATTAAGCGAAAACATTAATCTGAGGGAGAACCTCATATATATAAAAGAAGCCTTGCAGGGCGGCAATACGGAAATTCTCAAAAGCGAAAAGCGTTACGGCATTTCGCTTTTTCCCGATTTACTCGATAATCCCGACGCGAAGGTGCGCAAAAACGCCGTGCTTATAATGGGAATGCTGGGCGAGGACGGCTACGGCGACATAATCGCGAAGCGCTATGCGGAGGAAAAGACCTTTTTTGTGCGAAGCGCGTATCTTAGCGCCCTCAAAGCATATAATTACGACGGATATTCGGAAATGCTTAAGGAGAGGCGGCGAGAGCTGGAGGAGGGCGGATTTGACGAGGCGGATCTAAAGCACGCGGCGGCGGAGCTTAAGGAGCTGATCGCACTGCTTGATTCGGGCAAAAAACAGGCGAAGCATACCTTTACCAATCCCGAAAGAGCGGTTCGGCTGATCCTGACAACGGGAGCCGACACGAGGGAGGCGCTGCGGGACGCGCTGGAGCAAAGCGGGATAGGCGGCGTTAAGCCGGTTTTCTGCGGAGTTTCGGCAGTGACCTCGGACGTTTTGAAGGCGGCGCATATAAGAATATATAAGGAGCTTCTTTTTCCGATTAACGGAATGAAAAGCTATGATAAATCGGAAATCCCGTCCGCGCTTTCGGAGGGCAGTCTCATGGAGCTTCTTGAGGCTATGCACAGGGACGCGCAGGGCGCGTTCAGCTTCAGACTTGACGCGAAGGACGAGGACGCGGCGCGCCTGTCCGCGAAGATACAGGCGCTCTCAAGGGGCAGGCTCATTAATTCGGTATCCGATTATGAAATCGAGATTAAATTAATTGCGGCAAGGGACGGAAAATACGGGCTTTTCCTTAAACTGCATACCCTTGGCTTCGACAGGTTCAAATACAGGGAAAATTATGTGGCTGCTTCGCTCAGTCCCGTGAGGGCTGCCATGGCGGTGTGGCTTGTAAGGGATTACCTGGAGGAGGGCGCGAACGTGTTAAACCCCTTCTGCGGCGTGGGAACGATGCTGATCGAGCGGGATAAGCTTGTGAAGGCGGGGCAGATGTACGGCGTCGATACCTTCGGAAAAGCAGTCGAGGGCGCGAGAAGCAATACGGCAAGGGCGGGGCTTAGCGCGAACTATATCAACCGCGATTATTTTGACTTTGGGCACAGTATGCTTTTTGACGAGATAATCACGGATATGCCGTCGCCCGAGCGGGGCGGGGCGGACAAATTATACGGACGCTTTCTGTCGCACAGCGAGGGACTGCTCAAAAATCGCGGAATAATGATTATATATACCTCCGAAAAAAATCTGCTCCGAAAGCATTTGAGGCTTAACGGAGGCTATAAGCTTCTGAGGGAATTTACGATAGATTCGCGAAGCGGCGCAGGCGTGTATGTGCTGATCAGGCAGAGGGATAATTGATACTGCTTTACGAGGAGAAAAGAAATGGATTTATGGACGTTCGCGGATATTTTATCGCTTAAGGGCAATAAATATATCAACGGCGGGGGCAATATAATAGGAGCGCTCTACCATATAGACAATATGTATAAAAGCGGCGTGAGGATAATAATTCTTATGCCGCGGTTTGATTATGGGGAGGGCGCGCTCAACGCGCTCAGGCTTGAAAGGGCGGACGAGCTTTGCAGGACGGCGCGGTCGGCGTACCCGGGCTTAAGCGTATGCGTGGGAAGCAGGATAAGATATTACAGCGGGCTGACGGCGGCGCTGCAATCGGGCAGGGCGCGCAGCATAGGCGGCGGCAGATATATTCTTATCGAATTTGAAAGGGACGCGTCGTTTGGCTTTATGCTCGAGGCGGTAAAGGAATGCTTTGACGCGGGGTACAGACCGCTCATCGAAAATCCGCTGTACTATGACGAGGCGGATACGGATATAATTGAGGGCATGGTTGAAAACGGCGCGTACACAGTATGGGACAAGGCTGTGTTTGAGGGCAGGCTCCACCGCAGCGCGAAAAAGCATTTGGATACGCTTTTTGCCAAGAAACTTGTCCATTTCGTGAGCGACGGCGCGGACGGAGCGGCAGTCACGGACTACACAGCCGCCGCGTCGAACGCCGCGGCTATGTACGGCGACGATACCGCGCGCGGGATTTTTTACGAAAATTATATGCAGCTTATCAGCGGCGGAACAAATATAATTCCCTCTTGACATTTTAATTTATTGTGATAATATAGTTCCATATGAAACAGTTGCATATGGGACAAAATATTCCCGCGCTGTTTTATAAAGGGAGAAAAGGACGGGTGAAGGGAATATATGGACGAAGCGGCTCGCGAATGTTTGGACTGCGGGCATATGCCCTTGAGCTTTGAGCTTAAAAGAATGAATAACCTTATAAGAAGGCATATACATTCGGGACTTGTAGGAGGAGGCTTTGACGAGATCACGATTATGCACGGCTGGATTTTGGGCTTCCTGTACGATAACAGGGAGAAAAAAATATACCAGCGTGATTTGGAAAACAGATTCGGGATCGCCAAGTCCACGGTTACGAACATACTTAAGCTCATGGAAAAAAAGGGCTATGTGACGCGCGTCGCGGACGCGGACGACGCAAGACTTAAGCAGCTAAGGCTGACAAGGCTCGGAGAGGATACGCATAAAGAAACGATACGCATTATCGACGAGCTGAACAGGGGTATGGAACAGGGTATTACCGATAAGGAAAAGGAGGTCTTTTACACCATACTCGATAAGCTGAGAAAGAATATGGAAGGCAGCAAGGAGGAAGCAAAGAATGATTAAAACTCTTGCGAGGCATATCAGAGGCTTTTGGAAGGAGTCGATAGCGACGCCTCTGTTTATGATTCTTGAGGTAATTATGGAAATGTTGGTGCCGTTTCTGATGGCGGCGCTGGTGGATAACGGAATCAACGGCGAGAACGGGGGCGATATAAAGTACATCTGCATTGTCGGCGCGCTGATGATCGCGGCGGCGGGCGTAGGTCTTTTTGCGGGACTTATGGGAGGCAAGTACGGAGCGAAGGCGTCAACGGGCTTTGCGAGGAATTTGAGGAGGGCGATGTACACCAACATACAGACCTTTTCGTTTTCCAACATAGACAAATTCAGCACGGCGGGACTTGTCACAAGGCTTACCACGGACGTTACCAACGTGCAGAACTCCTATCAGATGATTCTGAGAATATGTATGAGAGCGCCCGCGAGCCTTATAATGGCAATGATTATGTCGTTTTATTTCAGCGTGAGGATCGCGACGATTTATCTTATCGCCATGCTTTTGCTGGGCGGCGTGCTTGCGTTTATTATTTCGAGGGCAAATAAATACTTCAAGGAGGCGTTCCCCAGATACGACGATCTGAACGCGAGCGTTCAGGAGAACGTGTCCGCGATAAGGGTTGTAAAGGCTTATGTCAGGGAGGAGCACGAGCAGACCAAGTTCAAAAGAGCGAGCAACAATATATACAAGCTTATGATGAAGGCGGAGAACGTCATCGTGTGGAACTCGCCCGCAATGCAGTTTACGGTTTACGGCTGCATACTCCTTATAAGCTGGATTGGGGCGAAGCTTATCGTCGGCTCGAACGAGACCGTGCTTACGAGGGGCGACCTTACGAGCCTTTTGGCGTACTGCATGAGCATACTTATGAGCCTGATGATGCTGGCAATGATTTTTGTAATGCTCTCGATGAGCGCGGCGAGCGTGGAGCGTATCGCTCAGGTGCTGAACGAAAAGGCGGACATCGTAAATCCCGACGAGCCCGATTACGAGGTTGCCGACGGAAGCATTGATTTCGAGAACGTGAATTTCAGCTACAAAAAGGAGGGCGGCGAGCATGTCCTCTCCGACGTCAATCTGCACATACGCTCGGGTGAAACCATAGGAATCATAGGCGGTACGGGAAGCGCGAAGTCAAGCCTCGTGAACCTGATAAGCCGTCTGTACGAGGTGTCCGAGGGAAGCGTAAAGGTCGGCGGCAAGGACGTGCGCGTATATGACCTTGAAACGCTCAGGAACGAGGTCAGCATGGTGCTGCAAAAGAATGTGCTGTTTTCGGGAAGCATATACGAAAATCTCCGCTGGGGCGATAAGGACGCTACGGACGAGGAATGCCAAAGAGCCTGCCGCCTTGCCTGCGCGGACGAATTTATAGAAAAATTCCCCGACGGCTACAACACCCATATCGAGCAGGGCGGAACCAACGTTTCGGGAGGACAGAAGCAGAGGCTGTGTATTGCGAGGGCGCTCCTTAAGAAGCCCAAAATCATTATCTTTGACGACAGCACGAGCGCGGTCGATACCGCGACCGACGCGAGGATAAGAAGGGCTATGGCGACGGAAATACCCAATACGACGAAGCTTATAATAGCTCAAAGAATTTCCAGCGTAATGGAGGCGGACAGAATAATAGTAATGGACAACGGCAGGATCGACGGAATAGGAACCCACGAGGAGCTGCTTGAGTCCAACGAGATATACAGGGACGTATACGAGTCGCAGACCGGAGGCGGCGGTGACTTTGACGAAAATAAATCGGAAGGAGGCGAGCACTGATGCCGGGACCCAGAGGAATGAAACCCACCGTTCAGAACCCGGGGAAGGTTCTGTCGAGGATACTTAAATATGTGTTCGGAAAATATCTGATTCACTGCATTGTTGTGCTGATATGCATTATTGTAAGCGTTGCCGCCAACATACAGGGAACGATGTTTACCAAAACCCTTATAGACGGGTTCATCACGCCGCTTATCGGCAGCGCTTCGCCCGATTACGGCAGGCTTTTGCATGAAATAATAAGGGTCGCGGTTTTTTACGGAATCGGAATTGCGGCGAATTTTACACAGCAGAAGCTGATGGCGTATACGACGCAGGGCGTTATGAGAAGCATAAGGGACGATATGTTTATCCATATGGAGACCCTTCCCATAAAGTATTTTGACACGCATTCGCACGGGGATATAATGTCGATGTACACCAACGACGTTGACACGCTCCGCCAGATGGTCAGCCAAAGTATTCCGCAGCTTATCAACAGCGCGATAACGATCGTCGGAGTGCTTGCGAGCATGATAATTCTCAGCCCGCTGCTTACCGCAGTTTCCCTTGTTATGATTGCGGTAATGCTTTTTGTCACCAAAAAGGTTTCCTCGTTAAGCGGCAAGAACTTTATCGCCCAGCAGAGGGACATCGGCGCGGTAAACGGCTTTATCGAGGAAATGGTCGAGGGGCAGAAGGTGGTCAAGGTGTTCTGCCACGAGGAGGAATGCAAGAAGCAGTTTAACGAGCTTAACGACAGGCTTTTCGACAGCGCCTACAAGGCGAACAAATACGCCAACATAATAGGACCGATAAATGCGCAGCTCGGAAATATAAGCTATGTGGTCATAGCGATAGTGGGCGGCATTTTCGCGATTAACGGCTTCGCGGGCTTGTCGCTCGGAGGACTGGTAAGCTTTCTGACCTTTAACAAAAACCTCAATATGCCCATTAACCAAATAAGCATGCAGATAAACAGCATAATTATGGCGCTCGCGGGAGGCGACAGGATTTTCAGGCTTTTGGACGAAAGGCCCGAGACCGACGAGGGCTATGTGACGCTTGTCAACGCGGTCAAGGAAAACGGAGAGCTTAAGGAGAGCGGCGAGAGAACGGGGCTTTGGGCGTGGAAGCATTTCCATAAGGAAACGGGGCTTACGGACTATGTAGAGCTTACGGGCGACGTTGTTTTTGACGATGTGGACTTCGGATACAACGAGGAAAAAATAGTGCTCCACAACGTGGACCTTTTCGCTACGCCGGGACAGAAGATTGCGTTCGTGGGCTCAACGGGAGCGGGCAAAACCACAATCACCAACCTTATAAACCGCTTCTACGACATTCAGGACGGCAAGATCCGCTACGACGGGATAAACATCAACAAAATCAAGAAAGCCGACCTAAGAAGATCGCTCGGAATCGTTTTGCAGGATACGCATCTTTTTACGGGAACGGTTATGGAAAATATACGCTACGGAAAGCTTGACGCGACCGACGAGGAGGTTTACGCGGCGGCGAAGCTCGCCAACGCAGACGGCTTCATAAGACGGCTCCCGTCGGGCTACAACACAATGCTTACGGGCGACGGCGCGAACCTAAGTCAGGGACAGCGCCAGCTTCTCGCGATCGCGAGAGCGGCAATCGCCGACCCGCCCGTGCTGATCCTCGACGAGGCGACAAGCTCGATTGACACGCGTACCGAGAAAATCGTTCAGGACGGAATGGATAAGCTGATGAACGGAAGAACGACCTTTGTTATTGCGCACAGGCTTTCCACGGTGCGCAACAGCGACTGCATCATGGTGCTTGAGCAGGGGCGCATAATCGAGCGCGGAACGCACGACGAGCTTATAGAGCAGAAGGGCAAATACTATCAGCTTTATACGGGCAACAACATAGGAGCGTAGAAACAAAAGAAGCAAAGCAAGGCGGGGCGCGGACTGCGCTCCGCCTTTTGCGGCGCAGGTCACTGCTCGCCGCCGTCAGCCATAATGGACGGGTTTTTGGTCTGAAGCTCCGAGATTATTGCGGCGGCGGATTTTTTGGACACATGGCGGATTTTAAAGCTCCTGCGCCCCTCGGTCAGAAGACAGAGCGAGGAGCTTATGCGCGCGCCGCCCCGAAAACGGCGGATTTCGTTTGAGGTATAGATCCAGGTTATGTTTTCTATGGGGATTATGTCGGCAAAGCTTCCCGAAATATGGAAAACAAAGCTGTCCGTTATATAGAAGCCCGATATTACGGGCAAGGGCGCAGAGCCGAATTCCTCACAGGCGGCGGCAAACAGCTCCTTTACCGCGCCGTATCTGCGGAGCCGCAGCGCCGACGGCGACAGGGCGGGAAAAATAACAGCCGCAGTCCCGATTGCAAGCACAAGCCCGAATAACGCGCATACCGTCGTAAGCGCCGCGTTATAATAGGTTCCGAAGCCGTGGGCGTAATCGTACTGGCTTATCAGAATATCCGAGCATACCGCCTCAAGTCCCTGCGGCGCAAAATCAATGCCGTCCGAAAGGCTTGCAATTATATGGCGGTACATGTTATCATTGTGTATCAGACGCGCGTTCAGGCTTATCGGACCCGCCTCCCCGTTTTCGTCGGAAAGCTTGTCGGAGGATATTATAAAAAAATAACAGCGGCTGTTTTGCCCGTCGAGGCTGTAATAGACCCGCGCCTTAAGCTTGCCGTTTACGCGGCAGTCAACGCCCGAGTAATAAAGAGAGTCCGCGGTATACTGTATATACCGCGAGCCCGACGAATAGTATTCGTCCAACTGCGAAAGACTGTTCAGGGGCGCCGCCTTGATGTTTTTGTCGGCAGGATTCAAAAACAGCAGTATCAGAGCCGCCGCCAGCGCCAAGGCAGGCAAAAGAAGCTTTAAAATATTAATTTTTCTGAGTACGTGCCTGAGATTTTTGTTTTTCATGCTCCACCTGCCGTATATATTCAGATTAAGTATAATATAGCGGCGTAAAATAATCAAGCGTAAAAGAAGCGCATGGGGCGGCAAAAAACGCCGCGCGGCAGGTGCGGCTTGCGTAAATCGGGAGGAAAAGGTGCAGGCATATACGGTATTTGCAAAGGTATACGATAAATTTATGACGGAGATCCCTTACGGGGACTGGGCGGATATGATATGCGGACGCCTTAAGGAGCGCGGAATTGCGGACGGCGCTCTGCTCGAGCTTGGCTGCGGTACGGGGAGCTTTTTGGCGCTGATGGCAAAAAAGGGCTACGAGGCGGCGGGCATAGACGCTTCGCCCGATATGCTTAAGCAGGCGCGGCGCAAGGCGGCGCGCGCGGGGCTTCGCGTGCGGCTCGACTGTCAGGACATGAGGGCGCTCGAAGCTTCCCGTCTGTACAGAGCGGCAGTCAGCGTATGCGATTCGGTCAACTATCTGCGCGATACCTTTGATTTGCAGTCGGCGTTTAAGGGCGTGGGCGCGGCTCTCGAAAGGGGCGGGCTTTTTATTTTTGATATGAAAACGGAAAGCTTTTACAAAAGTCTCGGCAGCTCGGTCTACACCGACGAAAACGAGGCGGGGCGCTATGTATGGGAGAACGACTACGACGGGGAGCTTAAGGATAATTTTTATGCGATAACCTTTTATCTGAAAGCTCCGTTCGGCTTGTACCGCAGGTATACCGAGGAGCACGTGCAGCACGCCTTTACCGAGGAGGAGGTAAGGGAATGCGCGGCAGAAAGCGGCTTTGCGGTGGAGGGCGTTTACGGAATGGATTTGCAGAGCCCGCCTGATTGGAACGCAGAGCGCGTATATTATATTTTGGAAAGGATCTGAAGATGGACGATTATATGGTAAGGGCGACGGCGGCGGACGGCAGAATAAGGGCGTTTGCGGCTTATACGAAAAATACGGCGGAAACGGCGAGGGCCGCCCATAACACAAGCCCCGTTGTAACGGCGGCGCTGGGACGGCTGCTCACGGCGGGAGCGATGATGGGCAGCATGATGAAGGGCGATAAGGATTTGCTCACGCTTAGGATAAACGGCGACGGACCGTTAAGGACCCTGCTTGTGACAGCGGATTCGCACGGAAACGTAAAGGGCTATCCGGGCGAGCCGTGCGTGCTTTTGCCTGCCAATTCGGCGGGAAAGCTTGACGTTGCGGGAGCCGTTGGAGCCGGGACCCTCACCGTAATCAAGGATATGGGAATGAAGGAGCCGTACAGCGGCACCTGCGAGCTTGCGACGGGCGAAATCGCCGAGGATATAACCTATTATTTCGCCTCAAGTGAGCAGACCCCCGCCTCCGTGGGGCTTGGGGTGCTGATGACAAAGGAAAACACCGTAAACGTCGCGGGCGGCTTTATAATACAGGTTATGCCCGATATTTCGGAGGAAACCATCGAGGCGCTCGAGCAGAGCCTTTCGGGGGTTAAATCCGTAACCTCGCTGCTCGAACGGGGCGTAACGCCCGAGGAGCTACTGGATATGCTTTTGGGCGGGCTCGGTCTTGAAATTCTTGACACGATGCCTGTGCGATTTAAGTGTAACTGCTCCAAGGAAAGGGTGTCGAACGCGCTGTCGCTTCTCGGAGAGGACGACATAAGCTCTGTTATTGAGAGCGGCGAGCCGATCGAGGTCAAATGCCATTTCTGCAATACCGCGTACAGCTTTGAGCCCGAGGAATTGGCGGGGCTTCACAAATTGTAAGATTTTATTTGACTTATTCGTTGGGATATGATAAAGTATTATTGTTGTGATTGAATAACTAGACTCATTTAATTTTGGAGGGAATACCATGAAAGGTACAGTAAAGTGGTTCAACAATCAGAAGGGATACGGATTTATTTCTGACGAACAGGGCAAGGACGTATTTGTACACTACTCGGGACTTGATATGGAGGGCTTCAAGACTCTTGAAGAGGGACAGGAAGTCGAGTTCGAGGTAGTTGACGGCGCAAAGGGTCCGCAGGCTACTCACGTTAAGAGAGTTTAATTCCGTGCGTGCATAATAATCAAAGAGCTTGCAATGTGCCTTTTTTCAATACGGAACAATCTTTATTAAAAAAGTATATTGCCATTTGGTAAGATTATGAAGGAGGGCTGTCATTTTTGATAGCCCTTTTTAGCGGGACAAAACATATGCCGAAGCTGCGGGTTCGGCACGATGAAAGGGATATATATGAGAAATTTTATCAGTTCAGAGCTTAAGTTTGAAGTGCCCGAAGGGTATGATTTGAGCGGCACTGTGCCGCGTTCTACGATTATGACCGCCATTATAGGAATGCTCGTCATTTTTGCGGCGGGAGTAATCCTTTTCATGTTGGTAAAAAAGCGCGAGAAAATTAACGGCTTCGGGTTTTTCGGAGGAATAGCCACCTATATGACCTTTTACTATTTGGGCGTATCGGTGGTGGCGAACCTTATCCTCAAGTTTATGGGTTCAACCTATCTTTCAATTCTCGTGCTGGCGCTGACAGCGGCTGCGATTCCGATTTTCGGACGTATGCTCACGATGAAGATGTTTTCCTACAAAATGAACAAGGCGGCGGATTCGCTGTCTTTCGGCGTGGGAATTATGGCGTCGGAGGGCTTGGTTTCGGCAATCAACCTCCTTATGGTATATGTTTCCGCCAATACGGTCAACAAAACGGGAGTGGAGGAGCTGCTTTCGAGCGCGGAAACGCAGGAGGAATTTGAAGAGATTTTGAAGAGCATTTACGAAATAATAGAGTACAAGCCCGAGGTGATAGCGGGGCTTGCGGTGTCCGCGATAGCCTGCATGGTATTTCATATCGCCGTGTCCGTTCCGCTGTTTGCCGCGTATCAGAATAAGATCAGCAAGGGCTTTTACGCGTTCTGCATAGGCACATATTTCGCCATACGGCTTTTCATATATATGGCGGGCTCGGGCTTCCTCAACGTTATTCTTAACATGGTGCTTGTGGTTGCGGGCTCGGCGCTTTTCGCCGTCACCTCGTTCCGCATTTACAACATATTTTACAAGGACGAGGAAAAGGATCCGCCAGGGGGAGGCAAGGCGCAAAACGGGCAGGTCAAGAAGAAAATACCGAGATTTGAGAATCTCAGCAAGCTTTAAAGCAATATTTCCCCCGCGCATATCGGTTCGGCAAATGCGCGGGGGCTTTTTTACTTTTCCTTCGGTCTGACGACAAGGTCCTCGTAGGGAACCGTTTTTTCAAGCTCTCCCGCGTCGATAAGAATATCCTGCAAGAGGTCGAAAGCCTCCTTTTCAAAGGTCGAGTCCGTTTTCCATGTGTCCTGCTCCTTGTAGCGCTCCACGATTATGGCTATGGTTTTCTCGTCGGTATCATCAAACTGCGGCTTTATCACCTTGGCGATTTCCTCCGCGGAGTGCGTATCCACATACTCCATTCCGCGCTCCAGCGCCTTTATAAAGCCGTCTATAATCTGCGGATTTTTGTCGATATAGCTTTGCTTTGCACTGTAAGCGGTGTAGGGGACATAGCCGCTGTCAACGCCGAGCGAGGCGACGACATGCCCCGTACCCTCAAGCTCCAGGGCGGTGGCTCCCGGCTCAAACTCCACGGTATAGTCGCCGCTGCCTCCGGCGAAGGCTCCTCCCGTAAGCCCGAAGTCGATATTTTGGATTATTTCAAGGTCATTTTTCGGGTCGATGCCGTTCTTTTTGAGTATATATTCAAAAACCATTTCCGGCATTCCTCCCGCTCTGCCGCCCAGCACGGAGGTTCCCTTAAGCATATCCCAACTGAAATTCTCGACCGGCTCCCTTGACACAAGGAAATTTCCCGCGCGCTGCGTCAACTGGGCGAAGCTGACCGCGTAATCGTCGGCGCCCTGCGCGTATGCGTAGATAACGGATTCGGAACCCATAAATCCGATGTCGGCGTTGCCCGAAAGCAGAGCCGTCATGGTTTTGTCGGCGCCGAAGCCCGTTTCGACCACCAAATCAATGCCCTCGTCCTTGAAATACCCAAGCTCGATCGCTACATACTGAGGCGCGTAAAAAATAGAGTGCGCAACCTCGTTAAGAGTAACTTTTGTCAGTCCGCCCTCCTTTTTGCCGCAGCCGCAAAGGCAGAGCATAAAGGTACAGGCGATCATTGTGAGTGCAAGGATTCTCTTTTTCATACAGTCCTCCATAAGCTCGATAATCTAATATATGCGCCTCGCAAGGTTGCGTGACAGAAGCCGCGTATGGTAAAATCAGCTCGGATAATTTATTTTGAAAGGAAGAGCGGTTAAAAAGCTATGTTTTATCTGAAAAGCAGCGGAATCGAAATATATAATCCGGGCGAGTGCGCCAAAACCCTTTATTTTCTGGCGGCGGAGCGCTTGGAGCCTGTCATTCCCCCAAATTGCTGCGTCGTTATGGTGTACCCCTATGACTGGACGGAGATGATGACGCCGTGGGCGCATTCGGGCAGGGGCATGGAGAAAACGGGAGGCGGAGCGGAATTTGCCGAGGCGTTTGAGGCGGACCTTATTTCGCAGGTGGAGCCGCGCCTCGGGCGCGGGGTTATGCGGCGCGGGATAGCGGGCTATTCTCTCGGCGGGCTTGAAGCGCTTTATATGGCGACGCGTATGAAATGCTTTGCATTCGCAGGCTCGGTTTCGGGCTCTCTGTGGTACAAGGGAGCGGCGGAATATTTTTTGGACAATCCGCTTGACGAAAATATATACAATGTATATATGTCCCTTGGCG
>JAMPDT010000068.1 GCA_023665525.1 Butyrivibrio sp. | reverse complement strand
CGTCCCACGGCTCCATCATTGTCGCGTAATACTGGTAAAAATCCCTTTTTTCAAGGCTGATAAGCTTATTGTTCATCCACGGCTCGGGAATGGTGATCATCACGGCGAGCGGCAGCTCCATTCCGCTCATAACAAGGAACTCAAGCGTGTTGTCAAGCATGGCGGAGTCCGAGCCCTCTGTATTGACGACGGGAATCAGCTTATGCATATTCCCCTCAAAATACTTGCTCCTCATATTTTCCTCGCGTGCGAGCATCTTGTCGGCGTTTCCCTTAATAGTGTTGATTTCGCCGTTATGCACTATAAAGCGGTTCGGGTGCGCCCTGCGCCAGCTCGGATTCGTGTTGGTGCTGAACCTTGAATGCACGATCGCGATAGCCGACTCGTAATCGCCGCTGCAAAGGTCGGGGAAAAACGTGCGCAGTTGGTTCACAAGGAACATTCCCTTATAGACGACGGTCCTTCCCGAAAGCGATACGACATACGTATCGTCGTTGCTCTGCTCGAAAACCTTTCTCACTATGTAAAGCCTGCGGTCAAAGGGAAGCCCCTTCTCACAGTCCTCGGGTCTGCCCACAAAGCCCTGCACTATCGAGGGCATTACCTCCAGCGCCTTCCTTCCGAGCACCTCGGGCTTTATGGGAACCTCGCGCCAGCCCAAAAATTCAAGCCCCTCCTTGGCGACGATGATCTCGAACATTTTCATCGCCTGCTTTTTCTTAAGCTCGTCCCTCGAGAAAAAAAACATTCCGACTCCGTAGTCGCCCTCATGCTTTATATCTATTCCCAACTGCCTGCACGCCTTTGAGAAAAATTTATGAGAAACCTGAAGCATTATGCCGACGCCGTCGCCCGTCTTGCCGTCGGCGTCCTTTCCCGCTCTGTGCTCGAGATTCTCCACAATGCTCAAAGCGTCCTCAACCGTTTTGTGGGTCTTGACGCCCTTAATGTTGACAATCGCCCCTATTCCGCAGTTATCATGCTCAAACCGAGGATCATAAAGCCCCGCGTTCTTTTTGTTATCGCCAATCATGCAAACTGCCCCTTTCGTTAATTTGATTTGATTTTTCAAGAGTATACTACCTGATTCGGCAAAAGTAAACAAGAAAATATGCAGAATTGTCTGATAATCAGATAATTATTTTCAATTAAGTCTTATTTTCCGATAATAATTTGAATTGCGTCTTTATTTTTCGTTCCTCGGCGAGGCGCTGCGTGTTAAAAAAATTAATATATCGGCGTTTTTAATTAATAAAATCAAGTCCGTCGCGCGATTAGC
This sequence comes from Butyrivibrio sp., assembly GCA_023665525.1. Lineage (GTDB taxonomy): Bacteria > Bacillota > Clostridia > Lachnospirales > Lachnospiraceae > Eshraghiella. Next base: position 12,270 of record JAMPDT010000068.1, on the reverse strand, counting down.
TTTATAAATCCAAGTGTCTTGCGCTTAACAATATTACTTTTTACCGTTTTTTCGTCAGACAAAGGCTTTTTTGAAGGCAGAGGCGGAATAGTTTCCGTTTACGCAGAGGAGTACGTGAGGATTACCGATATTACTGAAATTATTGTCGGAAACGCCAATATTTTTAATTTATACTGAAATATTTGCTTGGATTTTGACAAATCTTTCAGTAGAATCCGTAAAGAAATATTCCACAAGAACAAAGCGCGAGCTTAGTTATTACACGAAAATTTACGATGCCGATGTTACTTTTAACCCGCTGAGGTGCTTTGATAATCGGTTTGACCTTACTCACAGTATTACGTTCAAGCCGCGTACAGCGTTGCCGACGATAAGGCTTACGAGCGTGAATTTGCAGCTTTCAAGGGCATTGACAATCTCTCGCAAAAAATTCTTATCACCAATGATGATATTGATTATTCCACAAGCGTCGTGCGGCATATCAAGCTTAAGGATTTTCTTTTGATGAACAGCTTGGACGATAAATGAAAACGAACGCCGTAAACCTTGCCCCCCTTTGGGCGTTCGTCGCGCATTACCTCAAAAAGCTTGCCCGCGCCTCCGTCTAATGCTATTATATAAATATAATTTTACGGAGAGCGGCGAATACTCTATGAAAAAAAAACGTGAAAAAACAAAAAAAGAGCTGCGCTATGTCAACACGCGCAGATATATTGTAATAATCTCAGCCTTGGCGCTTTTTTTGCTGATTGTCAACATAATGTTCAGAGTGAGCAGGACCTTTGCGCACACATATTCGACGACCGTGTATCCCGCAGTCGTGAAGGTTTTCGGCACCGTTTTCTCGCTTGCGCCATTTTCGGTTATAGAAATTCTGATTTACGCGGCGGCGGCAATCGTGCTGTACTGTCTTGTGCGGCTTGTAATCTCCTTTGTGCAGAGCCGAAAGCTCAGGGTATGGAATTTTTTTACATACAGGCTGAAAAAATATATGTTGAATCTCGCCTGCATTGTGCTTTCCTGCCTGATAATCCTCAGCCTGAACTGCACGATACTCTATCACAGGCTCACCTTTTGCGTATGCGCCAACATAAAAGCGAAAAGCCATACCTCACAGGAGCTTGCCGCGCTGTGCGGGCTTTTGATTGACGAGGTCAACGAGCTTGCAAATGAAATAAACACTGACGGGAACGGAATTTTTACGCTTGAGGGCGTGGATTTAAACAGCGCCGCCATTGACGCGATGCTGAAGCTGAGGACCGAGTACCCCTTTATGCCCTCCTATTACCCGAGACCGAAGCCCATAGCGATGTCAAGGACGATGTCCTATACGAATATGACGGGCTTCTACTCGCCCTTTACAATCGAAGCCAATTACAATAAAGACATAACCGATATGGAAATCCCGTACACCGTGTGCCACGAGCTTGCGCACCTCGGCGGCTTCATTCACGAGGACGAGGCAAACTTTATCGCGTATCTCGCGTGTTCCAAATCGGACAGCCCTGCATTCCGATACAGCGGAGCGGTAAACGCGCTGATACCCGTGCTGAACGCGTGCTATGACAGCTTTGACCGCGAGCGTTATTCGGAGCTGCTGTCAAGGCTGAATGCGCAGACTCTCGCGGACTTGAATTTCCAAAGCGGCTATTGGGAGCAGTTTGAATCAAAGGTCGGAGAAATCACAAGCGATATGAACGACGCTTACATAAAGCTGAACGGCGACAGCGAGGGCGAAAAGCGCTACGGTATGGTCACGGACCTGCTGCTTGATTATTTTGACGATATTCTCTCGATCTGAGAGCTGTCCACCACTATTTCCACGGCAGTGCGCGCCACGGATATTTCGACGCGCTGGTGCGAATCGGCGTTTTCACCGTCCACCGTCCACGCCAAAGCCTCCTCGCTTTCCACAATTATACTGCTTGTCTTGAAGCGCTCCACCATAGGGCTTGTCTGTGATTTTGAAAAAATCCCCGCGACCACCTGCTGAAGCTCGTGCGGAGTGACGGGCTCCTTTACCAAGGTCACCTCAAAAAGACCGTCGTCAAGCAGCACGCCCTGTCCCGATATTCCCTTCATTCCGCCGATGGAAAAGGAATTGCTGACCATTCCGTAAATATAATTTCCTTTTATTTCCATATCGTTGCAGGAAACCTTAAGGCTGTACGCCTTTATCTTGGAGAGGCTTTTCAGGCTCTCAAACAGATACGCCTGATGTCCGAGCATATTTTTCATATTTTGCGGCGTTTTGTAGGAAACCTCCGTAAAAAGCCCGAAAGCGGCGACGTAGTTAAAATATCTGCCGTTCATTTTCCCTATGTCGCAGGCAAAAGGCACTCCCCCCGCAATCTGTCCCGCCGCTCTCTGCATATTGCGGCTTATTCCGAGCGTTGCCGCAAAATCGTTCGTGGAGCCTGCCGGGATATAGCCGACAGGCGGTCTTTTGTTCCTGTGCGTCATAAGCGCCGAAATGACCTCGTTGAGAGTACCGTCGCCGCCGCTGCACACGATTATGTCGTATTGCCCGTCCGCGCCGCACACCTTGTCGTACCCGTCGAGCGCGCACTGCGTCGGATACGAGGTCACCATATAGCCCGCCTTAGTGAACAGGTCCGTAATCGAGGCAAGCTTTCCGCGTATCTGCCCCTTGCCCGCGTGCGAGTTATACAGAAAAAACATTTTTTTCATAGCTTCCACCCTTTATTTTTTGCTGACAACCCTCTCCCCGTCGCCGAAATCAAGTATATACGGAAAATGCGTCTTGCGCTTCTCAACGGGCGGCAGCTCCATATAGGTGTCTCCGTAAAAATTGCGCAGCATCGCCTTCATATCTTTCGGGAAATTAAGCTCCACGTCCTCGAACTTCCACTTCACGCAGGGAAAGGTTTTGCGCTTGTAAAGCGTGTTCCAGTCGGGCTTGGTATCGCAGGGATAGCCGAAGCGCTTCGTTTTGCGGTTGTTGTAGCGGGTGCATACCCTCATGCAGCTTTTGTAAAGCGCATATTTATCGACGCGCAGAAAAACCAGCAGCCTGTGCGCCAGCTTGCAGCCCTCCCTGACAAGCGCGCCCTTTATCCCCTCCTGAAAAATAACGGGCTCGTCAACGCTCCTGAGGATAAGAAGCTTTGAGAGGATCCACGCCTGCCATTTCTGTATAAAATACAAAAAATCGTTGTCGGGGAAATTGTCATAGGGGTATATGTCCAAAAATATCCCGAAATCGCACTTTACCTTCATAAACGACCACTCGACAAACCTCGTTCCGCGTATGCAGAGCCTCGTGGAGGTCAGCGGAAAATTATGGTCGCGCTCGGTATTCAGCACATAATATTTATCCCCCATATCCCGCTCGACAATCTCGAGGAATTTTTCAAAATCCCCGCGCGGCAGCGCAACGTCTATATCGTCGTCCCACGGAATAAAGCCGCCGTGCCTTATCGCGCCGATTCCCGTTCCGGCGAAGGCAAAATACCTAAGCCCGTTATCGTCGCATATTTTCATAAAATCCTTAAGGATCCCCATTTCCGCCTTATGGATTCTGTCAAGCTCCTCTTGATTGTAAAATCTCGGCATAGCACTTCTCCTCTATCTGTCCCATTTGTCGCAGAGCGAATTTATTTGGTCGGCAAATTTCGCGAGGTCCTTGTTCGCTCCGCCCTCGTTGTGCCTGATTACCGACATAAGACGCTTTCCGGCGGCGATAAGCCTCTCGAACACGTCCGATACCTTTCTGACCGCGGAGGCTGCGGGCTTTGCCTTGCGCGCCCTAACGCCCTCTTTTACGCACGAAGCGTCCGCCAAATCGTATGTTCCGCCGCTGTAAGGCGCAACCGCGTCAAAGCCGTGCTCCTCGCAAAGGCATTTCGTGAAGCTCTCGCATACGTCGCCCTCTCCGTGTACCACAAAGACCTTTTCGGGCTTTTTTTGAAACGCGTTTATCCACCTTATAAGCCCCGCCTTATCCGCGTGTCCGCTCACTCCGTCCAGCTTTACGATTTTTGCCTCCACCTCGATGGTTTCACCGAAAAGCCTGACCTCGCGTTCGCCCTCCAAAAGCGACCTTCCGAGCGTTCCCGCCGCCTGATAGCCCACGAAAACGATCGTGCTGTCCTTTCTCCAAAGGTTATGCTTAAGGTGGTGCCTTATTCTTCCCGCCTCGCACATACCCGAAGCGGAAATGATAACCTTGGGCTTGCTGTCAAAATTTATCGCCTTGGAATCGTTGCTTGTGACGGAGAGCATAAGCCCCGGAAAATGTATGGGGTTGCAGCCCTGCTCCACCAGTGCCATAGCCTCCTCGTCGAAACAGCAAAGCTTGTTTTTATTGAAAATCTGCGTAGCCTCCACCGCCAACGGGCTGTCCACATACACCTGAAAGCCCTCGTAGCCCTCAACGAGCCGCTCCTGCTTTATTTTGCGGAAATAGTAAAGCATTTCCTGCGTTCTTCCGACCGCGAACGCGGGAATCACGACATTGCCTCCCCTGTCAAAGGTTTCCTTTGTTATTTTGGCAAGCGCCTCGACATAATCCGTTTCCGTATCGTGGTACCTGTCCCCGTAGGTGGATTCCATAACGACGTAATCCGCCTCGCTTATATATTCGGGATCCTTGATTATGGGCCTGTCTATATTGCCTATGTCGCCCGAAAAAACAATTTTTTTATTCAGCGGACCCTCGCAGAGCCACATTTCAATGCTTGCCGAGCCGAGCAGATGACCCGCGTCCGAAAACCTTATGTCGATTCCCTCTGTCAGGTTGATTTTTTCCTTGTAGCCGCACGGGATAAAATGCTGCAAAACTCCCTCGGCGTCGTTCATGGTATAAAGAGGAGTAACCTCCTCCCTGCCCGCTCTCTTTGCCTTGCGGTTCTTCCATTCCGCCTCCGCCTCCTGAATATGCGCGGAATCCCTTAACATTATGCGGCACAAATCGACCGTCGCCTCCGTCGCCAGCACATGACCTCTGAAGCCTCTCGCGTACATAAGCGGCAAAAGCCCCGTATGGTCGATATGGGCGTGCGTCAAAAGCACATAATCAATATCCGGCGCCTCGACGGGCAGCTCCTGATTCTCGTACTCGTCGCTGCCCTGCTCCAGTCCGCAGTCTATGAGAATGTACTTGCCGCATGCGTTTACGACGTGACAGCTTCCCGTCACCTCATGATCCGCCCCGATAAACGTAATCTGCATATGAACCCTCCTGTTTGTCATTTTTTACCGTAAAAAGAATTATTTTCAGTATAACACAAGAATCAGGTAGACGTAAAACAGTATTTGAGTTAAAATAAAAAAAATCGGACCGAAAGGAGTTATTATGGATTTTCTTTACACGCTTCAAAATCTGCGCAATCCCGTGCTTGACGCGGTTATGACCTTTTTTACATATTTCGGCGACGAAATACTGGTAATAGGCATACTCTGCGTAACCTACTGGTGCATCAACAAAAAGCTCGCATATAAGGTATGCTTTACTTATTTTATTTCGGGGCTTATGGTTCAGGGGCTGAAAATCGTTTTCCGCGTGGAAAGACCGTGGATCCGCGACAGCCGCCTCGTTCCCTCGGACGCCGCGCTGGACGGAGCGACGGGTTATTCCTTTCCCAGCGGACATACGCAGGGCTCCGCGGGACTTTTTTCCGTACTCGCGTTCCATTTTAAAAGAGCTTGGGGCTACGTTGTTTTTTTCCTGATAATCGCACTCGTTATGCTGTCGAGAATGTATCTGGGCTATCACACGCCTTGGGACGTGCTTGTCGCGTTCGGCATAACCTTTGTCGTAGCCTTGGCAGTCAATTATGTTTTTGAAAATTTTGTTTCCACTCCCGCGACAAGAGTTGCGGTATTTGTGCTTACGGAGCTGATTTCCGCCGCGCTGATCGGGCTGACCTTCTATGTGGTCGCCACGGGCAAATCCACCGAGGAGCTTGCCATGGACTGCTTTAAGGCTGCGGGCGCGGGACTGGGCTTCGGGCTTGCATGGTTCATCGAGGATAAATATATTCACTATAACCCCAAAAGCGTTTCCTCCGTATGGGGACAGCTTCTTAAATTCGCGGTCGGAATAGGCGTTACCCTCGGACTTAAGCAGGGGCTTAAGCTTCTCGGCTTCGCGCTTTTCCCCGACTGCGCGGTGATAATAAACATAGTGCGGTATTTCATAACGGTAATTTGGATTGTCGCGGTTTATCCTTTGATAATCAAAAAAATAACCTGCGCGCGCTAAATATCAATGCGGTACTCGGTTTCAATCGGCAGGTCGCAGACCTTTTCAACGGCTGCCCTGCCGTTCGTGCTTTCGGTGATTGCCGTGCAAAGCCTTTCGCCCATATCCGCCGTTACCGCAACGGCAAGCTCCGCTTTGTCGGAGTATGCCGTATCCCTGATTTGCGCGCCGAGTTCGGCTGCCGCCCGCCGGATTTTCCCGACGCCGTTATAGTCCGTGACCACCCGATAAAGCGCTCCGCCTTGCACAAGCGCAAGACCGCTTGCGCGAAGCGCCTCTTTCGCCGCCTTGGTATACGCCCTCACAAGCCCTCCCGTACCGAGAAGCGTTCCCCCGAAATACCTCGTGACCGTCACAAGGCAGTTATGTATCCCCGCCTTCGTTATCACCTCGAGAATCGGCTTCCCCGCAGTCCCCGACGGCTCTTTGTCGTCGCTGCATCTTGTAAGCTCGTTGTTTTCTCCTATCACAAAGGCATAGCAGGTATGTCTTGCGTCCCAGTATTTTTTGCGCGCCGCCTCAATATGGGCGACAGCCTCGCTTTCGCTTTCCGCGCCGTAAAGCCGCGCGATAAAGCGGGATTTTTTTTCTTCGTAAACGCCCTCTCCGCCGTGTTTTACAATAATATGCTCCGTCATATTTTCTCTCCAAGCCGTCCTTAAATATACGACGCTTCCGTCCGATACAAGAATATCATACTTTTCTCCGATTTTGTTAATAATATTACAATAATGTTAAGATTTTCTTATATTTGGCGTTTTTTCTTTATTTATTCGGACCTTTTTGGTATACTTACATATATATTTAACCGAAAAGGGAGGCGGCTATATGAATTACAGCAGTGCCAACATCAAAAAAACGCAGCGGACGCTTTTTTCCCACAAAATAAAAATGGGGACAAAGGCTTTGGTATATATTTTCAAAATACTCATAGTGGTTTTCGTTTTTGCGGCGATAACGGGCGTGTCGCTCGTGTCGGGAGCCTTTAAGGGAATCCTCAGCACCACTCCCGAAATCACGCTTAACGACGTTACCCCGTCGCAGTACCAGACCAACGTGTACGACTGCAAGGGAACTCCCGTGGCAACGCTTGTCGCCTCGGGCGCCAACCGTATTTCCGCGACAATCGACGAAATTCCCGAGCATCTTCAGAACGCTTTTATCGCCATCGAGGACGAGCGCTTTTATTCGCATAACGGAATTGACGCAAAGGGCATAATCCGCGCCGCCTACATCGGAATTTCAAACGGCTTCCGTTTCACCCAGGGCGGCAGCACGATAACGCAGCAGCTTATTAAAAACAGCGTTTTTTCCGTTGAAAACGAGGACAGTCAGGGCGACCGCTTCAAGCGTAAGATACAGGAGCAGTACCTTGCCTTGCAGCTTGAGGAAAACATCGGCGACAAAAAGGTCATACTCGAAAACTATCTGAATACCATTAATCTCGGCAACAACAATCTCGGCGTCCAGAGAGCGTCGCGCAATTATTTTAACAAGGACGTTTCCGAGCTTACCATATCTGAAAGCGCGGTTATCGCCGCCATTACGCAGAACCCTTATTCCTACAATCCGATTCGCTATCCCGAAAAAAACGCCGAGCGCCGCAAAAAGGTTCTCGACAATATGCTTAAATTCAATATGATAAGTCAGGCTGAATACGACGAGGCGATACGGGACGACGTATACTCAAGGATCCAAAACGTGTACAACGCCTCCTCCGGCTCCAAGGCGTATTCGTATTATACCGACGCGCTGATTCAGGACATTATGGAGGATCTGATGACGCAGAAGGGCTACTCCTACACGCAGGCGTATAACCTTGTGTACCGCGGCGGGCTTTCCATATTTTCCTGCGAGGACCACGACCTCCAGACGGCTGCCGAAAATTATATCAACGACCAGTCGATATGGCACGACCATGTGGAATATTCGGTTTCTTACAGGTTCCAGGTAAAGGACCCCTTCGGCAATCTTTCCACCTATACCGAATCGAGCCTCCTCAAATATTTAAGAGAAAAATACGACTCCAAATTCGAGCTGCTTTTCCCCTCCAAGGAGGAGGCGCAGAAGTATACCGACGAGTACAAGAACCACATTCTCGAGGAAACCGAGGGCGAGGTTGTCAAGGGAAGCGAATCGCTTACCTTCTCGCTCCAGCCGCAGACCTCCCTTGTAATGATTGAAAACGGCACCGCGCAGGTCAAGGTGATCGTGGGAGGACGCGGCGACAAAACGCAGAGCCTTGTGCTCAACCGCGCCACCGCCTCACAGCGTCAGGCGGGCTCCACCATCAAGCCGCTTATCGTATACACGCCCGCCATCGACACCAGCGGCTACGGCGTTGCGACCGTCATCGACGACATTCCCTTCTTTTACAGCACGGGACAACTCGTCAAAAACAACGACGAGGTTTACAAGGGCTATGTTACGGTGCGTCAGGCGCTTGCCGAATCCCGCAACATTCCCGCCGTCAAAACGCTCAACGACATAGGGATCAACACGGGCGCCACGTACCTCAAGAACTTCGGAATAACCACGCTGACCGAGCAGGACTACTATCTTCCCATCGCGCTCGGAACTTGCAGCGTAACCAATTTTGAAATGACCGCCGCATATTCCGCCTTTGCAAACGGCGGCGTATATATCAAGCCCAAGCTTTACACGAGGGTACTGGACCATGACGGCAACATAGTTCTCGACAATACGGAGCTTCAGTCAACGCGCATTATGAAGGAATCCACCGCCTGGCTTATGACAAACGCGCTTCACAGCGTCGTTACCTCGGGAACGCTCCGCTCCTGCTTCCCTTACCTTGAGGAAAACCTTTACGTTTACGCTAAATCGGGAACCTCGCAGAACTCCGTTGACAAATGGGTAATCGGCACTGCGGGAAATTACACTACGGGAATATGGGCGGGCTATGACAGCAACAAGGAGTACCCGGAGCATATTCTGTCCTCCTATCTCGATATATGGGGGCTTACAATGAAAGCCGCCAACGAGGGCGTAACCTCCTCGGAGCCCGAGGCTCCCTCCAATATCGTAAGGGCAAGAATATGCCTCGACTCGGGTATGCTTGCGGTTGACGGCTTATGCGACTGCGACCCCCGCGGGAGCCGCGTAACCTACGAATATTTCGAGGCGGGAACGGAGCCTGCCCAAGCCTGCAACGTCCATACCAAAATAACGATTTGCACCGACTCCGGCAAGGTCGCGGGCGAAGCCTGCCCCGAGCGTCTGCGCAAAACCGTGATCCGCATAATAAAGGACGTTTCGTCCATAGATTTGGATAAATACACAATAGAGGATATGGAATATGCCGTAACCGACGAGGACCTTGAGGGGCTTTGCGACGAGGAGCATAACAGACGGCCGTCCGCAGGCGGTACGGGCAGTTCCTCCTCCGGCGGCGGTTCCGCCGACAGCACAGCCCCGACGGGCAGCTCCTCGGCGGGCAGCAGCAATAACGGCACGCAGGCACACACAAGATAACAGATAGGAAGCTATTCCAGCATTATCTCCTTGACGGAAATCCTTTTTATTCTCTCCGAATAATAATACATTGCGATTTCATAAGCCGCAATAAAGAGCGCGAGAGAAACAAGCATTACGGGCACGTCGAATTTGTATTCGGGAATACCCTCAATATCCCGAAACACGATTTCCACCGCGATTTTAAGAAGGGCGTACTGGTATGCCGTTCCGACCGCAAACCCGATATATGCCGCGGGACGGTAGCCGTCCAAAAGCGCTTTCCTGCATTCCTTTCCCGAATAGCCGAACGCCCTCATCATCGCGACGGTTTTGGTATTTCCGTCAATCACCGCGGTTACGGCGAGAAAAAGCGTGGTGCAGGCAAGAATAAGCCCTATAACCATAATCATCGCTCCCATCATAAGGCTCGACAGGTCCTTCATCGCGAAGGACATCTGCGTCATCGCGGAAAAGCAGAACGACGAGAACACCACAAAGAACACCAGGATTTTCCTGCTCCTTAAGGTACTTTTTCTAAGATCCGCGATAAAGGTGCGTCCCTCGCTTGTGTCCTCCTTTTTCGCAGGTCTTGCGAAGCGCGCCGTCATGCTTTCCTTAAGAAGCGTCAGCACGGGCTTTTTAAGCCCGAAAAAAGCGTACAGCACTGCCAAAAGAGCGAACGCGGCGGTCGGCAGAAGCACAAGCCACGCAAAAAGCGCGGGGTGGAAGCGCACCGTAATCTCGGGTAATATTTTGTCCTTGTTCTGTATTTTGTAAAAAAGCGGCATAAGCAGGAACGCGCCGCTAAAACCGGCCGCGCCGCCGATGAAAACGCTTATTCCGAAGCTGCAAAAATTCAACGCGATTTTCATGGCAGAACAGCCGAGCGCCTTTAAAATTCCAAGCTCCTTTTTGTGAACGTCGATATAATGCTTGATGTAAAAAACCAGCATTACCGCAGAGGTTGCCAAAAGACAGCCGCCGCAGAGGGAGCATACCATTCTCACGGTGGATACCTGAGCATTGTACATACTCATTGCCGCCTCCGCGGTTATTTTATCCGCCGCGTAAGCCAAATCCGCCTTGTAGTTCAAAAACAGCGTACACACAAGCACCGCGCAGCAGGCTGTTATACATATGCCGAACAGCCGCGCCGCGTCCTTTATTCCCACAACCATACCGTCACCATCCAATCTCATAAGCGCTTTTCGGAGCTTCGTTCGTATAAACGCCCTGTATTTTTCCGCTGTTCATCGTGATAACCCTTTCCGCCATATCCGCAATGTTTTGATTGTGCGTCACCATTACGATTGTAAAGCCGTATTCTCCCCTCAGCTTACAGATGTAATCAAGCACCGTTCTTCCCGTCTCTTCGTCAAGCGCGCCCGTCGGCTCGTCAAGAAACAGCACCTTGGGTCTTTTGGCGAGCGCCCTCGCAACGGCGACCCTCTGCTGCTCTCCGCCCGAAAGCTCGCTCGGATACTTGCGCAGCTTCCCGCCCAAACCGACAGCCTCTATAATTTCCCTGTACGACTTGTTTTGCGCCAAATCCGCCCCCATTTTTACGTTCTTGTCAACGCTCATATTCGGCAGCAGATAGTACTGCTGAAAAATAAATCCGATATTCCTTTTCCGAAACTCCGTCAGACCGCCGTCGGACAGGGCGGCTATGTCCTCGCCGTCATAAAGCACGCTTCCGCCGTCGGGACGCTCCAGCCCCGACATCACGTTTAACAGTGTGGACTTTCCCGAGCCCGACGCGCCGAGAATAACGTAAAAACCGCCGTCGTCCGCTTTCAGGCTTATGCCCTTTAAAACCGAAACGGGGCTTTCCTTACTCCCGTAGGCTTTGGTTATCTCCCTTACGTCAATCATTTTTTTCCTCCTCAATTCCGTTTAAAAGTCCCTTAAACACCTCTGTCATCATACGGCTTATTTCCTCCGCGGTAAAGCTGCACATTTTGGTGGCGCAAAGCGACGCGATTCCGTGGGTGTAAATCCACAAATGGCGGTACAGCCTCCCTGCGCTGTCCGCGTCCAGCCCGTAGCCGTCCCGAACCGAGCGCACAATCCTGTCATAGTTTTCCTCGATCAGAGGAAGCACCCCCGACACGGGCGGAACGCTCTCCTGCTCCTCCATAAAAAGAAGCATAAAAAGCTTCGGCTCTCTTATCGCAAAAAGGATATACTGCGTGCCGACGCCCTTGAAGGCGATTTCCTCCGACAAGCCCCTTTCTATATACGAGGCGTAAAGCCTTTTGGCGGCGCTCTTCACCTCGTCCGAAACCTCCTCCATGCTTTCAAACACTGTAAAAATCGGTCTTGACGAGCTTCCCAGCCGCGCTCCCAGCGCCCTTGCCGTCAGCGCCGAAGCGCCCCCTGCCCGCACGATTTCCAGCCCCGCGTCCACAATTTCCTCACGCGTAAATTTTGCTTTTGGCGGCATAAAAAATCCTCCGTAATTCATTTTAAATCAAACGTTTTACAACATCAGTTTTATTATATCGGCAACGTTGCAAAATGTCAATAAAATAGAATTCTGCTTTACAGGATTCTCCGCCTGCGGCGGG
>JAMPDT010000067.1 GCA_023665525.1 Butyrivibrio sp. | reverse complement strand
CCGATAAGATATTCCATGGCGTCCCCTACGCCCTTGGCGTTATCGTACATAACATATTCGTAGCCCTCGATATTGGAGGCTATCGTTATAATGGGAATATCGCTGAAATAATCGAGAAACGCCCTGCGGCGCTCAACTGTTGACATATAGCCTATCGTGCCGACGGAAATAACCAGCAAATCCATTTCCTCCGGCGAAACATAGGTAAAAAGAATATTGTTCTGATAATCGAACTGCACGCAGCCGTCGTAAATGCTCAAATCCCTGTCGTAATAATTGCCGGGAATGATAATGAGGTTGGCGTCCTCCCCGTAAGCCGCGTCGATTGCGCCCTTACATATCCCGCGGCTGAAATCGTCCGCCATATCCGCTACAAATAACCCTACCGTTAATCTCCCGTCCTTCATGCGCGCCTCCGTATACTTAATGATTGCAGAAACCTCTCGGATTAATTATAGCAGATATGACGGCTTTTTCAATACATTTATGAGCTTAAAGCTCGGTCCTGTCGAGGATCCTCAGCACCTCGTCGCTCCTGTCGCCGTCCCTGTAACGGTTCAGCGCCTCCTCCTTGCTCGCCTCCGTAATCTTTACGCGCTGCTCATCGTTCAGCCTGCGCTCCACCGTATCGGAAATCGCCATCGAGCTCATCGCCCAGCCCATATTGTTGTTTAAGCTCAAATTGTCCATGACAGACACCTCTTTTCTTTAATACTGTGAAAATAGTATCTGCCGCGGACAATTTGTTCATTAAGGTAATTTTTGTATAAAATTTTTATTTGCTCACAGGCTCGGTTCTGAATATGAATTTCACGCTGCCGCTCATTCCGTTTGCAATGCCCGAATACGACTGATACGCCTCGGCGGCGTCAGCCATAGCCGAAAGGATTTCCGCCCGGGGCTCAAGCGTATCCAAAACGTCAAGCGCCGCTTTTATTCCGCTCTCGTAAAATTCCGCCGCTCCCTCCGAAAGCTTTTTGCTTCCCTCGGCGATCTGCTCCGCCGAGGAATAAAGGGTTTTCGCTCCCTCAGCCGCACTGCTTACACCCTCGGCAAACTCGCCCAGCTTTTGGGAAAGCGCCGACACATTTGCGGTTATGTTCTCGGAATAACCCTCGGCAAGCTGCGCGCTGCCTGCCGCCGCCGCGTCAACTCCCGCCGTATACTGCGTAAGACCCGCGTAAAACTGCGCATACGAATCAAGCGACGCCTTTGCCGCCGCAGTCTGCGCGGCTGCCGCGCCCGCCGACGGATATACCGCTGCCGCCTTGTTAAGCGCGGCTGTCAGCGCGTCAAGCTCCGAGGCGTAATTTTCCTCCGTCAGCGACGGGATCTTAAGTCCGAGCTGCTCCAGCCCCGACGCCTTAAGCTGAACCTGCACGGACTGAAGAAGCGCCTCAAACACCTGCTTGCCGCCCGCGTTAAGCGCCGCGCTGTTTTGCGAAACCGTTCCGAGTCCTCCGCTTAATTCCGAAAGCTTCCCGTCGATATAGACAACGCCCTCGCCGTAAAGCTTATCCGCGCCTGCCGAAAGCTGCTTCGCATAACCGTCAAGCTCGTTTATTCCGTCCGAAAGCTCCTTTGTTCCGCCAAGAAGCTGCGTCATATAGCCGTAAAGCTCCTCTGAGCCGTCGGCGATGCTTTTCATCGAGGAATCAAGCAGCTCAAGCCTGCCCGCAAGCTCTCCGCCGTCCTCATAATCCTCCAAGTCAATTCCCAAACCTTTGAATATTTCGTTTGACGCAACGCCGACCACAGTTTCAAGCTGAAAATCCGTAACCTGTGCGGTAACGGTAAAGGCTTCGGGAATCATCGCGCTTTTTTCGCCGTCAAGACCGAGGTTTTCGGCAAGCCCCGGGAAAGCGATTCCGACAACGATTGACCTGTCCCCGTCGTCGATAATCCTGCCTCCCGACACCGTAATGTTTCTGAATTTATCGTTATCCAAAACAGTTCCTCCCATAACCGCGAACGGCACATATATCTCGCGTTCCCCTGCATCGGTCTTTACGGTCGTCTTACAGTCGTTGACGTATTTCACCGTAATTTCGACCTCTCCGCTCGCGCCGGCAAGCTCCTTCGGCTCAAGTTCCTTGCCGTCAAGCTTATAGCTTATTTCCATGTTTACGGGAAGCTTCTGCGTGCTGTTTCCGCGGTAGTAAATATCCTCGCCCGCCGCGTCCCACACGCAGCTTTCACCGTCAAGCTTAAACGCCGCGTCGCTTTTTACGTTTTCTATATCCGTAAGCCCCGTCACGTCGTTTATCTTATCCTTTCCGGACGGATTCCTCAGCACGTCGCTTACGATTATGCGCTCGGCGCTTCCGTCCGCTCCCGCTATCACATAGACAGTTTCCTCTTTGTCCTTTCCCGTTCCCGTAACGCTGTCCGCCCTGTCCTCGGAGCCGTCCTTATTTCCGTTTTCCTCGGCGGACTTTGCATAAGCGGCGGCTTCATTCGACGGCTCGGCATACGCCGCTGCCGCGCAGCTTCCCGCCAGTCCCAAAACCAATGCCGCAGACGCTATTTTTGATATGTTCTTTTTCATTTTCATTGCAGAATCTCCTTTCTCTTGCCAAAATTGAAGCCTATGCTCGAATGACAGATTATTTTGTCAAACACCGTAAGAAATGACGGCAGCACAAATATTACCGAAAGCATACTGATAATCGCTCCTCTCGCCATAAGTATGCACATCGAGGAAATAATGTCTATCTCCGAATAAACCGCGACCCCGAAGGTTGCTGCGAAGAAGCCGAGCGCGCTTACCGTAATGGACGGAATCGAAGCTGACAGCGCGGTCTGCACGGAGGATTTTTTATCCGCGCCGAGCGCACGTTCCCTCTTATAGCGCGTCGTCATAAGTATCGCGTAATCGACGGTCGAGCCTAATTGTATGGTACTTATGCAAATGGGCGCTATAAACGGCAGCGTCGTTCCCGTATAATAAGGTATCCCCAGGTTTATGAAAATAGCGAACTCAATTACCGAAACAAGTATGATCGGAAGCGATACGCTCTTAAGCGCGATAAGTATTATGGCAAAAACCGCGGCAACGGATATGACGCTGACCACGCCGAAATCGTGGTCGGTTACGGTTATCAAATCCTTTGTGCATGGAGCCTCTCCGATAAGCATTCCCTCTTTATCGTATCTGTCGATTATTTTGTTCAGCTCGTCTATTTGGGCGTTTACCTCGTCCGTGGCGGTTTTGTACTCCGAGCTTATCAGAATAAGCTGGTAATCGCCGCTCTTTAACGTGCTCACAAGCCTTTCGGGTATTATCTCCTCGGGAATCGCGCTTCCCGCAAGCGAATTGAAGCCGAGAGCGAAATTAACCCCGTCCACCTTTTCCATATCTTTCATCATCGCGGAGGCGTCCTTTGCCTTCATATCAGAGTCAACCAAAGCCATATGCACATTGGTCATATCAAATTTCTCGTCAAGTTTTGCGGTGGCTACCACATATTCTATATCCTCCGGCAGGGTTGACGCCATATCGTAATATACTCCCGTCCTTTGATAGCCGTATAAGGCGGGTACAAGCACAAGGACAAACAGGGCTATGAATATCGCGGGAAACCTGACGATTGCCTTCGCCGCCTTATCCGCTTTTGGAATAAGAGGCTTATGCTTTGTTTTCTCCAACGGCTTATCCAAAAGAAGCATCAGCGACGGAAGTATCGTAAGGCAGCCCAAAACTCCGAGAATAACGCCCTTTGCCATTACCGTTCCCAAGTCGCGTCCGAGCGTAAAGCTCATAAAGCACAGAGCCAAAAAACCCGCCACCGTGGTTACGGAACTGCCTATAACCGAGGTAAAGGTCGCCTTTATCGCGTGCGCCATAGCTCTCTCCTTATCGCCTTCAAACCGCTCCTTCTGCTCGCTGTAACTGTGCCAAAGAAAAATAGAATAGTCCATGGTGACCGCGAGCTGAAGCACCGCCGCAAGCGCCTTCGTTATATATGAAATCTCCCCAAAAAAGATATTGCTCCCCATATTGTAAAGTATCGTCATTCCTATGCTCGCGAGAAACAGAACGGGCACGAGAAAGGAGTCGAGCAGAAGCATCATCACCGCAAGGCAGCACAGTACGGCAATCCCTACATAAATCGCCTCCTCGTTCTCGCACAAATCCTTAAGATCTGTCACAAGCGCGGACATTCCCGTTACAAAGCATCTCTCGTCGCATACTTTTCTTACGTCCTTAATCGCCTGTATAGTATCGTCGCCTGAGGTCGATGTGTCAAAAAATACTGCCAGCAGCGTCGCGTCCCCGCTGTTGAACGCGTCGTAATACTTGTCGGGCAAAAACTCCATCGGGACGCTTATATCCGCCAAGCTGCTGTACCAAATTACAGTGTCGATATGCTCAACCTGCTCCAGCTTCTGCGTAAGCGTCTCAACCTCGCTGTCCCGCATTCCCTCCGCAACAATCAGCGAAAACGCGCCCTTTCCGAAATCCTCCAAAAGAATGTTCTGACCCTTGACGGTTTCAATATCCTCGGGCAGATACGTCAGCATATCGTAATTAATTTCGGTCTTCGCCATTCCGACAGCCGACGGAATCAGCAGCAGCGCTCCGATCACGACAATCAGGATCCTGTGCTTTACAATCCATTTCCCGAATTTAATCATATGCACTCATCTCCTTTGCTTTTTTCTGTAAAAGATTTTACTAAACATGGTTCCAAAATAAAACAGACAAATAAATAAATGTGTCGGAATTTCCGACACCCATCTGAAAATGTTGAAAAATCCGACACTCCGCCGAAAGTGTCGGATTTCGTATTTATTTACGAGCCGTTCCTCTGTCGCACTCCCCCGCCCTTTTCAGCAGTCCCGAGACGCTGCCCTCAAGCATATACGCCAGCTTATCAATCAAAGCAATCGGCTCTGCGGTCATTCCTTCCTCGAGCCATTTGCAGAGAAGTCCTGTGAGCGTATACTTATAAATATCCGTCACAAGCCTTATGTTTTCCTCCGAAACGTCCTCTTCCCCGCACTGGGAGCGCATAAAGCCCAAAAGAGCCGAATCGAGCACCTCGCTTATGTAGCGCTCCAACCGCTCCCTGCTGACCGATTTGTAGATATGAAAAATCGCCCTCTTGTTTTCGATTGCAAAGGACATTGCCGCCTTCACGCCCTCCGCCCACGAATCGTAAACCGCATGCTTCTCAAGAATACTTGCGGTTTCGTTCTCGAAAATCCTGTCAATCAAATCGTATATATCCGCAAAATAATAATAGAAGGTAGAGCGGTTGATTTGACAGGTGTCGATTATCTCCTTGACCGTTATTTTGTCTATGGGCTTCTCGTTAAGTATCTTCACAAAGGTTTCGATTATAGCCTTTTCCGTAAATGCCGCCACCCGATTTCCTCCTGTTACTGCCAATGCGCTCCGTCAATAATATTCCAAAGCTCCGCCATATCCTCGTCGCTCGGATTATACACTCCGAAGGAAACGCCGTAGTCGCCGTAATACCATTCCGAGCTTTCCACAACAACGTTTTCGCCCTCGACGTCGCCGTTCGGCTCGTATTTTTTAAGAATTTCATATATCTTCTCAGCCCTCGGATCTCTAGCGTCCTCGTCAGGATACAGGGATAAGCCGTAATACTTGGTTTCATTGTATTTGTCCGTGTCCGAAACAAAGGATATGCGCCCCGATACGTCCGTGCCGTAGCCTGCGCTGTCCGAAACCGCCTCGTACAGCTCTGCAAAGCTTCGGGCTTCGCCGCGTTCCTCTATAATATCCTGTATAAGCCTGAAGGTTTCGGGCGTTTCGCTCCCCGCGCCTATCGGAAGCTCAAAATAAGTGCGTCCGTCATAGCCGTGCAGCTCCAGCCTGCAAATTACGTTATCGCGGACAAAAATCTGCGACGGACCGCCCGCGTCAAGTATTTCCGCTCTCAGCGTATTGTAAATCCTTTGCAGCTCCTCCGAGGTAAGCGTGCACGGATCGTAGACATTCCAATACAAATACAGTCTGTACCTGCCATTCTCCCCGTTAAGCTCGGGAAACCTCTGTAAGAGGTCAACGTCCGCCACATCATATATCTCCTTCAGCACCGCGTTCATATCCTCATAATTCAGATAAACGTATCTTTTGCGCGTTAAGCCCTTTTCCCTTACCGCGACGGCAATGCTTCCCGCAAATGCGTCGCCGTTTCCCTCGGCGTCCGCATTTTTGTTGTACGCGTCCGCAATCAGCCTTTTTATTTCCGCGGATCTGATCTTCACGGGCAAATCATCCTTGTCAAAGAAATAATCGGCTCCCCAAAATGCCGACACGCTCATAATCTTAACATATTCCGAGTCCTCGGCGTTCATTCTGTAATTGTTGCCGCTTATGCTGACCGCGCTTATAACCGCGAATATGGCTGCCGTCATTCCCGCGAAAAACGGAAGCTGCCTTACGCTTTTCGCAACCGATTGCCACTTTCTTGTGGTGATAAGCTCGTAGAAAAAATAAACCACCACCGCGAGCACATAAAACAGCACCGCCATAAACACCTCAAATTCGTCGTGGCTGTACCATATGCATTCCACCAAAAACACGGACGCTACCGTGCTGAAAATAAGCGCGAGCATATGACGTATTATCGACTGCACTCCCCTGTTTATGCTGGACATGGACGCGGATTCGCTCTTGCGCAAGCCGAAAAACAAGCCTCCCGCAAGCAGATACACAAGTCCCTCGGCGGCTCCCGCCGCAAGTCCCGAGGCAAAGTATTCGGAAAAGCTCTCGCCGCTTCCGAACAGATAAACCAGCTTGGTAATCGGATTTCCGTAGAGCACAAGCCGCATAATACGGTATTCCAAAATAGAGTTCTCCACCAGCGCTCCCGCGCTCACCCAGCACATGGCAAGAATAACTCTGGGCAGCAGCAGGACTATGCCCGACGAAATTATGTTTGTAAAAAGCGTTCCGCTTATGTTCACCCCCAAAGCCGTAATTCCCGTCATAAACACACAGCTCGCAAGGGTGTTGACAAAAGCCTTAAGCAGCTCGGCAAACGGAAAATCCACCGTTTTCAGAGGAAGGCATACCGCCCACATCGCCAAAAGCGGCAGGAGCGTAATTATCAAGGTCCACGCCAGCACGGACGCGAGCACGCCCGTGTACATCGCCGTTCTTTTTACGGGAAGGGCGTGATAAAAATCGCTGCTGTTCCTTTTGGTAAGAAAATGAAACGCCGTCAGCGTAAGCAGCGGGACAAAAATCAGCGGAATAAGCAGCTGCACCATACAAACGCCATAGCCGCCTATCCTCTCGGTATATTCCGAAAGCCGCTCCGGGTCGTAATGGATCAAATTAACCGCCGAAAGATTAATGCCTATCGGTATAAACACCGCAAGCAGGGTATAAAGCACGCCGCCTACAATTCCGATGATTTTAAGCTGCCTGAACTGCTCGCGGAATATGCCCTTTGAAAAAAATCTATCCTTCATAGCCGTCCTCCCTCCTGTCGGCAAGCCCCTCCCCGATCGCATCAAGGTTAAAGGAATAGCCCAGCGCTTCCATTTCGTATGTGAATACCTCCTCCAAGGTAAGCGGCAGCACGTCAAGTATAACGGGATTCATTTTCCAAAGAAATCCCGTAACCTCCTCCTTGTCCCCGCGCAGTATGAGATTCGACACGGAACCGCTTTTGGCAAAATGAAGCACCTCCAAATCCTTGAACCTGTCCCTGCCGTATTCGTCCAAAAAAGCGACCTGCACCTTAAAGAGAGAGGTCTTAAGCTCCGATATGTCGCTCTCGAAAATCAGTCCGCCCTTATGCAGAAGCGCGAGCTGATCGCAGGTGTCCTCAAGCTCCCTTAAGGAATGCGAGGTAAGTATCGCCGTAGCCCTGCGCTCCTCCACGTCCCTGCATATTATGCTTTTGACAAGCGTGCGCATAACGGGGTCAAGCCCGTCGAAGGTTTCGTCCAAAAAAAGGTATTTCGGTCTGCACGAAATCGCGAGTATTATCGCCGCCTGCCTTTTCATTCCCTTTGAAAAGGCGCTGATCGGCTTTGCGGCGTCCAGCTTAAAGGTTTCCGTAAGAAATTCAAATCTCTCCCTGTCGAAATCCTTGTACACTCCCGCGTAAAACCTCGCCATTCTTCTCATGGTCGCGTTGTAAACAAAATACAGATCGTCGGGCACAAAGGCAAGCCTGCCCTTAACGTCGGGATTCTCGTAAACAGGCTCGTCGTCTATCATAACCGTGCCCCTTTCGGGTCTGTAAACTCCGCTCACAAGACGCAGGAAGGTGGACTTGCCCGCTCCGTTCGAGCCGACCATACCGTATATGCAGCCCTCGGGAATCACGCAGCTCACCCCGTCGAGCGCCTTGTAGCCGTCAAATTCTTTTGTCAGAAGCTCCGCACTAATCATTGCCGCCGCCCTCTCTTTCCGTCCCGTAAATCTCGTCCACTATACCGACTATCTCCCCTCTGCCGATTCCCGCAAGCTTAAGCTCCGCAAGCTGCTTCTTTATCCCCATAAGACCGCCTCTCCTCGCCTCGGAAAGCAGCGCCCTCGCCTGCTCCGACACAAAGCAGCCCTTGCCCGGTATCGAATAGACTATTCCCCTTCTGTCAAGCTCCGACACCGCCTTCTGAATCGTATTGGGGTTGACCGATAATTCCACTGAAAGATTGCGCACGGACGGAATCTTATCCCCGGGGCTTAAAATACCCGTAAGGATAAAACGCTCCGTCTGCTCGACCACCTGCTCGTACACAGGCACTCTCGACATAACGTCTATTGTATACATTAACGGACCTCCCTCCGATTCCCGTCCAATTATGACCTTTGTGTACTATTTCAGATAGTACACCTATGGTAAAAATATATCACTTGCCGTGAGAAATGTCAACAGTAAAAATAATCTCTACCCGTTAAGCCGCGGCGTATCCGTCAAAGTAATTTCTCCCGCCGCCCTGCCCTCGGTTTCAAAAATTATCAGCGTGTTGCGCCCCTTTGCAATAAGCGGCGCGGGAACATAAAGTCTTTTCTGCGGTCCGATTTCCCAAAAGCGTCCGAGATTGAAGCCGTTTATAAAGGCGCAGCCCTTCCCGAAGCCTTCGGTATCCAAAAACGTATCGAACTCCTCGTCAGCCTCAAATTCAAAGCGGTAAAAGGACGGCGCGCCGCCTCGGCTTCCGTCGCGCTGCGGTGAAAATTCGATTTTTGCGAGCTGGTCGCCGTCAAGAGGGAGCGGAAAAATATCATAGCAAAACAGCCGCCTCCCGTTAAGCCTGACGCCTCCCGAAATTCCCTTTCTCTGATTTTCAAGCCCTGTTCCGAAATTCTCTCTGCCCGTATTCTCGCAAAGCAGCTCTATACTCCTGCCCGTGCGCTTTTCCCTCGGCTCAAGCTTATCCCGCATATTTTCAAGGGAGGCGGTGCCGAGATATTCGCCGCCGCAATAGCAAAGCACCCTGTCGGACGCTTTTTCTAGGTATATTTCGTCAACCGTTTCTCCCTCCCTTATCGGGAGCCTGTACAGTATATAGCCGTAGCTCTGACCTATCTCTTCCATTGTAAGGGGATATACGGAATGAACGGGCGAGGATATTTTTTCAAGCATGGAAAACAGTCCCGCGCTTCCGCTGCATTTTATTCTGCCGTAGGAGCCGCGTTTTATTTGAGCCGTGAGCGGAATTTCCTCAAAGCTCCTGTATTTTGAAATAATTTTCTTAAAAAGTCCGTATTTTTCGGTAATCTGCCCGTCCTCGGTAAGCGGCGCGTCGTAGTCGTAGGAGGTGACGTCGGCAGTCGGGCTCCCGCTGTTTCTGCCGCTCATAAATCCGAAATTGGTACCGCCCTCAAACATATAGAAATTGACGCTGCCGCGCTCCAAAAGCGCGTCAAGCTCGGCTGCCGCCTTTTGCGGCTCGGTCGTATGGTGCTCTTCTCCCCAAGCGTCAAACCAGCCGTTCCAAAATTCCATACACATCAGCGGCTTATTTTCTCCGATGAATTTTCTCATCTGACCGAACTGCCACTCCGCTCCCGAACCGAAATTTCCCGTGGGAAGCGCGCCGTCAACCGTTCCCGACTTAAAAACCACCTCGCTCCACGGACCGTCGGAGGTGACAAACGGAACGGTTATTCCCATTTCGCGCATGGTATCGCGAAGAAATTCAAGGTACGCCGTATCGTTCCCGTAATAGCCGTACTCGTTTTCAAGCTGCATAAGAATAATGTTCCCGCCCCTGTCGGACTGATAGGGCGCAAGCCTCGGCATAAGCTCTGCGTAATAATCCCTGACCGCCTCAAGATAGGGCGCGTAGGAGCAGCGCAGCCTCATATTCCTGTCCCTCAAAAGCCACGCGGGCAGTCCTCCGAATTCCCATTCCGCGCAGATATAGGGCGACGGGCGCAGTATCATGCAAAGCTTTAATTCAGCCGCCGTTTCGATAAAGCGGCGTATATCGCGCATACCGTCCCACAAAAACACTCCTCTCTGCGGCTCGTGGAAGTTCCACGGCACATATGTTTCCACGGTATTGCAGCCCATATTTACAAGCTTTTCAAGCCTGTCCCTCCAGTATTCGGGTACGGTCCTGAAATAATGCACGGCTCCCGATATTATTTGGAACGGCTCGCCGTCAAGATAAAATTTGTCCTTAATTTCAAGCATAGCTTCTTCCTCGAAATTCCGCGCTTTGGCGTTTGCTTCTACCCTATCCTCACCGCCGCGGGTCCCTCGTAAAGAGCGTCTGCGTAGCGCTCCGACGAGAATTTCAGCTTCGTCTGCGCCTCAAAAATATTGCCGCTCACGGTTCCTCCCGTAAGAATACGCTCCTTGCCGCCGTCGTAAAGATAGGCAAGCCTGAACTCGCCGCCGAAATATCCGTCCATTTTGTCCACCTGAAAATCGGAAAAGCTCTTTACCATGATGCACGGCTCCTTTTTAAGCTCGTCAAGCGGCGTACCGCCGTTCAGACAGCGGAGCCTGCCGTAGCTGCCGATTTGCGGTATCCCGACATAGGACGAATACATAACGTTTCCGTGAAGATTTTTTACAACGCCGTTTTCAAGCAGGGTGTGCTCCTTTGTCCTTACGCCCTCGGCGCTGTACGGAGCGTCGGGAAGCATAACAATATCGGGCTTTTCGCCCTTTGCGCCGCCGAATACGTCAAGGTCCGCCTTATAATCCGAATAGCCGGGATAAATCATTCCCGCGTTCGCCCTGTCGAGATAGAAGCCGAGGAAATCCCCGAGCGCGCCGTCGCACAGAATTACGGGGAAGCCGCTCAAATCCGCGGGAGCCTTAACCGCCAAGGCTCTGTCGCGCACGGTCTTTAACGCCTGCCCGCACTTTTGCCTTATTGCGTCCCTCGCAAGGCTGTCGTACTCAAAGGTCCAATGAAGCTCCGCGTCCTCCCCCTCTCTGCTCTGCGTCACAAATTCTCCGTTGACATTGAACTTGACATAGGAAACGTCAGTACCCGCCGACGTTAATATATTGACCGTTTTTTTCTCTGCAAAAAATTCCGACGAATTGACCCAGGCGCCGCTTACGCAGTCCGCCTCATAAAGCGCCGCAGCCATCGAAACCGCGTTGTCCGTAAGCGTGCCCTCCTTAAGATCGCTCTCAGCCTCAATCCTCTCCTCGCGCGTTCCCTCGGGCAGCTCAAAATAAGGGTTCTCAACGTAGAGAGCCGAGGAATACGCCTCGTCTATAAGCCCCGAAATCCTTGCCGCGTCGTATTCGGGATAAATATATACCGACGACGAGCCCCTGTATTTCTTTTCTCCCCGCTCAAAATCGCGGTAAACGGTGAGCTTAAGCTCGCGCGCCTCTTTCCCGCGCGCCAAATCTATGTTTTTGCGTATAAAAAACAGCTCCGCCGACTCGCGCAGCTCGTCGTATACGCAGTAGTCCTTTATCCCCTTTTCTTTAAGCAGTCCGATAACCAAATCTCTCATTTCGCCTTCTCCTCTCATCCAAGCTTCACCCTCGCCTTTATATAGGGACCGCCGTCCGAAACCTTTACCCATTCCTTATAGCCCTTGCCGCAGAAGCCGCTGCCGCACAGCGCCGTTTTCTCCGACATCATGGATATGGATTTGAGCAGATCGGGAACATAGCCGCTTAAAACCACGGGCGAATATATTTTTCCCGTGAGCCTGCCGTCCTTTATTTCTCTGGCTATATTGACCATGCACTGGATCCCCCAGTTCTTGGGGTCCTCCATTCCGCTTGTGGCGTTTTCGAGAAGAAAGCCGTGCTCGATCGACGCGATCATATCCTCAAGCCTGTCCGTGCCGTGCTCAAAAAAGGTGTTCGTCATTCTCGTGTACGCCTTGCGCTCAAAGCTTTCGCGCCGCCCGTTTCCCGTAAAGCCGCAGTCCAAGGCAAGCGCGGTCTGCGCGTCGTTTATGCCGCCCTTTAGGATACCCTTATCTATGACGACGGTATCCCTTGCGCTCATGCCCTCGTCGTCAAAGGCGAACGAAGCTACCTCGTCGGCAGCCGCCGCGCCGTCGTGCATCGTGACAAGGGGCGAAGCGACATACTTGCCTATATACTCCCTCGCAAGCGCCCTGTCCTTGACGAACATATCCATCTCAACGCCGTGGCCGAACGCCTCGTGCGCAATCATTCCCGTAACCTCGGGCGTACATATGCAGTCGTACTCGCCGGGCGCGATCTGACCGCTTTCCAGCAAATCAAGCGTGGATTTCACGGTCCTTGCGGCGACCTCGTCCATAACGTCGAGCACCGCCGTGCCTCCGCGTCCCGAAAAGGATTCAAAGCACGTCTTGACAGCCTCGCCCTTTTTCGCCATTACGTTCACCCAGCCCGCCATCCACAGCATATTCTGCGAAAGCTCCCTGTTGGGCGAAATGAAATATTTTGTATATTTCTGGTACGACACAGCCGCGTCGCAGTCCAAAAGCCTTTCGTCGCGCGCAAGAGCCGCCTCGCGCACACTCTTAAGCCTGCCGATAATCTCGTCGTCGCCGCATTTTTCCGGCTCGTCCGCGTACTCCCGCTCAAAGGACGCTCTTTCCTCCTCGTCGGGAATCCTGCCGTATCCGTTGATTTCACAGCCGTCTATAAGCCCGCGAAGCCTCTCCTTTGCCTTGAAAAGCCTATCAAGCGCCTCAGGCACGGCTTCGAGCGTTTCCCTGTCAAGCCCGTTAAAGGAATACTCGCAGTAGCTTTTTCCGTCGTACGCCTTTATTACATAGCCGCACTCGCACAGCATAGAGTTTTCCGCCGCGGTAATGCCCCTTCCCGAAACTCCGTAGCCCTTTCCCACGGAATCCGAAGCCAAAAGCGAGGCGTACTCATATTTTTCCCAAAGCCTGTCCATAAGCTCCTTAATCAGATTTATTTCCATATTTCCTCCCTGTCAAGCCAGCCCATAAAATCGAGCAGTGAATCGAAGCTCTTATAAGCCAGCGCGTTTGTTTCCTCTGTCGGCGGCTGCATATCGGGTATCATAACCGCCTTCATTCCCGCCGCCGCGGCGGCTCTGATTCCGTTGTAGGAATCCTCGACGGCGTAGCTTTCCTTGGGATTTACGCCCAAAAGCTCGCACGCCTTGAGATATATTTCGGGGTTGGGCTTGCTGTGCGCTACAAGGTTTCCGCCCACAATTTTTTCAAAAAAGCCCGTAAGCCCCGTTTTCTTAAGGTTATCCTGCACCATTTCCACTCTTGATGAGGAGGCTATCGCCACGCGCGCCCCCTTTTCCTTAAGAAATTCAA
>JAMPDT010000066.1 GCA_023665525.1 Butyrivibrio sp. | reverse complement strand
ATTTTGTTTCGTACATCTGAAAGCCCTCGGTTTCAAACTGCGCGATAACGTCAAACGGGCAAATCGGACCGCGGTAGACGCGGTTCGCTGTCATCGCCTCATAGACGTCCGCAATGGCGACGATCTTGGAATAAGCGTCTATTTTGTCGCCCCTGACGCCCAAGGGGTACCCGCTGCCGTCGCAGCGCTCATGGTGCATAAGCGCGCTGTTGACGATTCTGGGGTCAAGCCCCATATCCTTTAGCAGCTCGTAGCCCTTAACCGTATGCGACTTCATTATCCTGTATTCCCCGTCGGTAAGCTTTCCCGGCTTGTCGATAATTTCCTTTGAAATCATAAGCTTCCCGATGTCGTGGAACATTCCGCAGGCATTCAGGATCTTTATGTCCTCCGCCCTCCAGCCGAGCCACTTTCCTATGAGCGAGGCAATCATTCCCACGTTCATGCAGTGCATATATGTAGTGTCGGAATAGCTGTGCATCGAATAAAGCATTCCCAGCATATTATAGGAATTGTAATTTTTGCCGAGCATTCCCCAGCTTTCCTCGACCATCTGCTCTATCTCGCTTTTGTTGATATTCCTGCTGAGAATTTTGCCGAAGGTATTGTTAAGCTTGTCCTTGGTTTCAACATATTTTTTATTGAACTTTTTAAACTGTTCCGAGGCTATTGCCGCCGCCTCGAGCGCCTCCGTATCGCGTCTTGCGTTCTCGTCTATGTCCACGCATTCCACGCCAAGCGCCCTCAAATGCTCGATTATGGCGCGCGTAAGCATTACTCCCGCGGGAATAATCATTATGCCTGTTGAGGTAAGCAAATCCTTGCCTACCACCATGCCCTCTTCCAAATCGAAAATAAATACCTCTTTCAAGCTTACTCCTCTCTAGCCTTCCGCAATCCGAAGCAAATCCCTTGCATTCTCCGCAATATAATCTGCTCCCGCCTCCTCAAGCTCCCTGCGGCTCCCATATCCGTACAAAACGCCTGCCGCCGCAATTCGGTTTGTTTTTGCGCCCTCAATATCAAATTTCCGATCGCCCACCATAAGAATGTCCGATAAAGCCGCCCCGCTGTGCCTGACTGCGCGCTCTATTATCGCCGCCTTGCTGCTGTCCTTCTCGTCAAGCGAGCTTCCCGAAACATATTCAAAATATTTTGAAAGCCCGAATTTATCAAGAATCCTCACCGAATACTCGGACGGCTTGGAGGTCGCGACATAAAGCCTGCGCCCGCTCTCCCTCAGCCTTGAGAGAACCTCCTCAATCCCGTCATAGACCTTGTTTTCAAAAATTCCCTTATCGGCAAAATATTCCCTGTAATACGCAACCGCCTTTTCGACATCGCTCTCCGAAAATCCGCAGAACTCCCTAAACGAATCAAACAGCGGCGGACCCACAAACTTGTAAAGCTCTCCTCGCTCCGCCTCAATTCCGAAACGCGCAAGCGCGTATACCACCGAATTGACTATGCCCTCTCCCGAATCCGTGAGAGTTCCGTCCAAATCAAAAAAAATATATTTATATCCCATAAATCCGTCCCAAAATAAAAAGGCTCAATTTGCAATAAATATCATATCACAAATCAAGCCCCGATTCAATCAATATTTACGCAATAGCGCAAACGGGATAAAATCGTACGCGTCTGCTTTAAATCAATAAATCATTGATCAAGGCAGTGTTTAAGTTTTGCAGTTTCTCCGTTTAAAAAATACCAAAACAAGTACCGATACCAAGTATTGCGTTCTTGCCCTGTTTTGTATCCCTGCCTCTGCAATTTTAAACGGTTTCAAAACCTAAAATGCATGAGTTTTATTGAGTGATGTAATCCTCAATCTTCGGACGCAAAATCGCCCGTATTGCTTACTATCAGAAATCTTCCGACCTAGCAATATTCTTTGCGGCATTAAAAAACACATTCAATTCAATGCCACAATTCTTACACTTAAAATGTGGCTTGGCTATTTTCTGACCTCAATATCATATATTCCTGCCTTGTATTGCTATTTGTTGTTCAAATTCATAATAAGACCAATTTCTAAGTATGAAATCATTTCTCCATATCCTTCCAAATCAAAACCGCTTGCGTTAATGTAGACTTCATCGTTTTGTACCCTGTAATTTTAAATGATTTCATAACTTATCATGAACTTGGAGAATGTTTATTATTGTTTTGTACCCCTGTCATTTTAAACGGTTCCAAAACAGGTATTCGGCTACGCAGTGAAAATGGATAGTTTTGTACCCCTGCCATTTTAAACAGTTCCAAAACAGGTATTCAATTTCCGGCTTTGTGAAATCGTTTTGCACCCTGTCATTTTAAACGGTTCCAAAACCTAAAATGCATGAGTTTTATTGAGTGATATAATCCTCAATCTTCGGACGCAAAATCGCCCGTATTGCTTACTATCGGAAATCTTCCGACTTCGCAATATTTTTTGCGGCATTAAAATCCGCATTTAATTCAATACCGCAATTCTTACACTTAAAATGCGACCGGTCTGTTCTCTGACCTTCTTCCCAATGTCCGCAACGGCAACAGGTTTGTGAGGTATGATACGGATTAATTTTTCTGACCTCAATACCATATAGCCCTGCCTTGTATATTATTTGCTGTTGAAGCTCATAATAAGACCAATTTCTGAGTATGAAATCGTTTTCCCTATATCCTTCCAAATCCTCCACATTGATATATTTTGCATTATGCCTTACCGCAAATTTCACAATCCTCCTGCTTACCATATGACTGTATGTACGAACAAAATTTTTTTCGTATTCCTCAAATTTTTTTAACGGCTTCAGCTTTTTATCTCTGCCGCGCCTTCCGTTCGTATTTTTTAAAGACTTCTGTAATCTGCGCTTTTGCGCTTGTATTTTTGTCCTTACCCTAAGGAAATCATCTTTTGAGCCGATAAACTCTTTTGCATATTCATCATTGTTCAACGCGCATACCGCAGGAATGGCAACACCCAAATCAACACCTACAACCGTACTCCCGTCAAGCTCCGTTTTCTTCTTCGGTATTTTTAGTGTCAAATTCAATATTATCTTCTTTTCGGTGCTGTCGAATTGAATACTGCTTCCCTGCACCTTATATATTTCCTCGAATATGTTTTGTATAACGCACCTTAATTCATGTGATTTATGTGGATTTCCCAAAAAAATTTTAAATCTAATCTTATTAACCCATCTAACGAATACCTCAAGTTCATTTGTAAACAGCTTGTCCAAAAAATCATTATATGATTTGTATTCGTGATAAAATTTCAAATCCCGTCCTCTTGTAAGCAGAGGATTTGTCCTTTTGTAGTTTGTAATCGTCCGCTCACCTTTGGAAAGCCCGTTTTTTAACGCAGTACTAAAATCCTGCTTTACCTTTTGAGTAACAGCGGATACGGTATCGTTTCCCTTGGGAAAAGCAATCTCTGCCAGCAATGGATTAAATTTCTTTTTGAGCTGTCTTAAACGAATCGCTCTTAATATCCCTGTTGCACTTGAAATATTCGCTAGCCAACTGCCCCATCAAAAGATTACAGGCTTGATATTGCGCGTACATACCATCACGAATATATTTGTAAACTCTGTTGACCTCTTCTTTATCTCCGACAGGTAATAATCGAATTTTTCTTGTAATTGTCTGCATATCTCCCATGCCGTCGCTCCTTGATACATTTTGCCGTTTCCTACAAAAGATACGGCGTTATCTGGTACACGAAATAATTCAGCCAGTTGCTGTACAGGCAGTTTGAGGTCGCCCGCCATGTCAGATACGGGCGCACTCCGACGTCGTCGTTCGGATAATAATTGACGGGGAGCTTGGGATTTATCCCGCGCGCAAGGTCCCTCTTATACTCCTTGTCAAGCGTCATTCGGTCGTATTCGAGGTGTCCCAGCACGAAAATTTGACGGCCGTCCTCCTTCATCACAATAAGGTCGCCCACCTCGTCGGACTCGGCAAGCACGACAAGCTGCCTGCGGCTCCTTATGTCCTCGCGCGAGGATTCCGTATGCCTTGAATGCGGCGCCATAAAAACATCGTCAAAGCCGCGCACAAGCGGATTTCTCCGATTCAGCACCTTATGCCTGTAAACGCCCGAAACCTTCTCGTCAAGCCATATTTTGCGCACGCCGAAATGATAGTAAAGCCCCGCCTGCGCGCCCCAGCATATATGCAGCGTCGATACCACGTTGGTCTTGGACCACTCCATTATTTTTACAAGCTCCTGCCAGTAATCGACCTCCTCAAACTCCAAATGCTCCACGGGCGCGCCCGTGATAATCATTCCGTCGTAGCGCCTGTCCTTTATGTTGTCAAAAATCTCGTAAAATCTGTTCAAATGCGATTCCGCCGTGTGCGTGGGTACATACGACGCCGTTTGAAGAAAGGTTATGTTAATCTGCACAGGAGTATTGGAAAGCGCGCGCAAAAGCTGTATTTCCGTATCCTCCTTAAGCGGCATTAGGTTAAGGATAACGATTTCGAGAGGTCTTATATCCTGCGAAAGCGCCCTGTCCTCGTTCATTACAAAAATATTTTCGTTTTCCAAAACCGCCTTGGCGGGCAGATTGTTCTGTGTTCTGATAGGCATTTAATCACTTCCCGTAAGCGCCAAAAAATCCTGCTCCGACAGAATCGGAACTCCGAGTTCCTTGGCTTTTTTATTTTTGGACGACATGCTTGCCGCATCGTTGTTAATCAGATAATCCGTTTTGGAGGAAACGCTGCCCGAGGTCCTGCCGCCCAGTCTTTCGATATAGCTTTTAAGCTCGTCGCGGTTGGCAAAGCCGTTAAGGCTTCCCGTAATCACAAAGGTTTTGCCCGCTATGGGCGAGGCGCTTTCCCTGACCTCGCGTTCAAGCTCAAGCTCCGAAAGCAGTGCGAAGAAGGCGGCTTTTTTCGATTCGTCCGCAAAATATTCGCAGAATGCCGCCGCAAGCACCTCTCCGATTCCGTCTATCCGCGCAAGCTCCTCTGCCGCGGCGGAGGCTATTTTATCGGGCTCTCCGTCATAATATCGGCATATCAGCTTCGCGTTGGCAAGCCCTATGCCCGCTATCCCAAGTCCGTAAATAACGCGGTCAAGCGTGGTTCTGCGCGACCCTTCAGCCGATTTGATTATATTTTCGTAGGACTTTTCCCCGAAGCCCTCCATATCTACGATCTCGTCGCGGTGTCTGTCCAAATGATACAAATCAGTATAGTCCTTTATAAATCCGCGGTCAATAAATTTTTCAAGCGTCTGTGAGGAAATTCCGTCGATATTGACAGCGTTCCTCGAAACAAAATGCTCGAAGCTTTTAATCTGCTTTGCCTGACACCGGGGATTGACGCAGTAAAGAGAATCCGCGCCCGCGCTGCTTTTTATCCTCGCCTCGCCCCCGCAGACGGGACAGGTCCCGGGTATCTCAAGCGTTCCGCTCCCCGTAAGGTTTTCCGCAATTTGGGGAATAATCATATTCGCCTTGTAAACCGTAAGCTCATCGCCGATTCCAAGCTTAAGCTCGCGCACTATGCTGACATTGTGGACGCTTGCCCGCGAAACCGTCGTGCCCTCCAGCTCGACAGGCTCAAAAACCGCCACGGGATTGATCAGCCCCGTTCTCGACGCGCTCCACTCCACGTATTTAAGCCTTGTATGCGCAAGCTCGTCAGCCCATTTAAAGGCAACGGCGTTGCGGGGAAATTTGGCAGTCGCCCCCAAGGATTCCCCGTACTTTATATCGTCGTACATAAGCACCAGTCCGTCGGACGGAAAATCGCTGTCCTTTACCGCGCCCGCAAAATACTCTACTTTTTCAGCCATATCCGCGCCGTACACGATTTTTCTTTCCACCGTCTCAAAGCCCTGTCCCTCAAGCCACTCAAGCTGCTTATTTACGGAATTGCCAAAATCGACCCCGTCCGCACGGATCAGCGCGAAGGCGATAAGCCTTACGTTCCTTGAGGCTGTCACCTCGTTGTTAAGCTGTCTTACAGAGCCGCTGCAAAGATTTCTCGGATTCTTGTATTTTTCCTCCGAGGCTTCTATCGCGCCGTTTATTTTTTCAAAATCGGAATAGGTTATTATCGCCTCGCCCCTTATGATCAGCTCGCCCTTATACGGTATTTCCGTCGGCAGATTTACAAAAACGCGGGCGTTTTGGGTTATAACCTCCCCGACATAGCCGTTGCCCCTCGTTACCGCCTTATAAAGCCGTCCCTCTCTGTAAGTCACGACCACCGTAAGCCCGTCAAGCTTCCACGACAGAACCGATTTGCGCTCGCCCGCGAACTCAGCCAAAGCCTCGACGGATTTGGTTTTGTCAAGGCTGAGCATGGGCGCCTCATGCTCCTCCTTCGGAAGCGAGCCGAGCGTTTCATAGCCCACTCTGTTGGTCGGGCTTCCCGCAAGCACGATTCCCGTTTCCTTTTCAAGAGCCGCAAGCTCGTCGTAAAGCCTGTCGTATTCGTAATTGCTCATTATCTCGTCGGTTCCCGAATAATATACCTTTGCCGCCTCGTTAAGCGCCGCCGTCAGCTCCTTAATTCTCGCCGTTTTGTCCATATTCCGTCATCCCCTTAAGCATTATTAGCTCCTCGCCGCAAATCTCCCGAAGCTGTCCGGGAGAAAGCCCGTCAAGAGTAATATTCATTATCCTTATTCTTTGCAGACTCTCGACCTTATATCCGAAATATCCGCACATACGCCGGATCTGCCTGTTAAGCCCCTGCGTGAGGGTTATAAAAAATTCCTTCTCGCCGATTTGGCGCGTCTTACACGGAGCCGTCATAATTTTTTCTCCCGTCGCCGAGTTGCGGATCGGCACTCCATCCTCCATAGCTCTTAAAAACCGCCCTGTCACCCTCTTATCCACGGTAACGCGGTATTCCTTTTCATGACCTCCCGCCGCCTTAAGTATTTCGTTCATAAGCCCGCCGTCGTTTGTCAGAAGCATAAGCCCCTCCGAATCCCTGTCGAGCCTCCCCACGGGATAAAGTCTTATTTGGGGAGGGATAAAGCGGGCTATGCCCTCTCCCTGACTGTCGGAAAGCGAGCTGATATATCCTGCGGGCTTATACAGAGCAAAAACCCTGCGCTGTGTCTGCGCGTCAATACCGCGCCCGTCCACCAGAACGCGCGCCCCTTGTGAAACCCTTGTACCCAAAAACGCAGTCTGTCCGTCCACCGTGACCCTGCCCTCCGCCACAAGGCGGTCCGCCTCACGGCGCGAGCAAAAGCCTGCGCTGCTGAGAAATTTGTTTATTCTCTCGTCCATATACGATATTTTAGCAGAAATAAGCGAAGAAGTAAAACAAGAATTACTTTTAAATTAAAGCTCCATAGCGTAAACCGAAGCGTCGTTGCAGATAAAGCAGATCCTGCCGTCGGCGCAGCAATAGTCCGAAATTCCAGTATCCAAGGAAAAGGTCTTCAGCCTTTCCCATTCAAGCCCGTCGTCCGATTCGTACAGATTGTACGCCGATTTTGAAGGCTCGGCAGCCATTATTTCAATAAGCTCGTAATATTTTCCGTTTCCGCCAGGTATCGGCGCGAAGGCGTTTCGCGTATTAACGCCTATATCCGCCTCGCTCCAAGTCCTTCCGCCGTCGAGCGTGCAATACAAGGTCGAGCCGTCCCGCCTGTCGCCGCCTATATATCCCAGCTCGTCCGAAAGCATTGCGATATGGCGCGGGTAGTTTTTTATCTGCGAGGAAATGTCTGATGCCTCATAGCTGCTCCAGCCGTCCTCGGTTATATAAAGCATCTTATGCATAGTGCCTCCCGCGGGACTTCCGCAGGACAAAAGCGCCCCGAAGCTTTCGTCCCTCATATCCAAAAACAGGCTGTTCCCGGAGCCGTCCGCGAATTTCGCGTCAACATCAATAACGATTCCCCTGCCGCCGTCCTTTTCGGATACATATATCTCGGCGTTATATCCGTCTGTTTTAAGCTCGGAGTAATAACCGAAATTATCATTATTCGGCGCGGAAAATTTCTCGGTGTATAAATAAACCCTGTCGGGCGCTCCTTTGCGGCTGTTTTTTCCCGCACAGCCGATAAACGCCAAAGCCGTCCAAAGCACAATACAAAACAAAAACGCAAATTTTTTTCTCATAGCCTACCGTTTTGCCTTTCTGTATTCCTCCAAATACCTTTTATCGCTCTCGTCAAGCCTCGCCCCCGCCAGCAGCTCGGGTCGGTTGTCGCAGGTCCGCTCCAGCGACTTTTCGCGCCGCCATTTGGCAATATTGGCGTGGTGTCCCGACAGAAGCACCTCAGGAACGCTTTCGCCCTCGAAAACCTCGGGCCTTGTGTACTGCGGATATTCGAGCAGATTGTCGTAAAAGGTCTCTATCTCGGAGGAGCTGTCGTTGCCGAGCACGCCGGGAATTTTGCGGGAAATCGCGTCTATCATCACCATTGCGGGAAGCTCCCCGCCCGTCAGCACATAATCGCCTATGGACACATAATCGGTAACGATACGGTTCAGCACGCGCTCGTCCACGCCCTCGTAATGACCGCAGAGGAAAATAAGGTTCGGGACCTTCGCAAGCTCCTCAGCCATGGACTGATTAAAAAGTCTGCCCTGAGGCGTAAGGTAGATTACTCTTGCTTCGCCCTCAGTATCCCGAATTGCCGATTGATACGCCCTATATATCGGCTCGGGGCGCATAACCATTCCCGCGCCGCCGCCGTAGGGATAATCATCGACATGACCGTGCTTATCGTCGGAAAAATCCCGTATATCCGTCGTCCTTACGGTTATAAGTCCCTTGCGCGCCGCCCTTCCCGTAATGCTTTCGCCCAAACAGTCAAGCACTGTTTTGGGAAAAAGAGTAAGAACATGAAAATTCGTCATAAATCCAAAAGCCCTTTCATAACATGAACCCTAAGGATTCCCGCCTCAAGGTCTACCCCGAGCACGCATTCCTTTATCGCCGGAAAAAGATACCTCTTGCCGTCCTGCGCCGTAATCTCGTACACGTCGTTCGCGCCCGTCTGAAGCACGTCCGTCAGGATGCCTATTACCGTTCCCGACTCGTCCTTCGCCTTAAGCCCGATAAGGTCGCATATAAAATACTCGTCCTCCTCAAGCTCCACGGCGTTTTCCCGCGTGACGTAAAGCTCCGCGGACTTATATTTTTCAACCTGATTTATATTGTCAAACTGCTTAAAGCGCAGTATCACCATATTTTTAAAAAAACGGACGCCCGTAATGTCAAGCTCTGTTTTCTCATTTTTATAAATCAAAATACATTTTTTCAGCTTCTTGAAGCGCTGTGCATCGTCGGTGGTCGGAAAAACCTTGACCTCTCCGCCGATTCCGTGGGTTGAAGCGATAACCCCGACTCTCAGCAAATCGTCCATCCTACTCTCCGTTCGTAAATCAGCCGCCCCGCACATCAAACAAGGCTGTCCCCTTACGGGACAGCCTGCTCTGCGTCGGCTACATAATGTCTACAATAACCTTTTTATCTTCCTTGGTCGCAGCCGCCTTGACGACCGCGCGGATTGATTTGGCTATTCTGCCCTGTCTTCCGATCACTTTGCCCGTATCGGAGGCGGCAACCTTAAGCTCTATAACGATTGCCTTTTCCTTAACGGTTTCGGTGACAACCACCTCGTCGGGGTTATCGACAAGAGCCTTTGCAATAACTTCAACCAACTCCTTCATCTGATTCCCTCCTGACCTGCATAGGCAGATTATTTCTCGATTCCGGCAAGCTTGAAGATTTTGCCTACTACCTCGGTGGGCTGTGCGCCCGACGCAAGCCACTTCTTAGCAAGCTCTTCATTAACCTTGAATGTGCTGGGGTCAGTGTTAGGGTCGTATGTTCCGATTTCCTCGATGAATCTGCCGTCTCTGGGAGATCTCGAATCAGCTACGATAATTCTATAAAAAGGAGCCTTCTTCTGTCCCATCCTTCTCAATCTGATTTTAACTGCCATTTGGTTCACCTCCATAAAATATTCTGATTTTGTGTATTAAAAAGGAAATTTGAATTTTCCTCTTTTACCTTTGCCGCCCATAAGCCCCGGGAACTGCTTCATCATCTTTTTCATCTGCTCCTGCTGCTTGACGAGCCTGTTTACCTCCGCTATGTCTACGCCCGCGCCCCTTGCTATACGGTTTTTGCGGGACGGATTCAACAGATTCGGATTCGCCCTTTCCTTTGGCGTCATGGAAAGGATAATCGCCTCGACCTTATCTATTTGGCGCTCGTCAACATTATCGACGGCTCCCTTAAGCTGACTGTTCATGCCCGGCATCATATTCATTACACTGCCAAGTCCGCCGAGCTTTTTGACCTGCCTGAAGGATTCCAGATAATCGTTGAAATCGAACTCGGATTTACGGAGCTTGCGTTCCATTTCCTTTGCCTGCTCCTCGTCGATATTTGCCTGCGCCTTCTCTATAAGAGTAAGGACGTCGCCCATTCCGAGAATCCTCGACGCCATTCTGTCGGGATAAAACTGTTCCAAATCGGCAAGCTTCTCGCCCATACCCACATATAAAATGGGCTTGCCCGTAATCGCCTTTATTGATAACGCGGCTCCGCCGCGGGTATCGCTGTCTAATTTGGTGAGGATAACCCCGTCGATTCCTATCAGCTCGTTAAAGGAGCTTGCCACGTTCACCGCGTCCTGTCCCGTCATTGCATCGACCACGAGCAGCGTCTGAAAAACCTCTGCCTGAGCCTTTATGTCCTTAAGCTCGTTCATCATGTCCTCATCAACATGAAGTCTGCCCGCCGTATCGAGAATCACGACATTGTTGCCGTTTTTCTCGGCATGGGAAAGCGCAGCCATTGCGATGTCCGCGGGCTTATTGTTCTCTCCCATCTCAAATACGGGTACGCCCTGCTTTTCACCGTTAATCTGCAACTGCTTGATTGCGGCGGGACGGTACACGTCGCAGGCGACAAGAAGCGGTCTTTTGCCCCTTTCCTTGAGCTTGCCCGCGATTTTGGCAGTGGTCGTGGTCTTGCCCGCGCCCTGAAGCCCCGCCATCATAATGACCGTGGGTTTTCCGTCCTTGCGAAGCGCGATTTCGGTGGTTTCGCTGCCCATAAGGGCAACCATTTCCTCGTTGACGATCTTGATAACCGTCTGTCCGGGCGTAAGGCTT
Source organism: Butyrivibrio sp. (assembly GCA_023665525.1). GTDB lineage: Bacteria > Bacillota > Clostridia > Lachnospirales > Lachnospiraceae > Eshraghiella. Next base: position 2,677 of record JAMPDT010000066.1, on the reverse strand, counting down.
TTCATAACGTCCTGTCCGATAGCCCTCTCCGTGACCGTGTTCACAAACTGCTTTACAACCTTGAAATTGACATCCGCCTCCAAAAGCGCCATCTTAACCTCTTTAAGCGCCGCCTTAACGTCCGCCTCCGTCAGTCTGCCCTTGCTCCGAAGGTTCTTGAAAATATTCTGTAATTTATCCGATAAACTGTCAAATGCCATACTGTCACCCAAATACGCGAACGATTACAACTCGTCCATTATCTCGTCTGCGATTACGCGGATTCTTTTTGCCTGCTCCGAATTGCCCTCTCCTGCAAGTTCGTCGGAAATACCGTAAATCCGATTTACCTTCTCCCTTACCGCCATAAACTTGCTGACAAGATGGAGCTTTTCCTCATAACCGCCAAGCGTTCTGTCGGCGCGCCTGATCAAGTCGTGCACGCCCTGTCTGCTTATCCCGCGCCCCTCGGCTATTTCGCTCAGAGAAAGATTGTCGAGCACATATTCCTCATATACCGACTTTTGGCGCTCTCCGAGCAGCTCCCCGTAGAAATCGTAGAGCATCGCCTGTTCAACTATTTTCTCCATATTTAAACACCTTGCTTAGAATACAGCAAAAAATAAACGGTGTCAAGTATTTTTTCTTGACACCGCAAAAATTACCGATTATTTTGTCGGTATAATTCCGAACTTCGTAAAATCAAGGCTGCCCTCGCTGAGCAAGTCAAGATATTTACCAAACTCAGCATAATCCACTTCATTCCCTTCTACAAAGTATTTATATCTACCGTTAGCTATAAATTCCGCATACGCGATTTTTGTTTTAACAATTTTCTCGGTATCAAAGCTGTATCTTTCCACAGTCTTCTCCGACAGATACGCTCCGTCCGGACCTGCAACGTCGCCGTTTTCTCCTATGCTTATCCTTATCGACTGATGTCTGTACGCATACACCTTTCCATCCGTGTGCTCATGAAAAATAACGCCTTCTTCATATATCAAGCCAGACAGACAGACAAAAAACAGCTCCTTTTTTCCATCGTTATCAAAATCGACCGAAACATATTCCATCCACTCCTCAACACTTTCCCCATTTTGCAGATTATATTCCTCCCTTGGAATCGCATCCACACTGTCATAAATCAAATTTTTTTCATATACCTTATAATCCTGTAATGTTACGGTTGTCATTGTTTGCGTATCGACGAATTCTCCGTCGGACAAAAATATATTCTTGATTGAGCTCGGAATATCGGATTCCTCCAATACCTTTTTTGCATTCTCGGCAATGCTATCATAATTGGGCATAACGCTGAACTTCGTCCAGTTCAGACTGCCTTCGCTAAGCAGCTTAAAATATGTTTCAAACTCGGCAGGCTCCACCTCTCGTCCCTCAGCGTAATATTTGTATTCGCCGTCCTCCTGCTGCCTGGCGTATGCAATAACCGTACGAATAAGTTTTTCCGTATCAAAACTGTATCTGTACAAGGTGCTCGATGTTAAAGCAAATCCGCCCGAGCCTACAACGTCGCCGTTTTCACCTATATGCACTCTAAGCGAGGAATGTCTGTATGCATATACCTTTCCGTCCGTATGCTCATGGAAAATAACTCCGTCAGTCCCATTGTTGACATCATAGAACAGTTCCTTTTTTCCGTCACCGTCAAAATCCACAGCTATATAACTCTGCAAATTAAAGACCTCTTTACAGTCATTAAAATCATAGGTTTCCGCTTCCATATCGGAATAATACAGCTTATAATCCCCCAGCTTCATTTCCTTCTGCGTCTGAGTATCAATAAATTCTCCATCCGACAGGAATACGTTTTTGATTGAATCGGGAATATCGGATTCCTCAAAGTTTTTCCTTGCCTCCTCCGCGTTATAATCATCTTCCTGATTTTCGGAAGGAGCTTCCGTTGTCGGCTCTTCCGTTGTATTTTCCGCCGTCGTTTCTTCATCGCTCGGCTTCTCTGCGTACTTCTCCGTCTCCGTTTCTGTTTCCATAGCTGACGAGGAAGCTTCCGATGTATTGTTTTCCGCATTTAAGGTTGAACTGCTCTTGGTGCAGCCGGCAAACGTAAGCAACAGCATAAGGACTGCCGCAATTAATGTTGTTTTTTTCATTTCATAACCCCCTGTTATAATTTATGCTTCGGTTAGATGACGACGCGCTTGAGGAATTTACTCCGTTCACAACTCCGTCCGCATTGTATGTCGCATATTCGCAGTCGGGCTCTTCGGTTTTCTCATAAACCGCACCTGCGTCGGCGTGTACGCTTTCCGTCTGCATTTCGGATTTTGGCGCGGCATTAAGCGAATCTGTACTTCGTGCGGATCCTATATCCCATACCGCATTCATATTTTCCTGAATTTTCATCTTATTATGTATCCTCCTATCTTAATTGTATTCCCTATGCAGAGTGATTGTAAATTCATTTTATATCGTTCTTTTATCGTCGATTTTTATTATAATCATTTTTTGTTGTCAGTCAATAGCTTCTGTTTAAAGTTTTTCAAGCTTTAACTTTTGGTCGTATTCGATTAATAAATTAATTAATTTATCTAAATTGCCTTCGATAATTTCTCTAACATCAAGGTTTTGACCGATTCTGTGGTCGGTTAATCTTCCTTGAGGGAAGTTATAAGTCCTAATTCTTTCGCTTCTGTCACCGGTTCCAACCTGAGAACGTCTT
>JAMPDT010000065.1 GCA_023665525.1 Butyrivibrio sp. | reverse complement strand
TTATGTCAAAAGAAGCCTGACCGTTTCGGTTAATGTATTTTTCCGCGTTCTGTATGACCGTGAGCGTGCGCAGTCCCAAAAAGTCCATTTTGAGAAGCCCCAGCTCCTCTATTGTCGTCATTGTAAACTGCGTGGTCAGCGTTCCGTCCGCCGCCCGCGAGAGCGGGACAAACTCGTCGATCGGCTTGGAGCCGATAACCACTCCCGCCGCGTGCATGGAGGAATTTCTCGGGAGCCCCTCGAGTCTGCGGCTCATATCTATAAGGCTCCTTACCTCCTCGTCGCTCTCGTAAAGCGCCCTGAAATCGTTGCTCGCCTCAAGCGCGTCGTCTATGCTGACAACCGTTTTGTCGGGAAGCCTGTCGGGAATCATTTTGGAGATCGCGTCGGTCTTGGAGTAGGGAATGTCCATGGCGCGCCCTACGTCCTTTATAACGCCCTTCGCAAGCATTTTGCCGAAGGTTATAATCTGCACGACGCAGTCCTTGCCGTATTTTTCCATAACATAGTCTATGACCTCGGGTCTGCGCTCGTAGCAGAAATCAATGTCTATATCGGGCATGGAGATACGCTCGGGATTAAGGAAGCGCTCGAAAAGAAGATTGTATTTTATGGGGTCTATATCCGTGATCGCGAGCGTGTACGCGACAATCGAGCCCGCCGCCGAGCCTCGTCCCGGTCCCACCGCGATGCCGTTGCTTTTGGCGTAATTGATAAAATCCCACACGATAAGGAAATAATCGACATAGCCCATCTCCCGTATTACGCCCAGCTCATAGTCAAGCCTGCCGCGAAGCTCCTCCGCTTCGTCCCCGTAGCGTCTTGCGAGTCCCTCGCCGCAAAGGCGGTTCAGGTACGTCCACGAATCGAAGCCCTCGGGCACCTGAAAGCGCGGCAGCTTGGTCACGCCGAATTCGATTTCCACATTGCAGCGCTCCGCGATTTTGTGCGTGTTGTCGATTGCCTGGGGCGCATACGGAAAAAGAGCCCGCATCTCCTCCTCGGACTTACAGTAAAACTGCCCTCCCTCATAGCGCATTCTGTCCTCGTCCGATACCTTTTTGCCTGTCTGAATGCACAAAAGGACGTCGTGAGCCTCCGCGTCCTCCGCATAGGTATAATGAATGTCGTTGGTCGCAGCAAGCTCAATCCCCAGCTCCTTACTCATACGCACAAGCTGCTGATTGACCAGCCTTTGTTCATATATTCCGTGATCCTGCAATTCCAGAAAGAAATTGCCTTTGCCGAAAATCTCCCGATAGTGAAGCGCCGACCTGCACGCCTCGTCATAAAGTCCGCGGGCAAGATACTTCTGCACCTCGCCTGCCAGACAGGCGCTTAGGCAGATAATGCCCTCGGAATAGCGCTCCAAAACCTCGTAATCCACACGGGGCTTATAATAAAAACCGTCCACGAACCCCTTTGAAACTATTTTCGTGAGATTCGAGTAGCCGATATTGTTTTCCGCAAGTAAAATCAAATGATAATATCGATCCTCACCCGCGCCCGCTTCCTTATCGAAGCGCGAGCCGGGCGCGACATAGACCTCGCAGCCCAATATGGGCTTAATGCCCGCCGCCCTTGCCGCCTTGTAAAAATCAATGACACCGTACATCACGCCGTGGTCGGTAATCGCCATGCTGTCCATACCGAGTTCCTTCGCGCGCGCCGTTATCTCGCCGATTTTGCTTGAACCGTCAAGAAGACTGTACTCCGTATGTACGTGCAGATGTGTGAATGCCATTTTTTATCCTCCGTTTAAAGGGCGCTTCAGCTCTTTATTTCGTCGCTCAGGTATTTTTCGATTTCAGCGACCGCCTCGTTCTCGTCGTCGCCCTCCGCTATAACGCAGACTTCCTCGCCCGCGTCTAGCCCGAGCGTCATCATTCCCATTATGCTTTTGGCGTTGACCTTTTTGGTATCCACCTCGACATAAACCGAGCTTTTAAACTGGCTCGCGACCTGAACGAATACGGCGACGGGTCTTGCCTCAAGTCCCGTAGACAGTTTAATTTTCATGTTCTTTTTAATCATTTTTCTTCCTCCCTGCTTTCCTTTTGTCTTAAGTCGTCCGCAATTTGACTTATCCTGCGCAGTCTGTGGTTCACTCCCGATTTACCCACGGCGGGCGAGAGCAGCCCGCCCAAATCCTTTAACGGCATATCGGGGTAGCGGAGCCTGAGCCTCGCAATCTGCTCAAGTCCCTCGTTCAGGCTGTCAAGTCCTGCCCTTTCCCCGATATAGTTAATATCCTCTATCTGCTTTACCGCCGCGCTTACGGTTTTGTTAAGGTTCGCGGTTTCGCAGTTTACTTTTCTGTTGACTGAATTTCGCACCTCCTTGAGTACCCTTACGTTTTCAAGCTCCATAAGCGAAACGTGCGCGCCCGTGACGTTCAGCATATCCGCAATCTGCGAGCTTTCTTTTATATACACGACGTAATAATTCCTGCGCAGCGCTATTTTCGCGCCCAAATCAAAGGCGTTCGCAGCCTTGGCGATCTGCTCGGACTTTTTGGGACCCGAGGTGACAATTTCCAAATGATAAGCCTTCTCGGGATCGCTCATAGAGCCGCCTGCCAAAAAAGCCCCTCGAAGAAACGCGCGCTTGCAGCACATATTGCTTATGCCCACCGTGCTGACAAGCGACAAATCCCTGTCAATGCTGCCGTCGCCGTCCATCAGTTTTGCCGCCATCAGAATTTTTATCGCCGTGTCCGAATCCGTTACCGCCGTAAAATACGCCGTGTTTTTGGTTTCCGCGTTGTATCTTACCGATACGTCCGCCTCGTACCCGAACGCCCTGCGGATAAGCGCATGGCATTTCGCCGTTATCCCGCGGTTCTCCGAGGACACGGCAATATAATGCCTGCCCGACGGAGTCGTATATATATGCCCGCACATTCCTATAAGCGCCGACAGCTCGGCAAGCTGACAGTGCCTTGCCGAGGCGTATACTCCCGCCAGTTCTTCCTTTACTTTCAAAGAAAACGACATACCGGACCTGCTCATTTTTTGGTCCTTGCATCAAGGTCTATATCCCTGTGCTCTATTTTCAGACCGTAATCATGCCCCTTAAGCCTTTCAAACAGCGCGTTTGCCAAGGTGACGGAGCGGTGCTTGCCCCCGGTGCAGCCCACCGCGATGACAAGCCTGTTTTTACCCTCGGAAATATAGTTCGGTATAAGAAAAGCGAGCATATCCGTGAGCTTGGCGAGAAAGGTCTGCGCCTCCTCGAAGCCCATGACATAATCGCGTACCGGCGCGTCGTTTCCCGTAAGCCTTTTCAGCTCGTCTATATAAAACGGATTCGGCAGGAACCTCACGTCGAAAAGAAGATCCGCGTCCTCGGGTATACCGTATTTAAATCCAAAGGATATGACCGTGACAACGAGATTGGAAAATTCCCCGTTGTTTACGAATATTTTCTCAAGCTCCTGCTTAAGCTCCCTTGTAAGCAGGGTGCTTGTGTCTATAATATAATCGGCTCTTTTTTTGAGGAAGGCGATTTCCCCGCGCTCCTTGCTTATGCCGTCGATAATGCGCATTTCTCCCGCAAGCGGGTGGTTGCGTCTTGTCTCCTTGAAGCGTTTTACAAGCACCTCGTCCTCCGCCTCGAGAAAGAGTATCTCGTAACGGAAATTCATCTCGCTCATTCTGTCAAGCACCGGCTCAAGCTCTCCGAAGCTTTCGCCGCTCCTGACGTCCACGCCCATCGCGATATTGCCGATTCCGCTGCCTCCCGCGGCGGCAAGCTCCACGAATTTCATCACGAGCATAATGGGCAGATTGTCCACGCAGTAATAGCCCGCGTCCTCAAAAACCTTAAGCGCGGTTCTTTTGCCCGCGCCGGACATTCCTGTAACGATAACCATTCTCATGCTTTCCGCCTCCAAGCCATGACAATCCCAAGTATATTACTACACATTTCACGGCGCGTCAAGAACCAATCACAAAAATTCTCCGATTATTCTTATCTCCGGCTCAAGGGTTACGCCGTGCTTTTCTTTCACTCCGTTTATGACAATCCGCACCGTATCGTATATATCCTGGGCGGTTGCGCCGCCTTTGTTTATTATAAAGCCCGCGTGCTTTTCGGACACGCACGCGCCGCCCGCGCCCCTGCCCTTAAGCCCCGCCTCCTCTATAAGCTTTCCCGCAAAAAAGCCCTGCGGTCTTTTAAAGGTGCTTCCCGCGCTGGGGTACTCCAAGGGCTGCTTTGCGCGCCTTTTTTGGGCAAGCTCCGCCATAAGCGCGTTTATTTCCGATATATCCTTATGCTCAAGCTTAAGCTCCGCCTCCAAAACAACAAAGCCTCCGCCGCTGAAAATACTGTGTCTGTAACCAAGCTCCAGCTCATTCGCCGCAAAATCCCGAATATTCCCGTCGGGCGTAAGCGCCCTCACTCTCGTAAGCACGTCCTTAAGCTCGCCGCCGTACGCCCCCGCGTTCATAACGCAGCCGCCGCCGACGCTTCCGGGGATCCCCGCCGCAAATTCAAGACCGCCCAGTCCCTCGGCAGCCGCCGCCATTGCCAGCCTCGGCAGAAGCGCGCCCGCCTGCGCGGTTATCACGCAGCCGTCCGTCTTGATCCGCGACATACCCTGTCCGATAAGGATTATCATACCCTCATAGCCCGAATCCGATACCAACAGATTACTGCCGTTGCCGACGATAAAATACGGTACCCCCGCAGATTTGCAGAGCGCGATAAGCCCCCGCACCTGTTCCTCCGAGGTCGGCGCGGCAAAATATTTTGCCCGTCCTCCCACCTTGAAGGTCGTATGCTTATCCATTTTCTCGTCGGTCAGTATGTCCGTTCCGACTATCTTTCCCGCCTCGGATAAAAAGTCCATTTCCACCTCTGAAAAATTAATCGAGCACCAGCTTCGCCGCGCCGTAAATACCCGCGCTGTTGCCGAGCGTCGCAAGCCTTACGGGGGTCCTGCGGCACTGGGGATAGGTCATTTCGACATAATGCTTTTCGATAACGTCAATCAGGAAATCCCCCGCCTTGGAAACTCCGCCGCCGATTATGAACGCGTCGGGGTCGATGACGCAGGCGATATGTCCGAGCGCGCGTCCGAGGTATTCCCCGAGCCTTTCGACCGTTTTAAGAGCAAGCGCGTCGCCCTTTTTCGCCTCGTCAAAAACGTCCTTCGCCGAAAATTCACTTATCGCGCGCAGCGAGGACGGAGTATCGTCCGCCGCAAGGAAGCGTTTCGCCTCCTTGACTATTCCCGTCGCGGACGCGACCTGCTCAAGGCAGCCCTTTCTGCCGCAGTTGCAGGAAACCGTTTCGTCGTATACCATCAGCATATGTCCGATTTCGCCCGCCGCGCCGTGCGTTCCCGTCACGATTTTGCCGTCAAGCACGATACCGCCTCCGACTCCCGTTCCGAGCGTCACCATTACAAGGCTCGAGCAGCCCTTGCCGCCGCCCTGCCAAAGCTCGCCCAGCGCCGCCACGTTGGCGTCGTTGCCCGCCTTAACCTCAAAGCCCGTCTTGTCCTTGAGTATTTCCTCAACGGGCGTATCGCCCCAGCCTATATTCACACAGCCCTTGACGACTCCCGACGGGGTGACGGGTCCGGGAACTCCGATTCCGATTCCGACTATGTCCTCCGTTTCAAGCACGTTTTCTTTTATTTTATCGTTGACGGAGCCCGCTATGTCGTCAAGGATATACGCGCCCTTTTCTTCTTTTCTGGTAGGGATTTCCCAATCCTCCAAAAGCGAGCCCCCCGCCGTAAAAAGACCCATTTTGACCGTCGTTCCTCCGAGATCCACTCCGAAGCATAATTTTGCCATATTTTTTCTCCTTGTAAAATTAAATTTATTTGCGTCCCATATTGTTCTGAACGCGGTTGTAAAGCTCCCTCGCCGCGTTGTAGCCCATTTTTTTCTGACGCCAGTTTACCGCGGCGGATTCCACGATTACCGCAAGGTTGCGCCCGGGGCGCACGGGAAGATTGTGGCAGACCACCTTGTTGCCCAAAATCTCCGTGTACTCCTCCTCAAGTCCGAAGCGGTCGTACTCCTTCTCCTTATCCCAGTCCTCGAGGTGGATAACCATATCTATGCCCTGCGTTTCCTTTACGCTCTCCACGCCGAACAGTGTTTTGACATCAATAATACCTATTCCCCTAAGCTCGATAAAATACCTCGTAATCTCGGGAGCCGAGCCGATCAGCGTTTCGTCGCTGACCTTGCGGATTTCCACAACGTCGTCGGTGACAAGACGGTGGCCGCGCTTTATAAGCTCCAGCGCCGCCTCGCTTTTACCGATTCCGCTCTCGCCCGTTATAAGCACGCCCTCGCCGTAAACGTCCACCAAAACCCCGTGAATCGAAATCATCGGAGCGAGCATAACCTTCATCCACCTGATTATTTCCGCCTCAAACGAGGAGGTCGTTTCGTTGGTCTGCAAAAGGGGAATCTGATATTTGCGCGCCGCCCGGATCATCTGCTCGTCGGGATTTTCGTCATGGCAGAAAATAATGCAGGGAATATTGTACGATAAAAGCTGCTCGTAGCGTTCCTTGCGCGTAAGCTTTTCGAGCGTTTCCATATACGCCGCCTCGACGCGCCCGATAATCTGCACGCGGTCGCTGTCGAAATGGTCGAAAAAGCCCGCCATTTGGAGCGCCGGTCTGTTTATCTCCGGCACCGTCACGATTTTGCCCTCAATATCTATATCGGGCGTCAGTATTTTCAGCTCCATTTTCTCTATTATTTTGGTTACCTTGAGTTCCTCTGACATAGCCAAGCCCCTTTACTTTATATTTTGATTTGGTTTGTGAAAAAAATCGTATACCTTCTGCGCCGCCGCCCGATTCATGCCCTCCGCGCCCGCAAGCTCCGCGGGCGTCGCCGCCTTTATGCCTTCAATGTCCTTAAAGGTATGCATAAGCCCCTTGCGCCGTGCGGGTCCGATTCCGTCAATGTCGTCAAGCACCGAATGGATCTGCGCCTTGCCTCTTAAGCTGCGGTGGTATTCTATGGCGAAGCGGTGCGCCTCGTCCTGTATCCTTGTTATAAGTTTAAACTCTTCGCTGTTCCTGTCAATATCTATTTCGTGGTTATCGTACCAAAGCGCCCTCGTCCTGTGGTTGTCGTCCTTAACCATGCCGCATACGGGAATATTGAGCCCCAGCCCGCTTATTACGTCCAGGGCGATATTGACCTGTCCCCTGCCGCCGTCCATCATAATCAAATCGGGCTTAACGTCAAAGCCCGCGCCGCCCTCGTGCGTGAGCCGTCTCGTCAGCACCTCGCGCATCGAGGCGTAGTCGTCGGGTCCCACGACGGTTTTGATCCTGAATTTGCGGTAATCGTTCCTTTTCGGTCTGCCGTCGTAAAATACGACCATTGAGCCGACCGACTGCACTCCGCTTATATTCGATATATCGAACGCCTCCATGCGCCGCACCCCGTCAACGCCGATTTTATCCGCGAGCGCCCTGACCGCTCCCACGGTTCTTGCCTCCTCGCGTTTTATTTTGTCCTTATCCTGCTTAAGAATATTCTCGGCGTTTTTCTGCGCCAGCTCGACAAGCTTTTCCTTCGCGCCTCTTTTGGGAATAACGATACGCACCGAGTGTCCCGTGCGGCTGCTCAGCCACTTTCCGATAAGCTCCTCGTCCCCCGGCAGCTCCTGCGTCATAACCGTGGGCGGCACATACGGCGTTCCCGCGTAATACTGCTTGATAAAATCCGTTATCACGTCCGCCCTCGTCTCATCTCCGGCAAGCTCCATATGATAATGCTCCCTGCCGATAAGCTTTCCGCCGCGTATAAAAAACACCTGAACCACGCAGTCGGTTTCGTCCATCGCCGCCGCCACTATATCCTTATCCTGCATATCGCTGTTGGTGATTTTCTGTCTTTGCGAAATATATTTTACGCTTTCGAGCATATCGCGGTACTGCGCCGCCTGCTCGAACTCCAGCCTGTCCGACGCCTCCTGCATAAGCGTCTTAAGCCTCGCCGTTATCCCGTTGTATTTGCCCTCAAGAAAATCCACCGCCCGCTCAATAAGCTCCCTGTATTCCTCCTTGGATATGAAGCCCTGACAGGGCGCCTTGCACTGTCCGATATGGTAGTTAAGGCACGGGCGCTCCTTTCCCGTATCCCTCGGAAGGCTCCGCCTGCACGTGCGCAGACCGTAGGTCTTGTTCAAAAGCTCAATCGTGTCGTTGACCGCCTTGCCGCTCGTAAAGGGTCCGAAATAACGGCATTTGTCCTTTTTCAGCTCGCGTGAGGAAAGTATCCTCGGAAAATCCTCGTTCACCGTTATTTTAATGAAGGGATATGTCTTGTCGTCCTTGAGCATGGTATTGTAGCGCGGCTTGTGGAGCTTTATCAGGTTGCACTCCAGCACAAGCGCCTCCAGCTCGGAATCGGTTATTATATATTCAAATCTCTGCACATTGGAAACCATGCTTTTTATTTTGGAGCTGTGGTTCCTGGAGGATTGGAAATACTGCTTGACGCGGTTTTTGAGGCTTATTGCCTTGCCCACATATATGATTTCGTCCGTCGCGTCATGCATTATATATACCCCGGGCTTGCCGGGCAGCTTTTTAAGCTCTTCTTCTATATTAAAAAAACCGTCGTACAAAACCGCCGCCTCCGAGATTTTTATTAAAAAAGGATATAAGTCCGTACCTTCGTTTATTTTTTGAGGAAAGCCGCCTCCGCGGAATACTTTTCCATAAGCTCAAGCTCTTTGTCTGTTATGTTAAATCGTGTTTTAACAAATTCTTTTTCCTTGAAAAGATTGGTGGAGCTGACCGTCATATTGTCGGTATTCAGCGTCGCCCTTACGCCGTTTAGCAAAAGCTCCTTAAGCGGATACTCCTCGCCGCTTCCGAATACGCGCGTCTGCATATTGCTTGTCGGACAGACCTCAAGCGGAATTTCGTAACGCGCCAAATAATCGACAAGAGCGCCGTCCTCTATGCATCTTACGCCGTGTCCTATTCTCGACGCGCCAAGCTCCAGCGCGCGCCATATGCTCTCGGGTCCCGCCGCCTCTCCCGCGTGAACCGTAAAGGGTATTCCGTATCTGCGCGCAAGCTGAAGCTCCTCCTCATAAAGCCCCGTGGCGTACAGAGCCTCCGCGCCCGCCAAATCAAGCGCGCACACATATTCTCCCAGGTACCTGCGCGCCGCCTCAACAGTCGCAAGGTTGGCACTGTGCTTTGCTCCGCGCATACAGCACAGTATAACGCCCAAACGAAGCCCCACGCATTCGCTCTCCGCCTGCCTCGCGCCCTCTATCGCCGCCTCGACAGCCTCTTCCTGACTCAGTCCGCCCTCCGCCAAAAGCAGCGGAGCAAACCTTATTTCGGCGTATGTAATATCCTGCTCTGCCAAGTCCTCTCCAAGCTCCCTGACCGCTCTTATTATGTTTGCGGACGTCCGCAGGGCTTGGCACGGATAGCCGAAGCATTTCAGATAGTCGTTAAGGCTTCGGCAGTCCGCGGGCGCGCAAAGCGCCGCCCTCGCCTCCGCGTCGTTCCTCCAGCGGACAATTCCCTGCTCCGACAGTATTTCACGCACCGTTGACGGACGCATGGAGCCGTCAAGGTGCAGGTGCAAATCAATCATTTAACGTTCCTTTTACCTCGTTTACAATTCTCATAAATTCCCTGCCGGTAATGGTTTCCTTTTCGATAAGGTATTCCGATACGCGGTCAAGACACATAAGATTGGCGGAAAGAAGCTCCTTTGCCTTGATATAGTATTCCTTGAGCATTCTTTTGACCTCCTCGTCCAAAAGCGCGGAGGTTTTGTCCGAGCAGTTAAGCACCGCCCTGCCGTCAAGATACTGGCTTTCTATGCTCTCAAGCCCCATAACTCCGAATTCCTCGGACATTCCGTACTGCGCCACCATCGTCCTCGCAATCTTGGTAGCGCGCTCTATATCGTTGGAGGCTCCCGTGGTCACGGTATTGAAAACAATTTCCTCCGCGGCGCGTCCGCCCAAAAGCGTGACGATCTTTGCCACAAGCTCGTCCCTCGTCTGAAGATATTTCTCCTCCTCGGGAACCTGCATCGTGTAGCCGAGCGAGCCCATGGTTCTCGGAACAATCGTAATCTTCTGAACCGGCTCAGTATCCTTCATAAGACAGGTGATAAGCGCGTGTCCGACCTCGTGGTAGGCGACCATTCGCTTCTCCTCCTTGCTGAGAATCCTGTCCTTTTTCTCCTTGCCCGCGATCACCACCTCGACCGACTCAAACAGATCCGCCTGCGTGACCGCGCGCCTTCCGCTCTTTACGGCGTTGATTGCCGCCTCGTTTATTATATTGGCAAGGTCGGAGCCTACCGCTCCCGCCGTCGCGAGGGCGATCGCGTCCAAATCGACCGAATCGTCCATAAGCACGTCCTTTGAATGAACCCTTAGGGTTTCAAGACGTCCGCGCAGATCGGGCTTATCCACAATGATTCTTCTGTCGAAGCGCCCCGGTCTGAGAAGCGCCTTGTCGAGCACCTCGGGTCTGTTGGTAGCCGCGAGAATCAGCACGCCCTTCGACGAGTCAAAGCCGTCCATCTCGGCAAGAAGCTGGTTGAGCGTCTGCTCCCGCTCGTCGTTGCCGCCGTAGCGCGTATCCCTGCTTTTGCCTATCGCGTCTATCTCGTCTATAAAAATAATGCACGGCGCCGACTGCTGCGCCTGCTTAAAGAGGTCGCGCACCCTCGACGCTCCCACACCCACGAACATCTCCACGAAATCCGAGCCCGACAGCGAGAAAAACGGCACTCCCGCCTCTCCCGCAACCGCCTTGGCAAGCAGCGTCTTACCCGTTCCGGGAGGTCCCACAAGCAGCGCGCCCTTGGGGAGCTTCGCGCCTATCGCCGTATATTTGAGCGGATTATGGAGAAAATCGACTATCTCGCGGACGGACTCCTTCGCCTCGTCCTGCCCCGCAACGTCCCTGAACGTAACTCCCGTTTTCTGCTCCATATAAACCTTGGCGTTGCTCTTTCCGACGCCCATCATGCCCCCGCTCGAGGCAACCCTGCGGAACACAAAGCCGATCACGATATAAATAAGCACAAAGGGAAGAATATAAACGAGGATAAAGTCCATTATGGACGCGCCCGTGTCCTCGATCGCCGCGGAAATTTCCACGCCCTCAAGCCCCTTTAATTTGGAAAAGGTTTCCTCGTCGTAAATATATCCCGTATAATACGTCATTTTAAGCCCGCTCACAGGCTGCTTCTTCGGCGTAATCACAAGCCTGCTCGAGCTGTACTCCACCGCCTCGATTTCGTCGTTGTCAATCATTTTAAGGAAAGCGGAATAGCTTATCTCGGAGGTTGTAGCCTTGTTGTAGCAGCTTTTGAAAAACGTGACTCCCAAATACGTTATCACGATCGCAATCAAAAGCCCCAGAATTATATGGCTCGGTCTGATTCCCCTTCTGTTGCCGCCTCCGCTGCCGCCGTTCCCGCCTCTGCGGTCGTTATTATTGTAATTGTTATTATCCATCGGTACTCCTAACTTGGTGATTTGCCGGGTATTGACACACCATTATATTATTATAAAGATTTTCCCTGCATAAATCAACAAATATAAATGTAAAATTTGTGTTCCGATTCTAAAAAAAGTTTAAAATTGCCCTTCCCCTGTTATTTTTTTACATTTTCGTATAGAATTATTCCCCGAATCGTGGTAGTATCTAACTTATATGAATATACTTGCAGGAGGAAAAAAATATGCCGGTCAAATACGTTTTCGTCACGGGAGGAGTTGTTTCGGGACTCGGCAAGGGCATTACCGCGGCGTCCTTGGGCAGACTTTTAAAGGCAAGAGGCTATAAGGTCACGATGCAGAAATTCGACCCCTATATAAATATAGATCCGGGAACAATGAATCCCATTCAGCACGGCGAGGTGTTCGTCACAGACGACGGCGCCGAAACGGATTTGGACCTCGGGCATTACGAAAGGTTTATCGACGAAAGCCTTGACAAAAATTCCAACGTCACCACCGGCAAGGTTTACTGGAGCGTGCTTCAAAAGGAGCGCCGCGGCGACTACGGCGGCGGCACGGTTCAGGTAATCCCCCATATCACCAATGAAATAAAAAGCCGCTTTTACAGGAATTTTACCGACGAGGACACGAGAATCGCAATAATCGAGGTCGGCGGCACGGTCGGAGATATTGAGAGCCAGCCGTTTCTCGAGTCGATTCGCCAGTTCCAGCACGACATAGGGCACAGCAACGCCATTTTGATACACGTAACGCTCATTCCCTACCTGAGCGCGTCGCAGGAGCTTAAGACCAAGCCGACGCAGGCGAGCGTAAAGGACTTGCAGGGAATGGGAATACGCCCCGACATCATCGTGTGCCGCAGCGAACGCCCTCTCAATCAGGCGATAAAGGACAAGATCGCCCTTTTCTGCAACGTTCCCAGCTCTCACGTCCTGCAAAATCTTGACGTCGAGTACCTCTACGAGGCTCCGCTCGCAATGGAGGAGGAGCAGCTCGCGCAGGTGGCGTGCCGGTGCCTTCATCTTGACTGCCCCGAGCCCGATCTGACGGACTGGAAAAAAATGGTGTACAACCTTAAGCACCCCACCGCCAGGGTAACGGTAGCGCTCGTCGGCAAATATGTGCAGCTCCACGACGCGTATATAAGCGTCGTCGAGGCGCTTAAGCACGGAGGCATATCCAATCAGGCGACGGTTGACATCAAATGGGTGGATTCCGAAACAATAACCGAGGAAAATATCGCGGAGCTTATGAGCGACGTTTGCGGGATCCTCATTCCGGGCGGCTTCGGTCAGAGAGGCATAGACGGAATGATTACCGCCATAAAATACGCCCGCGAAAACAAGGTGCCGTTTCTCGGGCTGTGCCTGGGAATGCAGCTCACGATCGTGGAGTACGCCCGCAACGCCGCAGGCATAAACGACGCGCACAGCATTGAGATAGATCCGAACACAACGCACCCCGTAATAGCTCTTATGCCCGACCAAAACGGAGTTGAGGACATAGGCGGAACCCTGAGGCTCGGCGCTTACCCTTGCGTGCTTGCCAAAAATTCCTTGGCGTACAGGCTCTACGGAGAGGAAACGATCTCCGAGCGCCACAGGCACCGCTACGAGGTAAACAACGATTACCGCGATATTCTCACCAAAAACGGAATGTGCCTTTCGGGGACCTCTCCCGATAACCGTATCGTCGAGATGTGCGAGCTTACGGAGCACCCCTTCTTTATCGCGACACAGGCGCACCCCGAGCTTAAATCAAGACCCAACAGACCCCACCCTCTTTTCAAGGGGCTTATTGAAGCGGCTCTTAAGTTCGCCAAGTCCGAAATATAAAATTAAAGTGTGATTTAATTATGGGAAACAATCGGTCAAAGGACTCCAATTTCATAAAGCAGGGGACAATCCTTGCCGCCGCCTCGGTGCTCTCAAGAATAATAGGGCTTCTGTACAGAAGTCCCATGACCGCTATTATAGGCGACGAGAGCAACGGTTTGTACAGCTACGCCTTCGAGGTGTACTCCTTCGCGCTGATTCTTTCCTCTTACAGTATGCCGCTTGCGGTATCAAAGCTTCTTTCCGCCAAATTTGCCAAAAAGGAATACCGAAACGGCTTTCGCATATTCAAACTCGCGCTGCTTTTCGCCGCCTTTGCAGGCGCGCTTATGATGGCGGTAATATTTTTTGCCGCCCCCGCGATTGAACGCTTTTCGGGCTACGAGGGGCTTACTCTGCCCCTGCGCGTGCTTGCGCCCACGATTTTTGTCGCAGCGGTGGCGGGGACCGTGCGCGGAT
>JAMPDT010000064.1 GCA_023665525.1 Butyrivibrio sp. | reverse complement strand
GGCGGACACAGATGAGGACGAGGAAACCGAAGAAGCCGAGGAAATAACGGAGAAAGCAACAGAGGAAGCCGACGAGACAGAGGCTGCACAGCCCGAAACGGAAGCTCCCACGGTAGCACCGGCAGAGGCTCCCGCACCTGCCCCCGCTCCCACGGTAGCGCCGACAGAGGCACCCGCTCCCGCTCCTACGGAGGCAGCGACAGAGGCTCCCGTACAGCAGGCAGCTCCCGCATTGACCAATGTTGTGTATAAGGATGCATACAACAACGAGTATAAGTATAATTCCATAGAGGAGGCAAAGGCTGCCGTTAAGGTTGCGACGCTTACCGACGCCGAGGCAAAGGCTGCCGCACAGGCAAACAAGGTTACCTATGCGGAGTTCGCGCAGGAAACGCTGAACAGAATCAACGATTACAGAGCTGCAAACGGACTTGCGGCGCTTACGTACAGCGACAAGGCTGCTGACGCCGCAATGCACAGAGCTGCCGAGAATGCGTATGCTGACTGGAATATGACGGCTATGGAGAACGGCTCCAAGAGGCATATCAGACCGAACTTCGAGAAGGCGGGCACGATAGCCGACGTATACGGAATCAGCGGCAATTTCGGAGAGAACTTCGGAAGAATCTTCGATACGCCTGCGGATATAATAGCCGCATGGCAGGGTTCATCGTCGCACAACGCATTGCTTCTGAGCGCGGATTACACTCAGGTTGGAATCGGAGTTGCGCAGGATTCATTCGGAGATTACTACTGGGTTGCAATCTTCAATTAAGCAAAGATATTTAAAATAGTTTTACAGTGCAGGTTTTTATAATAAATATCCCCGGGTATACGGCAGTATATCCGGGGATTTACGTTGTAGTGGGAGATTACGCGCCCAAAAGCCCGCGCCAAAGCATTTCGATGTAATCGCCGAAATCCGCCTTTTTTACGGATTCGGAGGCAAGAATATCGACCGTGCCGATGGGAGTGCTGTCGTATTTGTAAATTAACTGCCCCAAAACGTCCCCCTCGTTTATCGGAGCCGAGGGAGAAGTCAAATATTCGGCTTCACGGGTTATGAGCGAGCTGTCGAACGAGGAGAGAAAGAGGTGAGTGAAGCTGTCCGCGTAATGACAGTCTATAAAGCTCTTTATGCCGTTTTTAATTTCGACGCTCTCGAGCGGAGGCATTTCGGAGTCCTTGTAGAGGCTGCATATGCCGTAGCCGTAGTTGAGAAGCGATACGGAATCGGATACGCGGGTTTTGCCGTCGGGGGACGCCATAACCACCGAAATCAGCTCAATTCCGTTGCGGCTTGCCGTCGCGGAAAGGCAGAATTTGGCAAGGCTTGTGGAGCCTGTTTTAAGACCCGTCGCCCATTCGTACTGCTTTATAAGCTTGTTGGTGTTGGTAAGCGTAAATTCGGACGAGCCGCGCCGCGTCACATGCGTGATGGTGTCCATCCATATTGTCGAATAGGTATGTATCTGCGGATATTTGCCGATCAGCTCGCGCGACATAAGAGCCACGTCGCGCGCCGTGGTCATATGACCGTCCGCGTCAAGACCGCAGCAGTTCACAAAATGGGTGTTGCTCATGCCGAGCCCTGCCGCGCGCTCGTTCATTTTGCTTACAAAAACCTCCTCGGAGCCGCAGATATGCTCCGACATTGCGACGCAGGCGTCGTTTGCGCTTGCTATGGCAATGCATTTGATCATGGTTTCCACGGTCTGCTTTTCGCCCGCCTCAAGGAAAACCTGACTGCCTCCCATGGACGCCGCGTGCTCGGAAACCGTTACCTCCTCCTCAAGCGATATTTGTCCCGAGGACAGCGCGTCGAAAATAAGGATCAGCGTCATAATTTTGGTTATGCTGGCGGGGTGAAGGCTTTCATCGGCATTTTTTTCGTAGATGATTTGACCTGTGGAGGCCTCCATAAGTATGGCGGAGGGAGCCTGTATATTCGGTTCGTCTGCGTATACGGCGGAGTTTAGGGCGGCTCCCGCGAGGAACAGGGACATGAAAAAGAAAAGAATTCGTTTCATTTAGAGCGTACCTTCAAAAAGAATATATTATATTTTAGTTTTATTTCCCGCGGAATATGAAAAAAATAGTGCCTATTTTGGCGGAAATGTGGTATCCTATATTTTAGAATGCGGCGCGGACGCGTGCAGCGCATTCACATTATTTTACCGGAGAAAAGATATGTTAAGATTTATAGTTATGGTAATCAGGTCGATTTGGTATATGCCGTGGGCGATGATAAAATGCGTGCATATGAATAAGCACCCCGAAAAATACGACGAGCTTGCGAAATACCGCCATGTACAGAATATCGTAAATTTTCTCCGTAAACGCTCGCGGACAAGGACGCTTGTGTACGGAGAGGAAAATCTTCCCGAAAACGGTCCGTATATAATGTTCGCGAATCATCAGGGCAAATACGACGGACTGAGCGTCGTGTGCTATCACGATAAGCCCATGACGATAATTATGGAAAAGAGAAAGGCGGATATGATTGTTGCGCGCTGGATGATGCCCTTGGTGGAGGGACGCGCGCTGGATTTGAACGATCCGCGCCAACAGATTGAAACCTTGAAAACTGTTACCGAGGATCTGAAAAAGGGCAGGCGCTATCTTATTTTTCCCGAGGGAGGCTATGAAAACAACAAAAATACCATGAGGGAATGGCACACGGGCGTTTTCAAATGCGCCTACGATTCGCGCTGCACGGTGGTTCCCGTTGTGCTGATTGACGCGTATAAGGCGATGAACGGCAACAGCCTCAAAAGGGTTACGACGCAGATGCACTATCTGCCGCCTATCCCGTATGAGGAATACAAGGATATGAAGCGCGGCGCGTTCTGCGAGCTGGTCAAGTCGCGTATACAGGAGAAGCTTGACGAAATACTTGGCGAAAATCCGGGCGCGGCAGGCGCGAATTAAGCGGAGCTTGACATTCAGGCTTCTTTATACTACTATATGTATGCTGATAAATATTTAATCTTCAGGGCAGGGTGATGTTCGGTATCTGAAGCCGAACAGATTCCCGACCGGCGGTGTGAGGCTTTTGTATGCCTTAAGTCCGCGAGCCGCACGAGTATCAAATTTGCCGTGCGGCACGAATCGGTGGGATTCCGATACCGACAGTAAAGTCTGGATGGAAGAAGGAGGAACGGATTATGAGTAAATTTTTATCGCATTTTTCCGAGCTGTGGGACAAGATCAGCTCCAACGTTATTTTCCTGCTACAATTTTTGGGCGTTATCGCGGCGATTTTTGTTATCGCGTATATTGCGGAAAGGATAATCCGTAAAAAACGCGGCGACAAGGAAAAAATTTTTTCGACAAGAAGCATAGCGGTAACGGGAATTATGGCGGCTATCGCCGGTATTCTTATGTACTTTGAATTTCCGCTGCCCTTTATCGCGCCGCCGTTTTACGAGCTGGATTTTTCCGAAATTCCCGTGCTTGTGTGCGGCTTTGCCTTCGGACCCGTGGCGGGCGTTATGGCAGAGGCGGTCAAGATTCTTGTAAAACTGCTGCTCAAGGGGACCTCTACGGCGTTTGTGGGCGACTTGGCGAACTTTGTGATCGGATGCAGCTTCGTGCTGCCTGCCACTGTTGTTTACCATATCAAAAAATCCAAGAAAACGGCGCTTTTGGGCTGCATAGCGGGAACGGTCATGATAGCGGCTGTGGGAACTCTGTTCAACGCCGTATATCTGCTGCCGAAATTTGCCGAGCTGTACGGAATGCCCATGGAGGCGATTATCGCCGCGGGGACCGACATACATAAGAGCATAAGCAGCGTCACGACCTTCGCGGTCATATGCGTCGCGCCGCTGAATCTTATCAAGGGGCTGGCGGTTTCCTTGGTCACGATGCTTATTTATCACCCTTTAAGACCGATTCTTAAGAAAAACATATAAAACGTATTGATTAAAACCTCCGTTTCATAGTAAAATATGAAACAGAGGTTTTTATTTTATGCGGCAAAACAGCGCAGTATCACAGAAAGGCGAAAACTATGAAATTTGATTCAGGCAAATACGAATTGCTTAAAGAGGAAAGAATCGAGGAGCTTAAATCCGACGGTTTCTTGTTAAGGCACCGCAAATCGGGCGCAAGAGTGCTTCTTATGTCCAACGACGACGACAACAAGGTATTCTGCATAGGCTTTAGGACGCCGCCTCCCGACAGCACGGGAGTGCCGCATATACTTGAGCATTCGGTTCTTTGCGGCTCGGCGAAGTATCCCGCCAAGGACCCCTTTATCGAGCTTGCGAAAGGCTCCTTGAACACCTTCCTAAACGCGATGACCTATCCCGACAAAACCATGTATCCCGTTGCGAGCTGCAACGACGCGGACTTCAAAAATCTTACCGACGTATATATGGACGCGGTTCTGCACCCCAATATATACACAAGAGAGGAGATTTTCAGACAGGAGGGCTGGCATTATGAGCTTGAGAGCGTTGACGCCCCCTTGCAGTACAACGGCGTTGTTTACAATGAGATGAAGGGCGCGTTTTCGTCGCCCGACGACGTGCTGGCAAGATACTGCCTTAATTCCCTCTACCCCGACACGAGCTACGGCGTGGAATCGGGAGGGGACCCCGCCTGCATTCCCGATTTGAGCTATGAGGATTTTGTCGGCTTCCACAAGAAGCTTTATCACCCCTCAAACAGCTATATCTACATTTACGGCGACTGCGATATGGAGGAGAGGCTTGAGTATCTCGACAGGGAATATTTGTCCAAATACGACGCGATTTCGGTGGATTCCGAGATTGCGGTTCAAAAGCCCTTCGATTCGATGCAAAAAAGTGAGGCGGAGTATTCCGTCACGGAGGACGAGGGCTGCGAGGGCAAGACCTATCTTGCCTACAACGTGTCGGTCGGAAGCTTCGAGGACAAGGAGCTTTATCTGGCGGCGAGAGTTCTCGATTACGCGCTTTTTTCCGCTCCCGGCGCGCCCGTTAAGCAGGCGCTCATCGACGCGGGAATAGGCGAGGATATTATGTGCTACTACGAGAGCGATTTAAGACAGCCCATGTACACCATAGCCGCCAAAAATACGGATGCCGACAAGGAGGAGCGGTTCCTTTCGATAATAAGGGATACGCTTTCGGGGCTTGTCGAAAACGGAATAAACAAGGACGCGCTGCTTGCGGGAATCAACACAATGGAATTCAGTTACAGGGAGGCGGATTTCGGACGCTTTCCCAAGGGGCTTATGTACGGCTTAAGCCTTATGGGAACTTGGCTCTACGACGAGGAAAGACCCTTTGACAGGCTTGCGCAGAACGCGTCGTTTGAATTTCTCAAAAGCAATGTCGGCACGGGATATTTTGAAGGGCTTGTCAAAAAATATTTCCTCGACAATAAGCACGCCTCGCTTGTGGTGCTTCACCCCGCTAAGAACCTTACGGCGCGCACCGAGGCGGAGACGGCGGCAAAGCTTGCAGGCTACAAGGCTTCGCTTGCCGCAGAGGAGCTGGAGGCTCTCGTGAATAAGACGAAAGCGCTTAAGGAATACCAGTCCGAGCCCTCCACCGAGGAGGAGCTCAGGTCGATCCCGCTGCTTTCAAGAGAGGATATAAGCAGGGAGGTACAGCCTCTTTACAACGATATACTGACCGTGGGCGGCGTGACCGTTGACCGCCACAATATCTACACCAACGGCATAGGCTATATGAACCTTTCCTTCGACATCGCGAATGTCGGGGACGGGGAGCTTCCCTATGTGGGTCTGCTCGGAGAGGTAATCGGCTATATAAGCACAAGCAGGCATTCCTTCGACGAGCTTTCCAACGAGGTGGACAAGCACACGGGGGGCATATTCCCCGATTTTGCAACCTATCGCAAAATAAACGATTTCGACGATGTGAGCGCGAGATTTTCCGTAAGGTGCAAGGCTCTTTCGGGAGAATACAAAACGGCTCTCGAGCTTATAAGGGAAATGATGTTTGAATCCAAATTCGACGACGGCAAGAGGCTTAAGGAAATACTGGCGGAGGTTAAGCTTAAGCTTCAGTCAAGACTGCTTGCGAACGGACATTCCACGGCGGTCAACGAGTGCTGCGCGCAGTTCGACAAGGCGTCGCGCTACGGCGTGCTGACCTCGGGCGTTGCGTATTACAATTTTATCGCGGGGCTTTACGATAATTTTGATTCGCGCAGGGAGGAGATAACGGCGGCTCTTGAGCGTATGACGGAGCGGATCTTTGTAAAGGACAGACTGATTGTTTCCTTTACGGGAGACGACGAGGTTTACGACGAGGTTAAGCCTTGGCTCGAGGCGTTTGCGGACGCGCTGCCCGACGGCGGCTTTGAGCCGTGCGCAAGGAATTTTTCCTTTGAAAAGAAGCGCATAGGCTACAAAACGGCATCGCAGGTCAATTATGTTGCGCGCTGCGGTGATTTTACAAGGGCGGGAATAAAATATTCGCCGTCGCTCAAGGTCCTGAAAACCATACTCGGCTACGATTACCTTTGGCTCAACGTGAGGGTAAAGGGAGGGGCATACGGCTGTATGAACGGCTACGGTATTTCGGGAACAAGCTTTTTCTGCTCGTACAGGGACCCCAACGTGACGGCTACCGACGAGATTTACGACGGAATCGAGGAATATGTAAGGTCGTTTGACGCAAACGAACGCGAGATGACCAAGTATATTATCGGAACCTTCAGCGAGATAGACACTCCGCTGACGCCCTCGGGGAAGGGCGGAAGGTCGTTCGACTCATATTTGCGCGGAGCGGACGAGGAATACTACAAAAAGGACAGGCTCGGAGTTCTTGAAACCACGAAGGACGACATCAACGCTTTGGCGGATACCGTTAAGGCGGTTCTTGACGGCGGCTATCTCTGCGTTGTCGGAAACGGCGATAAAATCGAAGAGGAGAGCCGAATATTCGACGAGGTTAAAAGCTTGTTTTAATTCATATTAAAAAGGGCGAAGCGGGGCGCGCCTTGCGCCCTGCGCCGTCCGCAGCGAAACGGAGAAAATATTTTGGATACCAAATCAGGCTTCGCGGCGCTTATCGGGCGTCCGAACGTAGGAAAATCAACCTTGATGAACAGGCTTATCGGACAGAAGATCGCCATAACCTCAAATAAGCCGCAGACGACGAGGAACAGGATCCGGACCGTTTATACGGACGAAAGGGGGCAGATCGTTTTTTTGGACACTCCCGGGATCCACAGGGCGAAAAACAAGCTGGGCGAGTATATGGTAAACGTCGCCGAAAAAACCTTGTCGGACGTTGACGTAGTGCTGTGGCTGGTGGAGCCGTCCGCCTTTATCGGAGCGGGCGAAAGGCATATAATTTCAAGGCTCAGGGGCTGCAAAAAGCCCGTGCTTCTCGTCATAAACAAGGTCGATACCGTGGCGAAGGAGGAGATTCTTAGGTTTATAGATACATACCGCAGGGAGCTGGATTTCGCGGAAATACTTCCCGTATCGGCGCTTAAGGGTACGAACACCGACGATCTGCTGGATACCGTATTCAAATATCTCCCCTGCGGACCGATGTATTACGATGAGGATACGGTAACGGACCAGCCAATGCGCCAAATTGTGTCGGAGCTTATAAGGGAAAAGGCTCTTCGCTGTCTTTCCGAGGAGGTGCCGCACGGCGTCGCCGTGACGGTCGAACAGATGAAGGAGCGCCCCGACGGCTCTATGTGGGATATAGAGGCGACGATAATCTGCGAGCGCGACAGCCACAAGGGCATTATTATAGGCAAGGGCGGGGCAATGCTCAAAAAAATAGGCTCCGCGGCGCGCTTCGAGATAGAAAAGCAGCTTGAGCAAAAGGTGAATTTAAGGCTTTGGGTAAAGGTGCGCAAGGAATGGCGCGATTCCGAGCTTCTGATGAAAAATTTCGGATACAGAGAAGATTAAATGGCTGACCAAATCAGGGTTATGGGTATGGTGATTTCCTCCTCACCCATCGGTGAAAACGATAAACGAATAGTGCTGCTGACCAAGGAAAAGGGTAAGATAAGCGCGTTCGCAAGAGGCGCGAGGCGTCCCGGCAACAGGCTTATGGCGGCGAGCGACAGCTTTGCGTTCGGAGCGTTTTATCTGACGGCGGGACGGGACTCCTATTCGGTTGTGAACGCCGAGATAAGCAATTACTTCCGCGAGCTTGCGGGCGACGTTTTGACGACCTACACCGCCTATTATTTCGTGGAGCTTGCGGGATATTTTGCCGTCGAGAACCAGGACGGCTCCCAAATGCTGAATCTGATTTACGCGGCGTTTAAGGCGCTGTTGGGCGGCAGGATTGAGCCTGCGCTCGTGCGCTGCGTGTACGAGCTTAAGCTTTTGGCGCTAAACGGCGAGTATCCCGATTTTTTTGCGTGCCGAGGCTGCGGCGGCAGCGATGGAATAGACGGCTTTTCGATAGCGTTAAACGGCGTATTGTGCTCCGAGTGCCGCGGCGCGGCAAAGGACGTCATGGATATTTGCGGCTCGACGCTTTATACGCTTCAATATATAGTCTGTACCGAAATCAAGAAGCTTTTTTCGTTCACGGTGTCCGAGGAGGTGCTGACGGAGCTTCGCATGGTGCTTCGGCGCTGTATGGACGCTTACGTTGACAGGCATATTAATTCCCTGGATATTCTCGACGGACTTCTTTTTTAATTGACATTTTGTACGTTTATGGTACAATGAATAAAACTACAAAATTAGTTTTATCGAGCGCTGCGGAGGTAATTATGTATGGGCGGACAGGAATTGTCAAAATGCGAAGGAATGGTTATGAAAGCAATATGGAGCAGCGGCGATATTCTGACCATGCAGGAGATTGCCTTGAAGGTAAATTCGCTCTTTCATAAGACATGGAAGACGCAGACCGTATCTACTTATTTGGCGCGGCTTGTCAAAAAGGGATATTTGTCTATGGAGAGAAGGGGGCGTCTTTTTTATTATTATCCTTTGATTGAAGAAAAAGATTATACCGAACGGGAAATTGTCAAATTCATAGATATGTGGGGAAATACAAAAACAGGGGCGCTGCTGTCGGCGTTTACGCGGACGGAGGGCTTTACCGAGGAAGAAAGGGAATACATCAGGAGTATATTGGATCATGAACATAACGACAATTAGACTTATCATATTCGCCGTATTGCTGACAAGCTTGCAGGGAAGTATTCTGTGGCTCCTGTCGCTTGGCGTTATGAAGCTCTGCGGCGACAAATATCACAGGATGCAGCTTATTTTGTTGGAGTGGAGCGCTGTGGCTTTTTTACTGCCCGCGGCATTTTTTGTTGTGGTCATGGAGCAGATGGATTTTGGAAATACCCCCTTTATGCACTACACCACCTCGACATTTTTGCTGGTCACGACGCCGAATGCGCGTACAGTATGCAGGATCCTGATGGCGGTGTGGCTTATGGGCGCGGCTTGGCAGACAGTAAATTCGGCTATTCAAAAGTACCGTCTTTACCGTCTGTTGAAGTCCTGTGTCCCTGTGGAGGAAGAACGGTGGCAGACGCTTTTGAAGGAATATCGGGAGCGCTTCGGGATCCGACGGGTTACTCTAAGCCGAAATTACGGACTGCGCTCGCCGATTACGCTGGGAATCTTTCGGCATCGGATCATTATTCCGGCTCAGGATTATACGCCGATGCAGATGAATATGATTTTAGAGCATGAGATGAATCATATTAAAAACAAGGACTTACTTTGGAAACGGTGTTATCTTGCCGTGACGGCGATACACTGGTTTAATCCGCTTGTCTGTTTATTGGCAAAAAAGGGGATCTATCTGGAGGAAGTAATCTGTGACAGACAGTCCGTGGAGAATACAGCCGTATTTTCTTTGCGGGACTACGGAAAATTTTTGGCGGATATGGAGGATAATCGGATTGGGGACAGGGCGGTATCGGCGCTTTGTGAATCCCGTAATATTGCGGTGCAAAGGATTCGGCTTTTGATGAACGGCAAGGCAAAGCTGATGCCCGGCAAATGTATTTTTCTCGCATGTCTTATTTTGCCGGTGCTGTGCACCTCGGTTTTATCCCATGCCGTTTCCGCGTATGCAACAGAATGGAGTATTGTCCATATGTGTGCGACTAAGGAGCCTGTGAAGGAAGAGGTGACGGAGGGTCAGATGATTTATGACGTTTCGGATAAGCCTGTCGCTGAGAAATATTTGCAGTTGGAAGAGGATTGTTCTAAGTATGAGGGCATGGTGGAGGCACAGAGCAGGTATTTCGTATTTTCCGCCGAAATGACGGAGGGCTCGGAGCTTGGGGTCAGCTTTTTCAGTGAGAAAAAAGAGGATTTTCGTGTGGGAATCAAGGACCTTTCCACTAATCAACTGCTCTATCAGGAAGCGGCGAGAGGAGCATATAACTATGCTGTTCCGGCAGACGGAAGCTATGCCGTTTATATTGAAAATATACAGGAATATGATTTGGAAGTATGGGTGCTATGGGGTTATTATCCGAAATAACCCCGTACCCTTGCCGATTTATTTTTGTCAAATAAAACTACAAATGTAGTTTTATATAATATTTAAGGAGGAACAAGATGAGTACAAGAAGAAAAATTTTTTCTGTCGTATCGGCGCTGATATTTATTGCAGCTTTGCTGCTGCCGCGCGTGCAGGAGAGGGTTTTGGCGGCGGATGAGGTGTTGAAGATTATCACGCAGCCTGCGGACGTAACTGTTAAGGAAGGCGAAAACATTGTTTTGTCGGTCGAGGTAACAAGCACCACAAGTATCCTTTCCGATGAATGGTATAAAGACGGTGAGGTCATCAACGGAGTCGAATACGTCAAAGACAAAGAAAAAGGCGGTTACAAAGCGATAATTACGATAAAAAATGCGGCTTTGAAAGAGACAGGCAGCTACTATGTTGTGGTCACCGACAGAAACCATAACACCGTAACCAGCAATACTGTCAGTGTTACCGTTGAACCCCGTGCTCTTACAATTACTACGCAGCCGCGTAAAAATGAAACTGTCACCGAGGAGCGTGACATCACCCTGAGCGTCATAGCGACAGGAGGAGTCAGACCCTTTACCTATCAGTGGTATAAAGACGGCGCTCCCATCAGCGACACAAACGATATGAACTTTACCAAAAGAAATGCGGCCCTGAGCGACGCAGGCAGCTACCACGTTGTGGTCACGGACAAAAACGGCGACAGCGTAACCAGCGATTTTTCCGCGGTTACCGTTAATCCCATTCAGTTGAAGATTACCGAGCTGTCCCGGGATAAAGAAATTTCGGAATACATGGACGTCACCTTGAGCGTCAAGGCGTCGGGAAGCGGGGAGCTTTCCTATCAGTGGTATAAGGACGGCAGCGCCATCGACGGAGCTAACCGATGGCAGCTTTCCATAAACAATGCGGCTTTGAGCGACGCAGGCGAATACCATGTTGTGGTCACGGACAAAAACGGAAGCGTTACCGGCGATCCCATAACGGTTACGGTTACGCATACTCCGTTGAAGATTACCGAGCAGTCCCCCGACATGGAAATTCCGATAGGTTCATCAGCCACATTGGAAATCAAGGCGTCCGGGAGCATACGCCGTTCCTACCAGTGGTATAAGGACGGCAGTGCCATCTACAGCGCTAACGCGCTGCTGTTTTACATAACAAATGCGGAATTGAGCGATGCAGGCAGCTACACCGTTGTGGTCACGGACGGAAACGACAGCGTTACAAGCGATCCCATAGTGGTTACCGTAAAGGAAGAAACATCTGCGGAAATGAAGCCGGGCGAAACGGAAACGAAGCCGGGCGAAACGGAAACGAAGCCGAATGAAACGGAAGCGAAGCCGAACGAAACGGAAGCGAAGCCGAGCGAAACGGCAACACAGCCGACCGAATCGGAAACCAAGCCGACGGAGCAGGAAACGGAGGCGACCGAGGCGGCAACCGAGCCGACGAATCAGGAAACGAAGCCGACAGAGGGAGCGTCGGAAAAGCATGACGGTGCAAAGGAAGATGAGACAGGGGCTGCCGCCGCGGAGGTAAATACCTCCGATACGCCGTCCATAACGCTCTTTATGGTTTTACTGCTTGCTTTCGGAATGATGTTATGTATTGCATTATTGTATAAGAAAAAAGACTTAATTAAAAAGTAAAGACCTGATACAAAAATCGCTGTGAACCCGAAAAACGCGGGCTTGCAGCGATTTTTACGTCAGCGCGGACACAGTTTTGGACTTTCGGGAGATGAGATCGGGCTTCTGCGGATAAAAATGAGGAAGCTTAAGTTTTATAAAATACTTGAAAAAAGACCGCGGAAAAGATACAATGTTTCAAAAGCACTTCGCATAGGGCGGGGCGCCAAGGATTGAGAGGTAAAATTTATGGAAAAGACAATGGACAAAATAGTTGCTCTCGCAAAATCGAGGGGCTTTGTATATCCCGGCTCGGAGATATACGGAGGTCTTGCGAATACATGGGATTACGGCAATCTCGGCGTTGAGCTTAAAAACAACGTAAAAAAGGCATGGTGGCAGAAATTTGTGCAGGAAAGCCCCTACAACGTCGGCGTTGACTGCGCGATTCTTATGAATCCTCAGACATGGGTCGCGTCGGGACATCTCGGCGGCTTTGCCGATCCGCTTATGGACTGCAAGGAGTGCAAGGAGCGCTTTCGCGCCGATAAGCTTATAGAGGACTGGGCGGCGGAGAATAATTTTACGATGGACGGCTCGGTTGACGCTTGGAGCAAGGAGGAAATGGAAAGCTTTGTCGCCGACAAAAATATAGCCTGCCCCTCCTGCGGAAAGCATAATTTTACCGAAATCAGACAGTTCAACCTGATGTTCAAAACCTTTCAGGGAGTTACCGAGGACGCGAAGAATACGGTGTACCTGCGCCCCGAAACCGCGCAGGGCATTTTCGTCAACTTCAAGAACGTACAGAGGACCTCGCGCAAGAAGCTTCCTTTCGGAATAGCGCAAATCGGGAAGTCCTTCCGAAACGAGATAACTCCGGGTAATTTTACATTCAGGACAAGGGAGTTTGAGCAGATGGAGCTTGAGTTTTTCTGCAAGCCAGGAACCGACCTTGAGTGGTTCAAATACTGGAGGGAGTTTTGCATCGACTGGCTTAAGGCTCTCGGAATGAAGGAGGAGGAGCTTCGCGCGAGGGACCATTCTCCCGAGGAGCTTTGCTTTTATTCAAAGGGAACGACGGACCTTGAATTTCTTTTCCCGTTCGGTTGGGGAGAGCTTTGGGGAATTGCGGACAGGACGGATTATGACCTCACGCAGCACCAAAACACCTCTGGCGAGGATATGTCTTATTTTGACGATGAGGATTCGAGCAAATACATTCCGTATGTAATCGAGCCCTCGCTCGGAGCCGACCGCGTGACGCTTGCGTTCCTTTGCTCGGCATACGACGAGGAGGAGCTTGAGGGCGGCGATATGAGAACCGTGCTTCATTTCCACCCCGCGATCGCGCCCGTGAAGATAGGCGTGCTGCCGCTCTCCAAGAAGCTTAACGAGGGCGCGGAGAAGATTTATGCGGATCTTTGCAAAAAATACAACTGTGAGTTTGACGACAGGGGAAATATCGGCAAGAGATACAGACGGCAGGACGAAATCGGAACGCCCTACTGCGTCACCTACGATTTTGAATCCGAAAGCGACGGCTGCGTGACGGTGCGCGACAGGGATTCCATGGAGCAGGAAAGAATCGCGATCGCCGATTTGGATTCATATTTTGCCGATAAATTCATATTCTAATACGGTCAGGACAAAGCCTGATTGGGAACGAACGCTATGAAATGTGACAAATGTGGTTATGAACATAACAGCAGGTCGGTATGCCCGAAATGCGGCGCCCGCGTGATTTACGTCAACGAGGATTATCTCAGGCGCAAAAGGGAATGGGAGGAAGCGCAGAAAAACGGGCGGCAGGGCAGTACCCTGCCCGGCATAACGCGCTCGACAAGGCAGGATTAC
>JAMPDT010000063.1 GCA_023665525.1 Butyrivibrio sp. | reverse complement strand
GGGTAAATCCGTCTGCATAAATACAATAATAATGAGTATTTTGTACAGGGCTAAGCCCGACGACGTTAAGCTTATAATGGTCGATCCCAAGGTGGTCGAGCTGAGCGTTTACAACGGCATACCGCATCTTATGATTCCCGTGGTGACGGATCCCAAGAAGGCGGCGGGCGCGCTTAACTGGGCGGTCGCGGAAATGACGGACAGGTATCAGAAGTTTGCCGCTTACGGGGTGCGCGACCTCAAAGGCTATAATGAAAAGGTCGAGGCGCTGCCCGACGCCGACGGGGCGGATAAGCCCGTGAAGCTGCCGCAGATAGTTATTATCGTCGATGAGCTTGCGGATCTTATGATGGTTGCCTCAAACGAGGTTGAGGACGCGATAGTCAGGCTTGCGCAGCTCGCGAGGGCGGCGGGGATACATCTGATTATCGCGACGCAGAGACCGAGCGTAAACGTAATAACGGGACTTATTAAGGCAAACGTGCCCTCGAGGATTGCTTTTTCCGTGTCGTCGGGAGTTGATTCGAGGACGATAATAGATATGGTCGGAGCGGAGAAGCTTCTCGGAAAGGGCGATATGCTCTTTTATCCGCAGGGCTATCAGAAGCCCGCGAGGGTGCAGGGCGCGTTCGTGTCGGACGAGGAGGTTTCGGCGGTTGTCGATTTCTTGAAGGAGCACTGCGACAGCGTTGAATACAGCGAGGAGGTAAGCGGAAGGCTGAGTAATCCCGCATCGGAGGAGGGGCAAGGCTTCGGAGGCGACAGGGACCAGTATTTCGGAGAGGCGGGGCGCTTCATTATAGAAAAGGAGCGCGCTTCTATCGGAATGCTTCAGCGCGTATACAAAATCGGCTTTAACCGCGCGGCAAGGATTATGGATCAGCTTTGCGACGCGGGGGTTGTCGGACCCGAGGAGGGAACGAAGCCGCGCAAGGTACTTATGACGCTTGAGGAATTTGAGGAGTATCTTAGGAATAGCTGATATTGCCATCGGCAGAAAGGATTTTACAATGAAATCGGATATTGAAATCGCACAGGACGCCAAGCTTTGGCATATTAAGGACGTCGCGGCGGCGGCGGGAATCAAAGAGGAGGAGCTTGAGCTTTACGGGAACTACAAGGCGAAGCTTTCGGACGAGCTTGAAAAAAGAGTGGCGGGCAGCCGAAACGGCAGGCTGGTTCTTGTCACGGCGATAAACCCTACGCCTGCGGGCGAAGGAAAAACGACGGTCAGCATAGGCTTGGCTCAGGCGCTTAACCGTATAGGCATGAAAACGGTTGTCGCGCTTCGCGAGCCCTCCTTGGGACCGTGCTTCGGCGTTAAGGGCGGAGCCGCGGGCGGCGGATATTCGCAGGTGGTGCCGATGGAGGATCTGAATCTGCATTTTACGGGGGATTTTCACGCGATAACGAGCGCGAACAATCTTTTGGCGGCAATGCTTGACAACCATATACAGCAGGGCAATTCGCTCGGCATAGACACAAGACAGGTCGTGTGGAAAAGATGCCTGGATATGAACGATCGGGCGCTGCGCAACACGGTAATCGGACTTGGGGCAAAGGCGGACGGCGTTGTGAGGGAGGATCATTTTATTATAACGGTCGCGTCCGAGATTATGGCGATTCTTTGTCTTGCCGAGAATATGAGAGATTTAAAGGAACGTCTTTCAAGAATAATAGTGGCGTATAATTATTCGGGAGAGCCTGTTACGGCGGGAGATTTGAAGGCTGTCGGCGCTATGGCGGCGCTCCTTAAGGACGCGATAAAGCCGAACCTTATCCAGACGCTTGAGCATACTCCCGCGATAGTGCACGGGGGACCCTTTGCCAATATCGCGCACGGCTGCAACAGCGTAAGGGCGACCAAAACGGCGTTAAAGCTTGCCGATTATACAGTTACGGAGGCGGGCTTCGGCGCGGATTTGGGCGCGGAGAAATTTTTGGATATAAAGTGCCGTATGTCGGGGCTTGTGCCCGACGCGGCAGTTATCGTGGCTACGGTACGCGCGCTCAAATACAACGGCGGCGCGGCAAAGGCTGACTTAAACGCCGAGAATCTCGACGCCTTGGCAAAGGGAATAGTCAATTTGGACAAACACATAGAAAATATGCAGGGCTTCGGCGTAAACGTGGTCGTTGCCTTAAATTCTTTTGTAACGGATACAGAGGCGGAGCATAATTTTATAAAGGAGCATGTCGAGGCGATGGGCTGCGAGTTTGCCCTTGCCGAGGTGTGGGAAAAAGGCGGAGAGGGCGGAGAAGCCCTTGCGAAAAAGGTGATCGAGGCGGCGGAGAGGGAGCATAAGCCCTTTACTCTCACCTATACGGACGATATGCCGCTTAAGGATAAAATAAATGCCGTAGCCGTAAAAATATATGGCGCAAGCGGTGTTAATTTTGCCCCGTCCGCCTTAAAAACGCTTGATAGGCTGGAAAAGATGGGCTTTGGCTCTTTCCCCGTATGCATGGCGAAAACTCAGTATTCGCTTTCAGACGAGCCCGAGCTTTTGGGCAGACCAAGGGATTTTACGCTGAACGTGCGCGAGGTGTATGTGAGCGCGGGAGCGGGCTTCGTGGTCGCGGTTACGGGAAGCATTATGACTATGCCGGGGCTTCCCAAGGCTCCCGCCGCCGAGAGAATTGATTTTGACGAGGAAAAAAATAAAATAGTCGGATTATTTTAGGAGCGGTTAATGCAGAATTTTAAGGTAAAGGATATTTTGGAGGCGACGGGCGGACGGCTTTTGTGCGGCTCGCCCGAAACTCCGATCGAAACGATGAGTACGGACTCTGACTCGATAGGAGGAAGATGTCTTTTTGTTCCGATAATCGGCGAAAGGGTGGATGCCCACAGGTTTATAGACGGGGCGGTCGCAAACGGCGCAAAGGCGGTGCTGACGAGCGAGCATGACGCTTTGGATATGTCGGTTCCCTGCATAAGGGTCGAAAACACGGTGACGGCTATGCAGGAGATAGGAAGGGCATACGGGAACCGTATGAATATTCCCAAAATAGGGATCACGGGCAGCGTCGGCAAGACAACCACAAAGGAAATGGTCGCCTGCGCGCTTTCGGCGGGCTTTAGGGTTTTTAAAACCGAGGGCAACAGCAACAGCCAGATCGGA
This sequence comes from Butyrivibrio sp., assembly GCA_023665525.1. Taxonomy (GTDB): domain Bacteria; phylum Bacillota; class Clostridia; order Lachnospirales; family Lachnospiraceae; genus Eshraghiella. The sequence goes on along the minus strand of JAMPDT010000063.1, from coordinate 11,023 downwards.
GTGCCGCAGACACTTTCAAGAATTTCCGCGGACGACGAGATTGCGGTTATCGAGATGGGAATGAGTATGCCGGGCGAGATGAAGCGCTTGGCGGAGCTTCTTACCTTGGACAGCGCCGTTGTTACCAATATCGGCGTTTCGCATATTGAGGCGCTGAAAACAAGGGACGGCATATGCGAGGAAAAATTCCGCATCGAGGACGCGCTGGTGCAGGACGGTTGCGTTTTTTTGAACGGTGACGACGAAATTCTGCTTAAGCATATGGGAAGCCTGCGGCATGACGCGGTGCTTTTCGGGCTTGGGGAAAATAACGATTACCGTGCCGTGAATATAAAGAGCGACGGTACGCGCAGCGAATTTGACGCGGTGATCGCGAGCAGCATAACATATCATACGGTGCTTAAGGTACCCGGGACCCACAATGTGCGCAACGCTCTTGCGGCGCTTGCGGCAGCCGACAGGTACAGCGTGCCGCTTGAGGACGCCGTAAGGGCTTTGGCGGATTACGGGGGAGTGGATATGCGTCAGCAGATAAGCGAGGTATGCGGCGTGACCGTGATCGACGATTCCTATAATGCAAGTCCCGATTCAATGAAGGCGGGGATTGAGGTTTTGGCTGCAATAAAGGCGGCGGGCAGACGCGTGGCGGTTCTTGCGGATATGCTTGAGCTGGGGGAGGCTTCGCCGCGCTATCATTACGAGGTCGGCGAGTTTATAAGCGGACAAAAGATTGACGAGCTTGTATTGTTCGGAGAGCTTGCGGCGAATATAGCGGATGGCGCAAAAGTTAATTCACAAATTAATATTGTTTTCTGCGACAGCCGCGAGGAGATAAACGATTATCTTCAGAGGAGCATACGCTTCGGGGACGCGGTTTTGTTTAAGGCGTCAAGAGGAATGAAGCTGAATGAATGCGCGGAATATTTTAAGGAGAGGTACGGTAATGGCAAAAATAATTGACGGAAAGCTTATTTCAAAGCAGATAAAGGACGAACTCAGGGAAAAGGTCGCAGCGCTTCGTGCCGAGGGGACGGAAATATGCCTCGCGGTGATACAGGTCGGTAACGACGGAGCTTCAAGCGTATATGTCGGCAATAAGAAAAAAGCCTGCGAGTATATCGGAATCAGGTCGCTGGCATACGAGCTTGGCGAGGAAACGACCGAGGCGGAGCTTCTTAAGCTGATCGGAGAGCTTAACAGGCGGGAGGACGTAAACGGCATTCTTGTCCAGCTTCCTCTGCCGCCGCATATTGACGAGGATAAGATTATCAGGGCGATTGAGCCGCTTAAGGACGTGGACGGCTTTCACCCTCAGAGCGTAGGAGCCTTGAGTATCGGACAGAGGGGCTTTGTCTCCTGTACTCCCGCGGGAATAATCGAGCTTATAAAAAGGAGCGGAATAGAGATAGCGGGCAGGGAATGCGTTGTTGTCGGACGCAGCAATATTGTGGGCAAGCCCATGGCTATGCTGCTGCTTCGGGAGAACGGAACCGTTACGGTATGCCATTCCAAGACAGCCAATCTTAAGGATGTTGCCAAGCGCGCGGATATTCTTGTCGTTGCGATAGGAAAACCGAAATTTATCACGAGGGAGTATGTCAAGGAGGGAGCCGTTGTAATAGACGTTGGGATCCACAGAATGGGAGTGTCGGAAAGCGGCAAGGCGATTCTGTGCGGAGACGTTGATTATGAGGACGTGGAGCCGATAGCGTCTGCGATAACGCCCGTTCCGGGAGGCGTGGGACCCATGACGATCGCAATGCTTATGAATAACTGCGTCGAGTCCGTCGAATTGCAGAAATAGCGGGAGGAGGTCCGCGAATATGAAGCTTGACGAGCTGCTTATAAAATTAAATTATGAATTAATTAATGGAGAAAGCTCTGCGGAGATAAACAGAATAATATACGATACAAGGGAAAAAATGTCGCGCGGAGACGTTTTTGTGTGTATACGCGGCGCCGTGTTTGACGGACACGATTATATCGGGGAGGCGGCGGCTGCCGGAGCTGCGGCGGTAATAGTCGAGCGTGCCGTTGAGCTTACGGAGGAGCTTGGCGCCTTGACGGTCATCAGGGTTGAGAGCACAAGGCGGGCGCTGGCGCTTATGTCGGCGGAATTTTTCGGAAATCCCGCGAGGGAGCTTTTTACCGTTGGAATTACGGGGACCAAGGGCAAAACCACCACCACCTTTATGGTGCACGAGGTATTGGAAAAGTGCGGCATTCCTACGGGGCTTATCGGAACCAACGAGATAATTATCGGGAACGAGCATATATCCGCCCAAAGAACGACGCCCGAATCCTATAAAATACACGAGTATTTCAGGAAAATGGCGGACGCGGGCTGCAAATGCGTTGTTATGGAGGTTTCCTCGCAGGCGCTCAAGCTTGACAGGACTGCGGGAATATTTTTTGACATAGGAGTGTTCACCAATTTGGAGCCGGACCATATAGGACCGAACGAGCACGACAGCTTTGAGGATTATCTGCGCTGCAAGGCGCTTCTGTTCAGACAGTGCCAAGTGGGAATTGTCAACGCTGACAGCGAGTATACCAATGAGATACTTAAGGACAGCACCTGCAAGACGGAAACCTACGGGCTTGGCGGGGACGCGCGGCTTCGCGCCGAAAATATATCCTATGCGCATAACGGCGGAGCTTTAAGCACCTCCTACGACGTTTCGGGAGAGGAAAGGCTCCATGTCGAGCTTGCGCTGCCGGGGCTTTTTTCCGTGTATAATTCGCTGTGCGCGATAGCGGTCACGAGACATTTTAAAACGGCGAAGAATCTGCTTCTCGCGGCGCTGCTTGAGGTAAAGGTTGAGGGGCGCGTGGAGCCTGTAAGGGTTTCGGACGATTTCACGGTGATGATTGACTACGCCCACAACGCCATGAGCCTTGAGAGTCTTCTGACAACTCTGCGTGAATATAAGCCGAACAGAATCATAGCCGTGTTCGGCTGCGGAGGGAACCGATCGAGGGACAGACGCTTCGAGATGGGGGAAATATCGGGAAGGCTGTCCGATTTTACCGTCATAACAAGCGACAATCCGAGATTCGAGGAGCCTGAGGATATTATGAACGACATAGAAACGGGAATGCGCAGGACCGACGGCAGATATATTAAGATTGCGGACAGGGCGGAGGCGATACGCCATGCCGTTTCCATGGGAGAGCGCGGCGATATTATTGTTGTCGTGGGAAAGGGTCACGAGGATTATCAGGAGATAAAGGGCGTAAAATACCATATGAAGGACCGCGAGCTTATAGAGGCGGCGATAAAGCGGTGAATACGGGGCGTTGAAGCATGAAATATGCCGGAGTGATAGTTGACATATCGCACGAAAAACTTGATAAAACCTTTCAGTACATTATTCCGCGGGAGCTTGAGGAGAGCGTCGGCATAGGCACAAGGGTGAATATTCCGTTCGGGAAGTCGCGCAGAACAGGCTATGTCGTGGAAATAACCGATAAGCCCGAGCTTGACGCAGACAGGCTGAAAGCGATCGAGAGCGTCGCGAGGGGCAGCGTCCCGATAGACGAGCGTATGATTAAGCTTGCCTATTGGATAAAAACAAATTACGGCTCGACGATAATAAAAGCGCTCCAAACCGTGATCCCCGTAAAGGATAAGGTAAAAAACGCCGTCCGCAGGACGGTTTCGCTTGCAATCCCCAATGAGGAGGCGGCGCGGCTTGCCGAGGAATGCCGCATAAAGCGCAGGAGCGCGCAGGCGCGGCTGCTGGACGCGCTTATAGAGTACGGCTCGGCGGATTATTCTTTTTTGACGGGAAAATTAAGCATCAGCGCGCAGACGCTTAAGAGCCTTAACGAAAAAAAGGTCGTAAGCATCGAGGAAACCGTGCTTCTTCGCGGTATCGCAGGCACGCGGTCGGAAAATCCCGTAATACATGAGCTTAATCCCGAGCAGCGAAGCGTCAGCGACGCCCTGATTTCCGATTATGATAAGGGCGATATGACGCCGTGCCTTATAAAGGGTGTAACGGGAAGCGGCAAAACCGAGATTTATATGGAGCTTATTGAACATATTATAAACAGAGGGCGCGAGGCGATAGTGCTGATTCCCGAAATCGCTCTTACATATCAGACCGTAATGCGCTTTTACAACCGCTTCGGAGACGTGGTATCCGTAATAAATTCACGTCTTTCAAACGGTGAAAAATACGACCGCTTTTGCATGGCAAGGGAGGGCAGAATCAAAATAATGATAGGTCCGCGCTCCGCTCTTTTCACGCCGTTCAAAAATATAGGACTGATTATTATTGACGAGGAGCACGAAAACGCGTACCAAAGTGAGAATATACCGAAATACCACGCGAGGGAAACCGCAATAGAGCTTGCGCGCATGACCGGGGCAAAGGTTGTCATGGGCTCCGCCACTCCCTCCTTGGAGTCTTATTACAGGGCAAAAAACGGTGAATACAAGCTCTGCCGCCTTGACAGCCGCGCGGGAGCGGGAAGGCTTCCCGAGGTCGAAATAGTCGATTTGCGGGAGGAGCTGAGGAAAGGCAACCGCACCATGTTTTCCGACAGGCTTACGGAGCTTATCGAGGACAGACTTAAAAAAAACGAGCAGATCATGCTTTTCCTCAACAGACGCGGCTACCGCGGCTTTATAAACTGCCGCGACTGCGGCGAGGTCATAGAATGCCCGCACTGCGCGGTTTCGCTCACGCTTCACAATAACAACAGGCTCAAATGCCATTACTGCGGCTATGAAAGAGAAAATACCGAAAGCTGTCCCAAATGCGGCTCAAAGCACATAGGCGCTTTCAAGGCGGGCACCCAGCAGGCTGAAGCGGAGCTACATAAATATTTTCCCGCCGCCGTCACCCTGCGAATGGACGCGGACACCACCAAGGGCAAGGAGGGCCACGATAAAATTCTGCGGGAATTTGCGGCAAAAAAAGCCGACATACTGCTCGGGACGCAGATGATTGTCAAGGGACATGATTTTCCCGACGTTACGCTGGTGGGCGCGCTGCTTGCCGACGGCTCCCTCTATTCGACGGATTATCGGTCGGCGGAAAATACCTTTGAGCTTCTGACGCAGGCGGCGGGCAGAGCAGGCAGGGGAATCGGACGCGGAAGCGTTGTGATTCAGACCTACAACCCCGACAATTACAGCATTGTTCACGCCGTGCGGCAGGATTACGATTCCTTTTACGAGGAGGAAATAAGCTACCGCGCGCTTATGGAATATCCCCCCGTAAGTCATATGATGTCGGTGCGCATAAGCTCCCCGAAGGAGGCGGAGGCGGCAAAGCTTTCGCGTCTTGTCGCCGAGGCGGTCAGGACGGCGGAAAATTTTGGAGACACCCGCGTGATCGGTCCCGCAGACGCGGTAATTAATAAAATTAATGACATTTACCATAAAATGATATATTATAAGAATAAATCCCGCGAGGATTTGTCGCGTATTAAGGATTATATCGAGGCTTTTATAAAAAATAACCAAGATAAATTCAAAAGCTGCCTTGTGCAGTTCGAGTTCAGATAAAATGGAGGAAATTAAAAATTATGGCGCTCAGAAATATCAGAATTAACGACGACCCGATGCTCCGCAAAAAATGCAGGGAAATTCCCGCCGTTGACGAAAGAATAAGGGAGCTTGCGGAGGATATGCTCGAAACAATGTACGACGCGGACGGCGTGGGGCTTGCCGCGCCGCAGGTCGGGATCCTTAAAAGGCTTGTGGTCATAGATGTCGGGGAGGGACCGCTTATTATGATCAATCCGACAATTCTCGAAACCGAGGGCAGCCAGACGGGCAGGGAGGGCTGTTTAAGCGTTCCGGGCAAGGCGGGAATAGTCACAAGACCTATGCGCGTCAAAGCAAAAGCATACGATTTGGACATGAAGGAGTTTGAGGTCGAGGGCGAGGAACTGCTCGCGCGCGCGATTTGCCACGAGCTTGCGCATCTTGACGGCGATCTCTATATCGACCACATAGAGGGCAGGCTGATGGACGTGACGGAAGAGGATGACGAATAAGGAGAGGATTAAGGCATGAATGTTGTTTTTATGGGTACGCCCGACTTTGCGGTGAACGCCCTTGAAGCGATAATAGAAGCGGGACACAAGGTCGCCGCGGTCGTCACACAGCCCGATAAGGCTCAGGGGAGAAGCGGCGCGCTCAAAATGCCGCCCGTCAAGGAAAAAGCCCTCCTGCACGGGATAAAGGTCTATCAGCCCGTTAAGCTCCGAGGCTCGGAGGTCATTTGTGAGCTTGAAAAAATAAAGCCCGACGTGATCGCGGTCGTCGCCTTCGGACAGCTTCTTCCGAAAGCCGTGCTGGACATTCCGAAATACGGCTGCGTAAACGTGCACGCCTCTCTTTTGCCGAAATACAGGGGAGCCGCGCCCATACAGTGGGCGGTGATAAACGGGGACAAGGAGAGCGGCGTCGTAACCCAGCTTATGGAGGAGGGGCTTGATACGGGAGCGATTCTGCTTCGCGAGCGCTATACCCTCGCTCCCGACGAAACGGGCGGAAGCCTCTTTGACAGGCTCGCCGATATGGGCGCGGGGCTTCTTGTGAAAACTCTCGCGGGGCTTGAGGCGGGAACGCTTACCCCCACTCCGCAGGGAGAGGGAGCGAGCTACGCGTCAAAGCTCGAGAAATCCATGGGGTATATTGACTTTACCCAAAACGCGGCAAAAATCGAATGCCTGATAAGAGGTCTTAATCCTTGGCCCTGCGCCTACACGTATCTTGACGGCAAAATGCTCAAAATATGGTCGGCGGCGGTTGACAAGGAGTACCTCGGCGGCGACGCGCCGGGAACCGTTTACGCCACGGACAAAAAAAGCATTTATGTCGCCGCCGGAGAGGGCGGCATTATTATAAAGGAATTGCAGCTTGAGGGCAAAAAAAGAATGGACACGGAAAGCTTTTTAAGGGGCGGCAGGATAAGCCCGGGCGCCGTGCTGGGCTAGACGGCGGGGCGGAAGCCGCCTTGCGGAGAGGAAAATATGGGCGCGCAGGTCAATACAAGAAGCATTATTTTGGACATTTTAACGGAAATAAACGAAAAGGGCGCCTATTCCGACAAGGTGCTTAAAGCGGCGCTTGACAAATACCGTTATCTTTCCCACGCGGACAGAGCCTTCATAGCAAGAACAGCTATGGGCAGCGTGGAGCGCAGGCTTACGCTCGATTACATTGCCGACAGCTTTTCCAAGCTGCCGACGCGCAAAATGAAGCCCGTAATACGCAATATTCTGCGAATGGGTATATATCAGTTGGTCTATATGGAGGGTGTTGAGGACTTCGCCGCCTGCAACGAGGCGGTAAGGCTTGCCGAAAAGCGCGGCTTCGCAAGCCTTAAGGGCTTTGTAAACGGCGTTTTAAGAAGCGTTGCAAGGCAGAAGGAAAGTCTGCCCATGCCCGATAAGGGCAATATCGGCGAGTATTTTTCCGTAAAATATTCCACGTCCGAGTGGATAGCGGACAAATGGATTAAAGCCTACGGGCAGGAAAACGCCGAGAAAATTTTGGCTTCACAGTATGAGGAAAGACCGCTGACAATACGCTGCAACTGCGCGAGAATTTCGCCCGAGGAGCTGGCAAAAAGGCTTCGCGCGCGCGGCGTTGCGGTGCGTGCTTCGGAGTATCTGCCCGAGGCGCTTTTGATTGAGAATTACGATTATCTCGACAAAATAGAGGAATTTCGCGAGGGCCTGTTCTCGGTTCAGGATTTAAGCTCGATGTTGGTCGGGCGTATCGCCGCACCGAAAACGGGCGATTTTGTGCTGGACGTATGCGCCGCGCCGGGAGGCAAAAGCCTTCATGCCGCCGAGCTTCTTGAGGGCAGCGGACAGGTTGAGGCAAGGGATTTGACGCAGGCAAAGGTTTCGCTGATAGAGGAAAATATTTCGCGGCTTGGGCTTGGCAATATACGGGCGCGTGCCGCCGACGCGGCGGTTCGCGACGAGGCTATGCTTGAAAGGGCGGATATTGTTTTGGCGGATTTGCCCTGCTCGGGACTCGGAATCATAGGCAAAAAGCCCGATATAAAATACAATGTCTCCGAGGAGGGCTGCCGCAGCCTTGCGGCTTTGCAGAGAAAAATACTTGAAACCGTTTCGGGATACGTCAAGCCGGGCGGCGTTCTCGTATACAGCACCTGCACGCTCGATTATTCGGAAAATATAGAGAACGCCCGCCGGTTTGCGGAAAGCTTTGATTTTGAACCCGAGCCGTTTGAAAAATATATGCCGAAAAAAATCCGCACAGGCACGGAGGCAAAGGGCTACGCGGAGCTTTTGCCGGGAGTGACGGGGCGGGGCTTCGACGGCTTTTTTATAGCCAAATTCAAAAGAAAGGCGCGCCGCGGCGGAGTGTGATATGAACAAAACCGATATAAAATCAATGAGCCTCGACGAGCTGACGGAATATGTCGTCAAATTGGGACAGCCTGCGTTCCGCGCGAAGCAGCTTTACGAATGGATGCATATAAAGCTTGCGGCGTCATACGGGGAAATGAGCAATATCCCCGCGTCCTTACGGGCTTTTTTGGCTGAAAATACGGAATATGCGGCTTTGGAAGCTGTAAGGGTGCAGACCTCGGCGGAGGACGGCACCGCCAAATATCTTTTCGCTCTCGGCGACGGCAATCTGATAGAGAGCGTGCTGATGCATTATCACCACGGAAATTCCGTGTGCATTTCCTCGCAGGCAGGCTGCCGTATGGGCTGCCGCTTCTGCGCCTCCACGCTTGACGGACTTGCGAGGAGCTTAAAGCCGTCCGAAATGCTCGACCAGATATACAGAATACAGAAAAGCACGGGCGAAAGGGTGTCAAACGTGGTCGTCATGGGCTCGGGAGAGCCCTTGGATAATTTTGACAATCTCCTGAAATTTGAAAGCCTGCTGACGGACAAAAACGGGTTGAACATAAGCGCGAGGAATCTGACGGTTTCCACCTGCGGGCTGGTGCCGCAGATATATCGGCTTGCCGATATGGAGCTTCAGATTACGCTCGCCGTATCTCTCCACGCGCCGAACGATGAAATACGCCGCCGCCTTATGCCGATAGCCGACAAATATTCCGTCGCCGAGCTTATGGAGGCGTGCCGCTATTATATCGGCAAAACGGGCAGACGCGTCACCTTCGAGTACAGCCTCGCAAACGGCGAAAACGACAGCGAGGACTGCGCCGCCGAGCTTGCAGGACTTGTCAGGGACATGAAATGTCACATTAACCTTATCCCCGTAAACCCCATAAAGGAAAGGAATTTTCGGCGCTCGGAGCTTGCCGCCGTAAACCGCTTCAAGAGCGCGCTGGAAAAAAGACATATAAACGTGACCGTAAGGAGAGAAATGGGCAGGGACATAGACGGCGCCTGTGGTCAGCTTCGGAAGCGTTATACGGAAAGTGACGGGTCGAAGTGAGAGGCGCAAAAAACGTGACCGCGGCGCTATATCCGTTTAATCATTTCTTTGCAAACCGCGGCGTGAAATAATTTTTTTGCCCGCAAAATATTGTACTTGTCCTTTACATTTTGTTGTGTTAAAATATTTGGGTATTATAATAAGCTTGTAAAGCAGAGTTACAAACGACGCCAAGAGGCGCCTGAGGAAGAGATGCAGCGCAGAACATCTAAAGGAGCAGAAATGATAGAAGCTTACGCTTTAACGGATGTGGGCAAGACAAGGAGTATTAATCAGGACTATGTTTACTGCACCGGCAAGCCGGTGGGTAAGCTGCCGAATCTGTTTATTGTGGCGGACGGTATGGGAGGTCACAAGGCGGGGGATTTGGCGTCCAAATTTTCGGTTCAGACCTTTGTCGAGCATGTGAGGTCGGCAAAGAGCGACAATCCCATAACGGTGATTTCGGACGCAATTAAATATACCAACGGCAGACTTGTCGAGCTGGCAGCCACATCGCCCGATTACACGGGAATGGGCACGACCTTTGTGGCGGCTACGATAATAGACAGGTCTGTTTATGTTGCGAATGTCGGGGACAGCAGGCTGTACGTGCTTAACGACGAGCTTCGCCAGGTCACGAGGGACCATTCGCTTGTCGAGGAAATGGTCATCAACGGGACCATCGCAAGGGAGGAGGCAAGGACCCATGAGCGCAAGAATGTCATAACAAGGGCAATCGGCGGCGCAGATGAAGTTATGGCTGATTTCTTTGAGGTGGAGCTGGGAAAGGGCGAAATAATCCTTATGTGCTCCGACGGGCTTTCCAATATGGTGGAGGACGGGCAGATAGCAACAGTGCTTTCCTCCAAGCGGGAGATAAGCGACAAGGCGAGAAAGCTTGTGGATTTGGCGAACGAGCACGGCGGAAGAGATAATATTTCACTTATTATTATAGAATCGTAAGATAATTTTAGGAGGTTTTATGTTAAGAGAGGGAATGTTTTTGGCGGACAGATATGAGATCCTCGAGAAAATCGGGAGCGGAGGAATGGCCGACGTATACAAGGCAAAATGCCACAAGCTCAACAGATATGTGGCAATAAAGGTTCTCAAGCCCGAATTTGTCGAGGACAGGAATTTTGTATCCAAATTCCGCGCCGAGGCGCAGTCGGCGGCGGGGCTTATGCACGCCAATATTGTGAACGTATACGACGTCGGCGAGGAGGACGGAATATACTATATAATTATGGAGCTCGTCGAGGGAATTACTCTCAAAAAATACATCGAAAAGAAGGGCAATCTCGGAGTGCGCGAGGCTGTAAGCATAGCGATTCAGGTTGCGCAGGGCATTGAGGCGGCGCATAAGCACCATATCGTACACAGGGACATTAAGCCGCAGAACATAATTATTTCCAAGGAGGGAAAGGTTAAGGTTACCGATTTCGGCATAGCCAGAGCCGCCTCCTCCAACACGATCAACTCGTCCGTGATGGGTTCGGTGCATTATATCTCGCCCGAGCAGGCGCGGGGCGGGTACAGCGACGAGAAGAGCGATATATATTCCTTCGGAATTATGCTTTTTGAAATGCTTACGGGAAAAGTGCCCTTTGAGGGGGATACCAC
>JAMPDT010000062.1 GCA_023665525.1 Butyrivibrio sp. | reverse complement strand
AAAAACACAAAAAGCGCAATTCCCGTATAGGTTCGGACTTCGTCCATAAATATTCCTTTCCGTCCGCCTTGCCTTTGCCCGCCCCTCAGCTTTCGGTTATGTACGGGCTATCTCGAGGCTTGTAAGCAGCGCTCTGTTTACCTTGACGATTATTTCGTTGTCAAGATGGCAGACCTTATCCTTCAATCTTGTTTTGTCTATTGTCCTAAGCTGCTCGAGTAAAATTACCGAGTCCTTTATCATATCGTATTTGTTTGAATCAATCTCCACATGCGTCGGAAGCTTCGCCTTGTTCATTTTGCTCGTTATGGCGGCTATAATCACAGTGGGGCTGTGCTTGTTCCCCGTGTCGTTCTGCACCACGAGCACGGGACGTATCCCGCCCTGCTCGGAGCCGACCACGGGTCTTAAATCAGCGTAAAAAATATCTCCTCTTTTAATAACCAAAACAAAACACACTCCGTTAATAATTTTACAAGTATTATTTCTGTTTTCGTGTGTGTTTATACAATTTCCGTAAAGTTATTCTACATATTTTCTTTCAACGCGCTCCGACAAATCGCATACGAATTCATAATTAAAGCGTCCCGACAGATCGGCAAGCTCCTCGATTGATATGCATTCGCCGCCGTCCCTGCCGATAAGCGTTACAATATCCTCGACCTCAACGCCCTCTATATCCGTGACGTCAACCATCATTTGGTCCATGCATATCCTGCCGATTATCGGCGCTCTTTTTCCGCGTATAAGCACGAACCCCTTTGAGGAAAGCGAACGCGGATAGCCGTCGGCGTAGCCTATGGCAACCGTCGCAACCCTCGTGGGCGACTTCGTTATGTATGTGCGCCCATAGCTTACGCTTTCGCCCGCGGGAAGCTCCTTTACGAAAATCACATGGCTTTTCAGCTCAAGCGCGGGGCTGTACTCCATGGACGCGTCAACCTCCTTTGAGGGCTTCAGCCCGTAAAGCAGTATTCCCTCGCGCACCATATCGAGGGCGTATTCGGGCAAATCAATAATCGCCGCGCTGTTGCAGCAATGCTTTATGTCAAAGCTTACTCCTCGCCGTAAAAGCTCGTTCACAGCCTTCATAAACAGTTCAAACTGAACGCGCGAAAACTCCTTGTCGCTTTCGTCCGCCGCTGCGAAATGCATAAAAATCCCCTCGCAGTAAAGCCCCGAAAGCTTATGTATACGCTCTATATCCTTGATCGCCGCGTCGTTTACGGGAAATCCTATGCGGTTCATTCCCGTATTTACCTTTATATGGCACCTCGCCGTCATACCCAGCCTCTGCGCGCATTTGGAAATTTCCTCCGCCATATCCGTTGAAAGAAGCGCAAAGGTAACGTTATTGCGTATCATCACCTCATATTCCTCCCTGCACACATAGCCGAGAACCAGTATGAGATTGTCTATTCCCTGTCTGCGAAGCTCCAGCGCCTCCCGCACCGTGGCGACCGCAAAGCCGTAAACCTTATCGCGGATCGCGCGCGCGATCGGGACCGCGCCGTGACCGTATGCGTTCGCCTTGACTATCGCCATAACCTTTACGTTTTCGCCCGCTCTTTTAAGGGCGCCGTCGATGTTTCGGCGTATCGCGTCAAGATGTATAACCGCGTAGGTTCTTGTAAATTCAACCATTATAACATTCCCTTTAAAATAAAAATCAGTTATTCTCCATTACTCTGCCTAACCGCTCCAGTATATCCGACGCGACGACCGAATGACTGCCGCAGTCCCGCGAGGCGGCTTCTCCCGCAAGCCCGTGCACATAAGCGCCCATTGCCGCCGCGGAAAAGGGCTCGATCCTCAAGGCAAGCATACCCGCAATAACTCCCGTAAGCACATCGCCCGAGCCGCCCTTCGCCATTGCGGCGCAGCCCGAATTATTGATGTATACGCGTCTGCCGCCGTTCGGCTCGGCTACCACGGTTGCGTCGTTCTTCAAAACGCATATAACGCCGTACTCCCGCGCAAAATCCGCCGCCGCTTTCACGGTGTCCGCAAGGATTTCGCTTTTGTCCTTTCCCGCAAGCCTTGCCATCTCGCCTATATGCGGTGTAATTATAACAGTTGAGGCACAGCTTTTCAATATGCTTGTATCGGCGGAAATAATATTCAGGGCGTCCGCGTCGATTATAAGGGGCTGCCCCGCCTGTGCCAGCACCTTTTTGACTATGCCCTCGGCTGTGCCGTCCGTCGAAAGTCCCGGTCCCAGAATTACGGTATCGGCTTTGTTCAGCAGAGGCTCAAGAAGCTCCGACGCGTTGTCCGCGTCATAGCCCGTCACTATCGCCTCGGGAAGCAGCGTCCTTATAACGCCGCAGTTGGAGGCGTGCGTAAAAACCTCGGCAAGCCCGACTCCGCTTTTGTACGCCGCGGCAGCCGCAAGGTAGGCGGCTCCGCTCATATTTTCGCTGCCTGCGATAACCAAGGTCCTGCCGTAGGTTCCCTTATTTGCCGACGCAAGCCTTGCGGGTATCCCCCCTATGTCCTCCGGCGTAAAATACATCGCAGGCTTAAGGTTTGCAAGCGCCTTCGGGCAAAAGCCTATGTCGGCAACCGTAATTTCGCCCGCAAGCTCCCGTCCGGGATAGAGCAAAAGCCCCTGCTTGTTCCAGCCGAAGGTCACCGTCGCGTCCGCTCTTACCGCCGCCCCCTGCGCGCGTCCCGTATCCGCCGAAACTCCCGACGGAATATCCACGCTGACGGTCACACTGCGGCAGGAATTTATCCCGTTTATTATGTCGGCGTAAACGCCGTCTACGCACCGTGACAAGCCTGTACCGAAAACAGCGTCTATCACAATATCATATTCCTTTATCGAGGATATGTTACAAAAGGACATTCCCGACCTGCGCGCAATCTGCGCCTGAACCGCGAACTCCCTTGAGCATTTATTTTCGTCCCCCGCGATTATTATATCCACGGGCAGTCCCTGCCATGTAAGAATGCGCGCCGCCGCCACTCCGTCCGCGCCGTTGTTGCCGCAGCCGCAGACCGCGCATATCCTTACCTGCCTGCAAAAGCCCGCCGCAATTTCGGCAGTCTTTGAGGCGACCGCCAGCGCCGCGCGCTCCATAAGGACAAGCGGCGGCACTCCCATCTCGTTTATCGTATAGCTGTCAGCATTTTTTGACATAGCCGCGTCAAGCGCGTATTTCATGAAAAGCCTCCCTTCAAGCCCTTGTCCACGCGTCAAAAACCGAGCATCAGTCCATGCCCGGTTATTTCGTGTCCTTAACGCCCGTATTCGCTCCCTTGTCAAAGACCTCCATCATCTCATGTCCGAGCAAATCATGCATATAGGAATATATTTCCGCGTTTTTGGTTTCCTTATCCTGCTTGACAAGGATTTTCTTCTTAAGCTCTATCCGCACCTCGTTGATCCATTTGCCGAGGATCTGTATATCCTCGTAATTCTGATGGATCCGATTATAGCAGACGTCCACGCATTCCAGCACAAGGGCGAGATTCGCCGTCCTTATCGTTTCGGGCATATCCGTTTCCTCCCGCTCGAGCGCTTCTATCTTTTCTTTTGCCTCCAAAATAAGCTTTTGGTTCGCGTTCATAAGCTTCTGCCGCTTTGTGTCGGAAATCTCGGTATTCTCGACGTTCACCAATACGGACTGTATCAGATCCGCCTTGATTTTCCTGACCGCCTTAAGGTCGTTCGTCACCTGTCCCTGACGCTTAAGCAGCTCCGACAGCTTTTTTTCGAGCCTTTTTATCTCGGGCGTCTTATCCTCCTCGGGAAAAAGACGGTGATAGCGCTCGTCAAGTATCAATATCGGCAGACGCTTGTACGACGTATTCTTTTTTACTTCTTCTATGGTTAATGCCATGCCAAAACCTCCGTAAACCGCCGCGCTATTTTTGCCTTGAAATATTGTAGGAAAGCGTCATAAGACTTTCGGAAAGATGCACGTTCTCAACGACAACGCTGTCGGGAACCGTCAGATCCATATGGGCGAAGTTCCAAATTCCGCGTATGCCCGCCTCGACCGCAAGCCTTGCGACCTCGTTGGCGCTGGTCTTGGGTATTGTGAGCGCAAGGATCTCTATATTGTTATCCCTTATGAAACCGCTCATCATTTCCATAGGCATAACCTTGGAGCCTCTGCACTCGCTCCCGACCACGGACGGATTGCTGTCGAACATTCCCTTCACCACGAAGCCTCTTTTCTCGAAATTGGCATAGTTGGCGATTGCCCTGCCGAGATTTCCCGCCCCGACGATTATTATGCCGTGCGTTTGGTCGATTCCGAGAATACGCGCGATCTCATCGTGCAGATACGCCACGTTGTATCCGTAGCCCTGCTGTCCGAAGCCTCCGAAGTTGTTGAGATCCTGCCGTATCTGAGAGGCTGTTACCCTCATTCTCACGCTCAAATCTCCCGACGATATGCGCTCGATTCCGTTGTCCAAAAGCTCCTCAAGGTATCTGTAATAGCGCGGGAGCCGCTTGACGACCGCAAGGGAAATATCGTTTCCGTCCATCTGCCGCTTAATCTCCTTAACAATCATCAGCCCCGCCGCGAAACGGGGCTGTCCAAAGCAAAGTTACAGGCTTACCTTACGCTTGAGAAGCTCGGAAACGCCTATGTACGTCCCGATGATGAACATAATCTCAAAGGCGTAGACGGGCCACTGCCCCGCCATTATCTGAAGCAGCGTATCGTTCCCGAAATCAAAGGAGGGCAGAAAATTGGAAATAACCTGTACAACAACCCTTATCGCGACAAAGAAGCCGACCGCCAGCCAGCCCTTGCCTTTTTTGTTCGCAAGGATTGTGCTGCTCAGCGTGATAGCAAGATATGCAAAGCTTACCGTGAGCAGTATGCTCACCCATATTTCAGCAACCATTCCCACCAAGCCTATTATAAGATTGGAAATATTTTTCCCGAAAAGAACCTTCATAAGATCGTTAATCATTTCCAGCATATCCGCAGTGTCCTCAAAGCGCGACAGCGCGAGCCTTACGTCAAAATATACGAACGCTCCGTAAAGCAGCGTCGCCACGACGGCGGTCACAAGCAGCATAAGATATTTCGCCCCCACGATTTTGTAGGTGGAATTGGGCGTCATAAAAATCATAAAGCTGTATTTCGCGTTAAGCTCCCTTGCGAAGGAGATAACGCCGATAACCATCAAGCCCATGATTCCCGCCCAGCCGATCAGCATATAAAGTATGGACGCGATGGCTATGTTGGTTGTGCTCTTGGCAAGAATGCTTCCGCCCAGATATGCCTCAAGCCCGAAAAGCGCTCCGAAAATAATTATGAATACGGTAATGTTTTTGCGGCATTCGTATTTAATTAGCTTGAGCATAAGGCGCACCTCCCCATCCGTAAACCTCCTTGTACAATTCGACAAGGGATTTTTGATTGACCTGTCTGAGCTTGTTGGCGTCTCCCGCAAGCACAAGCGAGCCGCTTTTCATAAACAGCGCGCCGTTTACGATTGTTTCAAGCTCGTCCACAAGGTGGCTGGACACGACTATCGTCCTGCCGCCTCCCGCGTTTGCGCGTATCGCGTTTACAATGACCTCTCTGGCAAGAATATCTATTCCGTTAAGAGGCTCGTCAAGCATTATTATTCTCGAATTTCTTGAAAGAGCCACCGCGATTTTTAATTTTGCGAGCATACCCGTGGACATATTTTTAACCTTATCGCCGAATTGCAGCCCCATTCTCTCAAGCATATCGTAAAAGCTGCGCTCCGAAAAATCCTTGTAAAAATCCTTGTAAAACGCGACGATGTCCTTTATCGTCATATATGAATAAAAGTAGCTCTCGGTCGGCATATATGTAATGCTTGCCTTGCATTCCACCGAAAGCGGTCTGCCGTCGAGCTTTATGCTGCCCGAGGTCGGCTGTATAAGCCCCATTATCATCTTCATCAGCGTCGTCTTGCCGCTGCCGTTGGGTCCCAAAAGCGCGTACACCCTTCCGTCCTCAAGACACATATTAACCTTGTTGACGGCAACGCAGGAATAGTACTTTTTGACCAGCTCATCACAAATCAGCATTTTTCTTCTCCTCTCGTCCTCCGACTTTTCCGCGGCGCGCGTCAAAAACCTCCCCGCCTTTTTACGCGCCGCGAACTGCGCTAGGGACAGTATAGCACATTTTATTCGCCATATCAAGTTGCAAAGAAGCCCCTAATCGGTTATACTTGATTACAATTAAAGCAAAAGCAGTATTCAGGAGGTTTACCATGCCCGAAAAAAATATAATGACAATGATCGACGAAGCCGCGCGCTTCATAAAAAGCCGCATAGCCTTCGCTCCGCAGATAGCCGTCATACTCGGCTCGGGGCTGGGGCCGCTCGCAAAAGAAATCGAAGCCCCGCTTGTGCTCCCCTACGGTGAAATCCCCCATTTCAGGACCTCCGCCGTCCCGGGACACGCCGGAGAGCTGATTGCGGGAACCGTAAACGGCAGGCGCGTGCTTGTGATGAACGGACGCTTTCATTTCTACGAGGGGCACCCCATGGAAATCGTCACGCTCCCGATACGGGTGTTTGCCAAGCTCGGCATAAAGGATTTAATTGTCACCAACGCCGCGGGCGGTATAAAGGATACGCTGCCGCCCGGCTCGCTTATGCTCATATCCGACCATTTAAGCTTTATGTGCCCCTCGCCGCTTGCGGGTCCGAATCTCGACGAATTCGGCCCCCGCTTCAAGGATATGACCGACGTGTACACGCCGAGCCTACGCGCGCTGGCGCATAAGGCTGCCGACAGGCTCGGGATACCCTTGGAGGAGGGCGTATACTGCTATTTTCGCGGACCCCAGTATGAAACGCCCGCGGAAATACGCGCGGCAAGGCTTTTGGGCGCCGACGCGGCGGGAATGTCCACCGTCCCCGAGGCGATAACCGCAAGGCACTGCGGAATGCGCATTTTGGGAATTTCCCTTATAACAAACAAGGCGGCGGGGCTCGGCGGCTCCTCGCTCTCCCATGAGGAGGTAGGGGAAACGGCGCACAGAAGCGAGCTTAATTTTGTTAGTTTGGTTAAAGACATAATAAACGATTGGGAATAAAAATGATACTTAATTGCAGCAATATCAATAAAGCCTTTGCAGGCAGCACGGTCCTCAAGGACGTGTCCTTCCATATCGAGGACGGTGAAAAGGCAGCCGTCGTGGGAATTAACGGCGCGGGCAAATCCACGCTTCTCAAAATAATAATAAATGAGCTTTCTCCCGATTCGGGCGCCGTCACGCTCTCGCGCGACAAAACAATCGGCTACCTTGCCCAGCATCAGGATATTTCCTCCGTCCGCACGGTATATGAGGAGGTCCTGACCGTAAAGCGGGACGTTATGGAACTGGAGCTTTCGCTGCGGAGTCTTGAGCAACAGATGAAATCGGCGTCGGGCGAAGCCCTTGAGGGACTGCTTGAGGAATACGCGGGCAAAAGCCATGAATTCGAGCGTCAGAACGGCTACGCGGTGCGCAGCGAGGTGACGGGCGTGCTTAAGGGGCTCGGCTTTGCCGAGGAGGAATTTGACAAGCCGATATGCAGGCTTTCTGGCGGCGAGAAAACGCGCGTTTCCTTAAGCAGGCTGCTTTTGTCGCGCCCCGATCTCCTGCTTTTGGACGAGCCGACCAACCACCTCGACCTTCCCTCCATAGCATGGCTTGAAAGCTTTCTGCACGGCTATGACGGAAGCGTTTTGATTGTATCGCACGACCGCTATTTTCTTGACAAAATCGTGACGAAGGTAATCGAGCTCGAAAACGGTTCGGCATACGCTTTCAGAGGGAACTATTCCGACTACGCCTCCAAAAAGGCGATGTTACGAGAGGCGAAGCTTAAGGCTTACTATAACAACCGACGCGAAATCAAGCGCCAGCAGGAGGTTATCGACAAGCTCAAATCCTTTAACCGCGAAAAATCCATAAAGCGCGCGGAGAGCCGCGAAAAGCTTCTCTCCAAAATGGAGATCGTCGAAAAGCCCGCAAACGAGGCGGACGCCATGCATTTTAAGCTCGAACCGTCAGTAGTCAGCGGCAACGACGTTCTTTCGGTAAGCGGACTTTCCAAAAGCTTCGGGAGCCGCGTTCTTTTTGAAAATATCGCCTTTGAAATCAAGCGCGGCGAACGCGTGGCTCTTTTGGGGGCGAACGGCACGGGCAAAACCACGATTCTTCGGATAATCAACGGACTTGCGGACGCCGACTGCGGCGAGCTGCGCTTGGGCGCGGGAACGGAGTGCGGCTATTACGACCAGGAGCAGCAGGCTCTCGACACGGAAAAAACGCTTTTTGACGAAATATCCGACGCGTATCCCGACATGACCAACACAAGGATACGCAATGTTCTCGCCGCCTTTCTTTTTACGGGCGACGATGTTTTCAAAAAAATCGGAGAGCTTTCGGGAGGCGAACGCGGACGTATGCTGCTCGCCAAGCTTATGCTCTCAAACGCCAACTTCCTGCTGTTGGACGAGCCGACCAACCACCTTGATATGGCTTCCAAGGAGATTCTTGAAAGCGCGCTCAACAGCTACACGGGCACCTGTCTTTTCGTATCGCACGACAGGTACTTCATAAACTCGGTGGCGACAAGGATTCTCGATTTGCGCGGCGGCACGCTTACCGCCTACGCGGGCGGCTACGAATATTACCTCGAAAAGTCCTCGCCGCTTTCCGTCGGAATAAAAAGAAGCGCCGCCGCCTCAGCCGCCGACGTCCCCTCTCCTTCTTCCTCCAAGGAGGAAAGACTGCGCCAAAAGGAGGAGCAGGCGAAGGAGCGAAAAAGGCTCGGCGAAATCGCGCGCGCGGAGGCGCGGATCGCGCAGATCGACGACGAGCTTGCCGAAATCGACGGCAGCCTCGCCTTGGAGGAGGTTTACACAAATCCCTCCAAGCTCGCCGAATTGAGCGGCAGGCGAAAGGAGCTTGCCGACGAGCAGGAGCAGCTGTACGAGCTTTGGGAAAGGCTGGAAAACGCGGAATAAGCGTCCGAATATACATTTAAAGCCGCACACAAATTCGTATGCGGCTTAATCCTTTCCACCTATTTATCAATATAGCATATCATGCCCGGTCCCAGCGCGTCCGTCGGTCTTGCGGTAAAGCCGTGGCTCTCGTAGAAATTCTCCCTGCCCTTTGCGCACATAAGGCAGAGCATCATACGCGTATTGGGCTCGGTCAGGGACTCGGCATAGGCTCTGAGCTTCTCAAGCATAAGCCCGCCTATGTTCATGCCCTGCGCTTTCGGCACGACCACCAAATCCTGAATATAGGACACCACCGCGCCGTCCCCGACTATCCTGCCCATTCCCACGGGCTCTCCGTCGAGATAGGCGCACAGCGTGTAAAGGGCGTTTCGGAGGGCGGCGCGCGCCTGCGCGTCGGAAAGCCTTATCCAGCCCACCTGCGCGCGGAGCCTCAGATATGTATCCGCATCAAGCACATTTTCTTTGATTTCCAACATAAAATCCGCCCTCTTCTGCCGCCGTCATTGGTTCCTTTCAAAATTATCGTCGATACGCTTCCAGTCCGCCTTAAGGATCTTCTGAACGCGTCCTCTGAATTCGGAATCCTCCTCATACAGATATTTTTGGCTTATCATACCGTCAAGCGTGGTTTTGACACGCTCCCTCGACACCTTGTTGTACTCAGCAACATTCTCAATCGTCCTGCGGTAGGTGGCAACCTTGCCCTTGGACTTGAGATGGCGCAGCGCGCTCAAAATCATATCAATGTAGTACATCTGCTCCTGCGACTGCCTCGGCATTTCCACATACGAATTGGCAGAGGATTTGAGCTTGTTGCTTAACGCATGCTTGACGGCATATATTATGACCTTCTTGCCAAGCTCGCGAAGATATTTTACCGCCAGATCGAAATGTCCGTCGCCCGTAAAAATAATAAAAACATCAGGTGAATGCTTTTTGGCAGCCGCCCTGTATATGGCGTCCAAAATAATAAAATCCGTAAAATCCTTATCTACTCCGTCCTTCATACTGGCTGTATGAACCACATTTTTGGTAAATTTCTGAAGACGCTTAAGCTCGTCCCCTATCGCATGATTATTGAAATCACCGTAGAAAAAAACATCCTTAATCTTATATTCGCTGCCGATTTCATCGTACCACTCTTCAATATTGGGCGTCATGTTGAATTTATTCGCATATGAGTAAAACCAATGCTCATAATCCACAAAAGCCACGGCGGTATTCTTTTTAAATCTGCCCACCTTTCTCCTCCTTTCCCGATTATTTTTGCGTGTAAACAAATAAGGGAATTTCCTCTTACCCGACGCGCCCGCACAGACAAATGCCCTCCGTATGCCGGCGCGCAAAAAAACACCACAAAATCTATTATATAACTCTGCGGTGTTTTTTGCAAGAATTTATATTACATTATGAAGGAGCTTCTGTTCGGCAGGATTCCCAAGGTAATGTTGAGATTGCCGTTGCGGCACCTTACGGAGTCGATAAGACCCTTTTCGTCCGCTCCCGCCTTGAGGCTTATATGATAGGTAAGCTCGTACATCGTTCCCATATTGGTGGTCCTCACGCTCACAAGCTCGCAGCCGTTTGAATATTCCTTAAAAATATCGTCGAACACCCCCGTATAATTCAAATCCTCGGGTATCGTAATCTTAAGCTGCTTCTGCGCCTCCCTCGCCTCACCGAAGCGGGTTTTGCTCAGAACCACCAGAACCGCGCATACGATAACCGTCGCAGCCGCGCCGAAAAATATATAGCCCAGACCGCAGGCAAGTCCCATTGCCACGGTCAGAAAAACCACCGCAATATCCTTCGCGCTCCCCGGCGCGCTCCTGAAGCGCACGAGCGCAAACGCCCCCGCAAGCGAAAAGGCTCTCGCGACGCTGTTCCCGACCAACATTATTATTACTGCCACAACAATGGGAATCAGCGCTATCGCTATGACAAAATCCTTCGTGAAGCTTCCCTTCTCCTGCGTGAAAATGTAGCAGAACGCAATGGCAAGCCCCAAAACGAGCGCGGACAGGATAATCAGCATTGATGTGCCGGCAGATACAGCCGTGTCCGTTGTGTAGATGATTGATTCAAACATTCGGTTTTTTCTCCCTTTTTTATATTTTCTGTTATATATTTGCAGTATTCCGTCCCGTATTTGGAAAACGACACGGGATAAAGCTTATACTCCGACAGTATGCTGCCGAACCACCGAGGCATGGCGTCCGAAATTTTGACCTCCATAAGCCACTTGCCGGAAGCGAGCAGCGGCTCTCCGTAAGCCTCCGCCTCAAGCCTCAAATCACGGCGCCTCGAGCGGATATTCGTGTCAAAGGTAACTCTGAAGCCCTCGTCCTCCCTGTCAAAATACGCCCTTCTGTCATACGCTATATACACCTTCGGCACAAGCCTGTAAAACTGCGTGAAATAATCCAGCTCTCTGAGGATTTGGGCGTTTACGCTCCCGCGCTCGGGCTCTTTGCCCTCGTCAAGGTACGCCCTTGCCTGTTCAAGCGGCAGGACTATTCTTCTTTTGTTCACAATATCCTCGTATTTCTTTTTGATTTCAATGAACGCCTCGCTTTTGCCGTTCGGTGTCCCGTAGGCTCTCAGCCTTAATTTCTCCTTATATGCGGGCTTATCTATTGATTTTCTGATAAGCCTGTCGTCCGCCGTATCGTAATATATGTTGCGTATGCCGTAAAAGCCCCCCGCCCTGCTGTGCTCGTCCGAATCCATGCGCTCCTCTATGCGGCTGACAAGCCCGCGGTAGGTTTCTCCGTCAAGCATATATTTTTTTTCACGACGGTTAAAAATTTCTATCGTCATCTTTGCTTCTCCTTATCCGCAGTCCGCTTTGCTTCACGGCTTGTTTTCAGTCTAAAGGCTCTATGTGACTGTTTTATGAATAAAATTTGTAATTTCGCTGAATATTGCGTTGCGGCTTTATGCCATAATACCATGCCCGAAACAGGCGGTATACCGCATTTTTTAGTGACGCCTTACCTTAATTTATAGCAGGCTCCCTCCGCACGAAAAAGCTCCCGCGCAGGGCTTGCACACAATATATTGTGTTTTTTTTGTTTTTTTTACAATATCTAGTAGACAAGCGCGGGCTATAATGCTATAATAGCAAAGGTGGCGCACAGGTCGCCTGTCTTATACATTTTTTTGGAGGATTCTATGAAGGTTATTAAACGCGACGGCAGAGAGGTCGGCTACGACCGCAACAAAATTATTATCGCCATTCAGAAGGCGAACGACGAGGTTCCCTACAACGAAAAGATTTCCGACGAGAAAATCCAGGGAATAGTCGCTTCTATCGAGAAAACAGGCGCAAGCACGCTTCAGGTAGAGGAGATTCAGGACATAATCGAGCAGAAGCTTATGGCGGAAAGAAAATTCGTGCTTGCCAAAACTTATATCATATACCGCTATCAGCGCGAAATGGTACGTAAATCCAACACGACCGACGAATCCATTCTCGGTCTTATAAGGCAGACCAATAAATACGCAATGGAGGAAAACTCCAACAAAAACGCCGCCGTTGCCTCCACCCAGCGCGATTTGATCGCGGGCGAGGTTTCGAGGGATTTAACAAAGCGTCTTCTGCTCCCCGAAAAAATCTCAAAGGCTCATGAGGAGGGCGTTATCCATTTTCACGACGCGGACTACTATGTTCAGTCTATTTTTAACTGCTGCCTCATAAACATAAGCGATATGCTCGACAACGGCACCGTTATGAACGGCAAGATGATCGAAAGCCCCAAGAGCTTTCAGGTCGCCTGCACCGTCGTGACGCAGATTATCGCCGCGGTCGCAAGCAGCCAGTACGGCGGACAGTCCGTCGATATTCGCCATTTGGGCAAATACCTGCGCATAACAAAGGAAAAATATCTTTCCTCCTACACAGCCGAGTTTGGGGACGCGCTGTCCTCGGAGCAGATTGAAAAGCTTGCTCACGGACGTATGCTGGACGAGCTTAAAGCGGGTGTGCAGACGATACAGTATCAGATCAACACGCTTATGACCACGAACGGTCAGTCCCCCTTTGTAACGCTCTTCCTCTACCTTAAGGCGGACGACCCTTACATCGAGGAGAACGCGCTCATTATCGAGGAGATCCTCAAGCAGAGGCTCCAGGGAATCAAAAACAAATCGGGCGTTTACGTAACTCCCGCGTTTCCCAAGCTTATATACGTGCTGGACGAGCATAACTGCCTAAAGGGCGGCAAGTACGATTATCTCACAAAGCTCGCGGTGGAATGCTCCTCCAAGAGAATGTACCCCGACTATATTTCCGCCAAAAAAATGCGCGAGAACTATGCGGGCGAGGTATTCAGCTGCATGGGCTGCCGCTCCTTCCTAAGCCCGTGGAAGGACGAAAACGGCGAGTACAAATGGGAGGGGCGCTTCAATCAGGGCGTCGTCAGCCTGAACCTCCCCCAAATGGGCATTATCGCTCAGGGCAACGAGGAGCTTTTTTGGGAACTTATGGAGGAAAGGCTTTCCATATGCTTCGAGGCTCTTATGTGCAGGCACAAATCGCTTGAGGGAACGCTTTCGGACGTCAGCCCGATCCACTGGCAGTACGGCGCGATTGCAAGGCTTGAGCCGGGAGAAACCATCGACTCACTGCTCCACGGGGGCTATTCCTCAATTTCCCTCGGATATATAGGACTTTACGAGGTCACAAAGCTTATGACGGGAGTAAGCCACACCGACCCCAAGGGAACCGAATTTGCACTCAAGATTATGAACAGGCTTCGCGAGGCGACCGACACTTGGAAGCGCAATACGGGAATAGGCTTCGCGCTTTACGGAACGCCCGCAGAGTCGCTCTGCTACCGCTTCGCGGAGATTGACCGCAAAAAATACGGCGAAATCCCCGACGTGACGGACAAGGGCTACTACACCAATTCCTACCATGTGGACGTGCGCGAGAAAATAGACGCTTTCAGCAAATTTAAGTTTGAAAGCCAGTTCCAAAATATTTCCTCGGGCGGCGCAATCTCCTATGTCGAGATTCCGAACCTGCGCCACAATCTCCCCGCCTTGGAGGAGCTTGTGAAATTTATTTACGACAATATCCAGTACGCGGAGTTCAACACCAAATCCGACTACTGTCAGGTATGCGGCTACGACGGCGAAATCATCATAAACGACAAGCTCGAATGGGAATGCCCTCAGTGCCACAACA
>JAMPDT010000061.1 GCA_023665525.1 Butyrivibrio sp. | reverse complement strand
CGAGCGCACCTCGATATTGTCGCTCACGCCCTCTATTTCGGGGACAAGACAGCATATTCCCCTGACGATAAGGCGTATTTTCACGCCCGCCGCGGAAGCGTCGTAAAGGGCGGAAATTATTTTTTTGTCGCAGAGGGAGTTCATCTTGGCAGTTATATATGCGTCCCTTCCCTCAAGGGCGTACTCCCTTTCGCGGTTGATCAGATAAAGGAACCTGTCGCGCAGCCAAAGCGGCGCAAGCGAAAGCCTGTTCCAGCCGAGCGGCTCGGAATAGCCCGAAAGCATATTGAAAACGGCGGTCGCGTCCTCTCCTATGGGCTGACTGCAAGTAAACATTCCGAGGTCGGTATAGAGCTTTGCCGTGGAATCGTTGTAATTGCCCGTTCCGAGATGCACATAGCGCCTGATTCCGTCCTCCTCGCGCCGCACCACCAAGGTTATCTTGCAGTGCGTCTTAAGCCCGACAAGACCGTATATTACGTGACAGCCCGCCTGCTCGAGCTTGCGCGCCCAAATTATATTGTTTTCCTCGTCGAATCGCGCCTTAAGCTCCACAAGCACCGACACCTGCTTGCCGTTCTCCGCCGCCCT
The DNA here is from genome assembly GCA_023665525.1 of Butyrivibrio sp. Taxonomy (GTDB): domain Bacteria; phylum Bacillota; class Clostridia; order Lachnospirales; family Lachnospiraceae; genus Eshraghiella. Next base: position 13,660 of record JAMPDT010000061.1, on the reverse strand, counting down.
CGCGAGCGAGGCGATGATCGGGGAGTTTCCGCTGACGCGGTAAAGCGTCTGCTTGATTGCGAGCACCTTCGGATCGTTCGCCGCCTGCCGCACGAAATCCACAACAGGCTCAAAGCTCTGATAAGGGTGGTGCATAAGAATGTCGCCCCGCCTTATCGCGTCGAAAATGCTTTCGCCCGAACCGATTTCGGGCACGGGCTGCGGCTTATGCGCCTTTTCCTTAAGGGAATCGAAGCCCTCAAGACCGTAAAGCTTCATAAGAAAGGTCAAATCCAGCGGTCCGTTTATCTCGTAAATCGCGGTGTCCTCAATCTTAAGCTCCTTCTTGAGTATCTTAAGAAGCCTTTTATCCATCTTATCCCGGATTTCAAGCCTGATCGCCTCGCCCCACTGACGCTTCTTTATCTGCCGTTCAATTTCCTTTAAAAGGTCCGCCGCCTCGTCCTCCTCAATGTCCAAATCGGCGTTGCGCATTATCCTGTAAGGCGAATAGGTAATAATGTCATAATTGAGGAAAAGCTTATCCATATATTTTTCTATTATGCTTTCAAGCAAAATAACACAGCGCATTCCGTCGCTTTCGGGAAGCTCGACGAAGCGCGGAAGTCCCTGCGGCACCTGAACCGTGGCAAACTCAAGCTCCTCGTCGCCCTTCTTTTTCTTAAGAAGCGCGGCGATATTGAGGGACTTGTTGCGTATCAGCGGAAAGGGCCTCGAGGAGTCCACCGCCATAGGCGTGAGAACGGGATAAACCTCCTCGGTAAAATACCTGTCGCAGAATATTTTCTGCTCCTCTGTCATATCTTCAAAGCTACCGAGCACCGTCAGCCCGCTGCTCTTAAGCTGCGGCAGCAGGGAACGGTTATAGGTCGAATACTGCCTGTTCACAAAATCATGCACCCTCGAAAGAATCGCGTCGAGCTGCTTCTGCGGCTTCATTCCCGATATGTCCTTTTTGTCGTAGCCCGCGTTCACCATATCCTTGAGCGACGCCACCCTTATCATAAAAAACTCGTCAAAATTGGAGGCGGTAATGCTTAAGAATTTCAGACGTTCAAAAAGCGGGTTCGACTTATCCCTTGCCTCCGCCAGAACCCTCGCGTTAAATTCTATCCATGACAATTCCCTGTTAAAAAAATATTCCGCGCCGTAATCCTTCTGATTCTCTGCCATTGTCCTTCCTCCTATCTCCTTTTCTGCACGATAACCGGCTTAAGTCCGTACACCTGCTCAAACAGGGTTATGCCGCCGCAAAGCAGCCCCTTTTCAATCGTAATGTCCTCAAAGGTGCGCGCCGTAATATGCAGCTCCCTGCCCTTAACCTCATACGCCGTATTCTTGAATTTCTGCCTGTGTCCGCGGTCAAGCGTGTTGCAGAGCTTTATTATCGCGGTCAGCTTGGATACCGTAAGGTACGCCTCGCTGTCCATGACCGCCGCCAGCTCGTGATTAACGTCGAAATCTATCGTGGTATATTTTACTATATTGGCTACGATTTCGCGTTCGAGATGCGACAGCCCGATTATCTCGGTTGACATAACGATATTGTACGAGCATTCCGCGGGATAAAGCATACTGATATACTGCCCGCAATCGTGGAGTATGCAGGCAATCTGCAAAAGCAGTCTCTCCCTTTTGCCGAGTCCGTGGATTTTTTTTGCGGCGTCGAAAACCGCGAGCGAATGCTTCTCGACGAATTTCACATGCTCCTTGTTCCACGAATATCTTTTGGAAATATTGCGCGCCGCCGCAAGAATATCGGCGGTAAAATCGTGGTCGAAAACCTCGGTCTTTTTTACCCTGACCGCGTATTCGGCAGCCACCCCGTCGCAGAGCCTCACGCCGGGAAGCCAAAGCGTCTGCGCGTCGGTCGCGTCAAGTATCTTTTTGTATATCATTATGCTCGGCAGAATAACCTCGGCAAGCTCCTTGGATATTCCGAGCCTTTCCGCCGAATTGCCCATAAGATAAAAACGATGATACAGCTCTATGAACTCGTCCCTTGTGTAATACTCCTTATTCCTGCCCCCGTCAATGCGGCTCATAAACCAGTTGATTCCGTCGCCCACCGCCACAAGGCATTCTATCTTCCTCTCCTTTATGAAAAGATGCTTAAGCACCTCTATATCCGTGTCGATATACTCCTCCATAATCGACAGATCGCTCGCGGAATTTTGAAGAATATCCTCAAGCTTCTCGTTTACGCGCATAGCGCCGAGCCGCACATTCTGCGTCGTGACAAGAGAGCCGTTGTCAAAAAGCGATACCTGCGAACTGCCCGAGCCGACGTCCGCCATAGCAACGCCCTTTTCAATCAGAGAGTTAAAGCCGTCCTTTCGCGACGCCACCGCCTCGTACATTATAAGACGCTGTTCCGAATTGCTGAGTATCTCGACCTTAAGTCCCGTGCGGACCTTGATCCTGTCGATAATATTTACCGAATTGCCCGCCTCTCTTATCGCGCTTGTCGCGAAAACCCTGTAATCTCTGACCCTGTACGTCTCCATTATTTTGACGAAATCGTACAGCACGTCGCAAAGCTCGTCAACCAGCTTGTAGCTTACCGACTTGTTCTTGTAGGTATCGCTCCCGAGCGCGATAATATGCCGCACATGGTCAAGCTGATTTATTCCCTTCGTGCCAATCTCATAGATTATCATCTCCACCTCGTAGGAGCCTATATCTATCGCCGCAAATGTCGTAACCGCCATATGTCACACCTCTAATCTATACTTCGTAATTGCTTCCGAGATAATTGATAAACTGCTGCGCCGTTCTTCCCGACAGACCGCCGTGGGAAAGCTCCCACTTATTCGCCTCCGAAAGAAGCGTTTCCTCGTCAATATCCATCTCGTTCCTTTGCGCTATTTTCCTTACTATCTCATTGAACTGCTTTTTGTCGGGAGAGCCGTAATAAATCGACACTCCGAAGCGCGCGGCAAGCGAAAGCTTTTCCTGCACCGTATCGTTTGAATGCTTATCGTCGTCCGCCTCCTCCCTGTCCGAAAATCTTTCGCGCACAAGGTGCCGTCTGTTGGAGGTCGCGTAAATCAGCACATTGTCGGGCTTTTTCTCAAGCCCGCCCTCGATAACCGCCTTGAGATATTTGTATTCCGTTTCAAATTCCTCAAAGGACAAATCGTCCATGAAAATTATGAATTTGTAATTCCTGTCCTTGATTTGGTTGATTATAAGGGAAAGCTGCTTAAACTGGTGCTTGTACAGCTCGATCATTCTCAGCCCCCTGTCGTAATACTCGTTCAAAAGAGCCTTTACGCTTGAGGATTTGCCCGTGCCGCTGTCGCCGAAAAGCAGCACGTTGTTGGCGCTTTTCCCCGCAAGGAACGCCTCGGTATTGTCCGTCAGTTTCTTTTTCTGAAGCTCATAGCCGATAAGGTGCGAAAGCCTTATATGCTCGGTGCTTATTACGGGGGTAAGACCCGCCCGATCCTGCCCTAGTCTGAACGCCTTGAACATTCCGAAGCTCCCCACGCCGATTTCCTTATAAAAAACGCATACCTTGTCAAAAAAGCTCTCCGTGCTGTCCGAAGCGGCGAGCGCGGACGAAAGCGCGGTTATTCTGTCGCGTATCCTCTTATTAAAATACTTCTCCGTTTCGTTATTATTCTCAAAATCAAGCAAAATTGACAGACAGGTGCCGTTATTGCTGTCAAACTCGCGTAAATTCACGCAAAAAAGCCCGCGCAGCACCTCAAAATCAAGCATGGCGGCCCTGTTTATCCCGCCCGGCACATAGCCGCGCCTCTCGCAGGAAATGCTGAACGCGTTCTCGTCAAACGCAATCAGATATGCAAGGTATGCCTGCCAAAGGTTGCCCCTAAAGCCCATTTTTTCGGAGACTTCAAGTATATGCCCTATGCAGGAATTAACCGCCGCCTGCATATCCCTCTCCGAAGTGAAGCGTCCCTCCGCCACTCCGAACATCGCGTCGATAACGCCGCCGTCCCATTCTTTTCCGTACAAAATCAAATCGTATCTGTCCATAGCCGTTCTCCTTATCAATAATTCCCCAAAAGCTTAAGCGCGTTCGACTCCTCCGCGATTCCCCTCAGCGCGTTCCTCACCCCCGCGTCCGCAAGGTTCCCCTCAAAGTCGATAAAAAACCTGAATTCCCAGTTATGCTCGGGTATCGGGCGCGACTCTATCTTGGTCATATTAAGCCCGTTGAACATTATATGGGAAAGCGCGTTGTAAAGGCTTCCCGCGCGGTGGTCCACCTCAAAGCATATGCTCACCTTGGACGCGTTTTTCACAAACGCCCTTTTGGAGCTTACAATCACAAACCTCGTCGTATTCGCGCTCGCGGAATTTATCCCCCGCGCCGCGATTTCCAGCCCGTACTCGCTCGCGCAGTTGGGCGAGCCGATTGCCGCCTGCGTGTAATCGTCCTCGTCGGCTATCTTTTTCGCGCTCATGGCGGTATTGGGATAGCTTTCGCGCCGCCAGCCCCCGTGCGCGTCAAGATATTTCGCGCACTGCATAAGCGCCTGCGGGTGCGAATATACGCGCCTTATGCCCTCCGTGTCCGTTCCGGGCTTCACAAGCAGACAGTGCTCGATTTTGAGAAAGGTTTCCGCCACTATATAATTACTGTACTCCTGGAGCAAATCGTAGGTATCGCTGACCATTCCCGCAGACGAGTTATCTATCGGGATCACGCCGTAATCCGCCTCCTTCGACGCGACCCTCTGCATAGCCTCCCTGAAGCTTCCGACATTCACGCAGTCCACATTCCTGCCGAAAAATTCCGTCATCGCCTCGTGGCTGTACGCCCCCGGAACGCCCTGGTACACAACCCTTACGCCCGTCCTCGGGACCTCCTCCAAAATCTCGTAAGGCTCCAGCAGCGAGCCGCCTGCGGCGCCCTCAAGCTTTTGGTACTGGAGCTTGCGGCTCATCGCCATAATCTGCGTAAAAAGCTCCGCGACGCACTTTCGGTTGAAGTCCCCGTCCGTCATCTCCACAAGCTTTTCGATTTTTTGGTTTTCCCTGTCCCTGTCGAAAACGGGCTTTCCCGTAGCCATTTTATAATCCGCGACGTCCGACGCCGCCAGCATTCTTTTTTCAAACAATTCTACAATCTGTCCGTCAATTTCGTCAATCCGTCTTCTCGATTCCTGTAAATCCACAAACATTTTTCCCTCCGGGTAAATTTTCTCGTTATGAAATTCGGGCGAGCTCCGCCCCATATAAATAATAGCATATTTCGGTATATTTTGCTTGAAAAATATGCAAAAATATCGGATAATACTACTATACGGATACTAGGTGGCGCTGAATATGAAAAAAGGTCTGATTTTTATAATAGCCGGACTGCTTGCGGGTCTGCTCGCGGGAATTGCGGTTTATAAAAGCATATCCAACAGAATACCCTCAAACCCCTCCGACCTTATCGGTAATACCGCCGGCAACCTAAACAGCGGCGGTCTGTTCTGCGAGACGGGCGGTACGGTGTTTTTTGCCAATCCCTACGACAGCAACAGGCTTTACTCCATGACGCCCGACTGCGCCGATATACGCTGCATTTCCGAGGACAGCGTGTCCTACATAAACGCCGCGGGCAAATATATATATTACATAAGGGACAACGGCTCCTTCGCCGACGACTCAGCCATTTTCAAGGGCGATATGTACGGGCTTGCGCGCTGCAAGCTGGACGGCTCGTCGCTCCATACGCTCGTATCGGGCTACTGCACGGATCTGGCTGTTTCGGGCGATACCCTCGTCTACAAAACCAACCGCAATTCCAAGACCGTAACCTGCACCGTAGATATTCGGGGCGGCGAAAGCAGCGTCATCAACGAATACAATATTTCGCACGCCAGCGTATTCAACGGGAGCCTGTTTTATTCGGACGGGGCAAGCTCGCACTCCATTTACAATATGGATATTTCCGACGGTCTTTCCTCTCTTTATATGACAGGCAACACATATATGGCAAACTATGTTGACAATAACCTCTACTATATCGACCTTGATAACAATTATGCGCTGACCAAGGTTGACCTGTCAACCAATATTCGGACCGTAATCTCAAACGACCGCTGCGTGCTTTATAACGTTTACAACGGTATCATTTACTATCAAGCGGAAAACAGCGGCAATCACGCCCTTTACCGCATAAAGGCGGACGGCTCCGACCGTACCGAGATCATTTCTGGAGATATTGCAACCATAAGCTGCACCTCGAAATTTACCTTCTTTCAGATGCACGATTCGACCACTCTCTACCGCGTTCCCACCTTCGGCGAGCCTACGGTGCAGACCCTGTATATTCAGCCGCAGGAGTAGTCGGTCCTATCTCTCGTTTATCACCTGAAAAATATAAAATTTCAGATAATACGACTCGTCCGCCGCCCAAAGTATCGGGTGGTCGGGCGACTGCGTCCTGAATTCAACCTGTCTGAGCCTCTTATGCGCTCCCCTCGCCGCCTCCGCGATCGTTTTGGCGAAAAGCTCCTGCTCCATAAAGTGCGAGCACGAGCAGGTCGCGAGATAACCTCCGTCCCGCACGAGCCTCATTCCCTTTATATTGATTTCACGGTAGCCCTTCACGGCGTTTTTGACCGAGCTTCTCGATTTTGTAAACGCGGGCGGGTCGAGAATCACAACGTCGTAAAGCTCTCCCCTCTCCACAAGCTCGGGCAGAAGCTCGAATACGTCGCGGCACACAAAGCTTACTCTGTCCTCAACGCCGTTGAGCCTCGCGTTTTCGCGCGCCTGCTCTATTCCAAGCTCCGAGGCGTCGGCTCCCAGCACGCTTTTTGCGCCGCAAATCGCGGCGTTAAGCGCAAAGGAGCCCGTATGCGTAAAGCAGTCCAAAACCCGAGCGCCCCCGCACAGCCTGCCGACCGCCGCCCTGTTGTATTTTTGATCGAGAAAAAATCCCGTTTTCTGCCCGTCGGCAACGTTTACCATATATTTTACGCCATTTTCGCAAATCTCAACCTTTGTGTCAAACGGCGCTCCGATAAAGCCCTTAACGCGCTCCATTCCCTCGTTCAGGCGCACCTTCGCGTCGCTTCTCTCATACACTCCCCTTACGGGCATTCCGCGCCCGCTAAGCTCCGCCTTAAGGCTCTCGATAATATCCCCCTTCATACGCTCGATTCCGAGAGCGAGCGATTCCACCACCAACACGTCCGAAAATTTATCAACGACAAGCCCCGGGAAGCCGTCCGCCTCTCCGAAAATAAGCCTGCACGAGGAGGTATCGACCGTATCGGCGCGGTACTGCACCGCCGCCCTTACAAGCCCGTCGATAAACGCCCTGTTTATCTCGGTACCGCGCCTTCTTGTCATAATCCTGACCGTTATTTTGGATTTGGTGTTGATAAAGCCCTTTCCGAGAAAATACCCGTCAAAATCCACCACCTCCACGACGCCGCCCTCCTCGAACGCGCCCTCTATCCTGTCTATCTCATTGTCGTATATCCAAAGCCCTCCCGCCTTAAGCGAACGGCCCTCTCCTTTTTTTATCCAAACTTTTGCCATCGCAAATCCTTTCGCATAATTTTTGTTCAACCTGAGAAACTATATCATTATGATTAAAAAATATTTACTGTGCGGCCTCACCGGTTGGTGTATGGAGGTGTTTTGGACCGGGATGGGTTCCGCCATAAGAAAAGACAAGAAGCTTACCAGCAATACCTCCATTTGGATGTTCCCCATTTACGCGACAGCGGTAATCATTGAACCGATAAGCAGAAAAATGTGCAGCCGCAGGCAAAACACCCTGTGCCGCGGCTTAATCTATTCGTTGATGATTTTCGCGACCGAATTTTTAAGCGGCTCGATACTTAAAAAAAACAACTGCTGTCCGTGGGATTATTCCAAGGCAAAACTGAATATAAAGGGCGTCGTGAGGCTTGACTATCTGCCTTTATGGTTCGCCGTAGGGCTTATCTACGAAAAAATGCTCTGCCCGAACATTCGCAAACGCGGGAACCCGTAAGAGCTCCCGCGTAATAATTTATTCCGGCAAAATCCCCGCAGTGCGCGGATCCTGCGTCTTTCCTTGACTAATAAAGCGGATGCGCGTCCGTAAGCGCCCTGACGATTTCCATTGCCCTTGCCTTGGACGCGTCCTCGTCCGTAACAGCCAACGAAATAGCCTCCGCCACCTTTTCCATATCGTCCGTACCAAAGCCCCTTGTGGTGACAGCCGCCGAGCCGAGCCTTATTCCGCTTGTCGTAAAGGGCTTTTCGGGGTCGTTGGGAATCGCATTCTTGTTGCAGGTTATATTTACCGTATCGAGAAGCTTCTCCGTAGCCTTTCCCGTCACGCCCTTGCTTCTCAGATCCACAAGCATAAGGTGGTTGTCCGTTCCGCCCGACACAAGATCGAAGCCGCGCGAAAGAAGTCCCGAAGCCAGCGCCTGCGCGTTATCTACTATATTTTTGGCATAGGTTTTAAATTCAGGCTCCAGAGCCTCCTTGAAGCATACCGCCTTAGCCGCGATCACGTGCATAAGCGGACCTCCCTGTATTCCGGGGAAAATAGCCTTGTTGAAATTGAATCTGTCCGCAGCCTCACTGTTGCAGAGAATCATTCCGCCTCTCGGGCCTCTGAGCGTTTTGTGCGTCGTCGTGGTCACAACGTCCGCATAGGGAATGGGGCTCATATGCTGTCCGCCCGCAACCAAGCCCGCAATATGCGCCATATCCACCATAAGCACCGCTCCCACCTCGTCGGCGATCTCGCGGAAACGCTTAAAATCTATTTTGCGGGCATACGCGCTCGCGCCCGCGAGAATCATCTTGGGCCTGCATTCCTTGGCGATCTTAAGAACCTCGTCATAGTCGATAAAGCCGTCGTCGTTCACTCCGTAAGGCACACAGTTAAAATATTTACCCGACATATTCACGGGCGAGCCGTGCGAAAGGTGTCCTCCGTGTGCAAGATTCATTCCCATATATGTGTCGCCCGGCTCAAGAATCGCAAAAAACACCGCCATATTCGCCTGCGCTCCCGAATGGGGCTGCACGTTTGCGTAATCGCAGCCGAAAAGCTTCTTTGCGCGCTCGATCGCAAGATTCTCAACTATATCGACATATTGGCAGCCGCCGTAATATCTTTTGGCGGGATAGCCCTCGGCGTATTTGTTTGTAAGGGTGCTGCCCATTGCCGACATAACCGCCCTGCTCACAAAGTTCTCCGATGCAATCAGCTCGATATGGTCGTTCTGTCTTCCCGTTTCAAGCGTGATCGCGTCGGCGACCTCCGGGTCAAAATTTTTAACTTCGTCAAATGAATACATATTGTTCCTCCACAAAAATAATTAAGCCTATTATATCGCAGCCGGGCGGCTTTCGCAAGCCCAAAACGGTATTGCCGCCGTCACAGCCCCTTTGCCTCGGCAAGCGTAATGCCGTTTTCACCCAGCGGGATCGCATGGTCAAGACCGACAAAGCTGCCGTTCTCCTGCCAAAGCACCTCCTTGACGAAGGCGTATTTTTCCTCGTCCCATGTCACAAAATCGTCAAGCACCATTCCGCCCGTGTCACCCGAATTGGCGTTGAAGCACCAAAAGGTGTGATTCAGGTGATAGGTCTTGATAAGCTCGCGCATATAGGTCATCCATTTAAGGTTCGGCTCCTTCATAAAGCCGCCCCACTCTCCTATGAGAAGCGGCGCTATGTTCTCGTCATAAATATAAAGCCAGTTATCGTACCAGCAGTCCCTTGTCAGGCTTTCGTAGGTATAGTCGCCCTCGAACCACGGCTGGGCGTAAACGCTCGGACCGTAATCATGCGGCGAGTAAACAAGCTTGTCTTGGTATTTCCCGAGATCGACGGGAAAGTCCCTGACGCCCCTTAAATTGCCGCCCCACCAGTTAAAATAATAGTCGGCGCTGTCGGTTGACGAATAATCGCCGTTGCCTTTTATATCCATCGGATAAATTTCCGTACCCTCGACAAGTATGAGTACGTTGGGATTGACCGCAAGAATCCTTGCCGCCGCCTGCTCCGCCGTGTACTTCCAGTTGTTTTCCGCCTTTGAACCGTTCCATATCGCGGCGGCGTTTCCCTCGTTGGGCTTGCCGTGCGGCTCGTTTTTGAGGTCGAACGCTATAATCGTATCGTTGTCCTTGTACCGCTCCGCCATCCACTCGAGAGCGGAGTAATAGTCCTCCGTCTTTACCTTATCCGTGTACCAAAGGTTCACGACATGTCCCGAGGCGTCGGTCTGCGCGCTGTGTATGTCGGGCATAACCTTCATGCCGTTTTCCTCCGCGAGCTTAAGGAAATAATCGAAAATTTCAAGGCTGTTCATCGAATTGAGCGTAGGATTGTAGGCGTTGTTGTAATTGGCTTTCGGGTACTCTCCCGCCGCCCATTGGTTTATAAGCTCCGCCGAAATCGGCACTCTTATGAGGTTGAAGCCGTGATCCGCAATCGCCTTTACCGTGGACACCAGCTCGCTGTTCCACAATCCGTCGAAGGTGTTTGTGCCCGTATTGTATCCGAACCAGTTTATGCCTGTGAGCCAAACCTCCTTGCCGTCCTTGTCAAGGATCCTGCGCCCGTCCGTATAGAGCCAGTCGTCCCCCTGGACCGCGTTTTCGGAGCGCTCAAGAAGCTCGGCAACGTTTACCTGCTCCTCCTGACCGTTATTGCCGCCCTGATTATTATTCTGATTTACGCTTCCCTCGCTCACGGAGCAGACAGCGCCGTTGAGCCTTGCGGATTTAAGGCTGAGACTGCCCTCCACGCCGAGGTTGCAGCCTATCGCAACGCTCCCTCCCGCGCCGATCGCGCCGTTGTACTCCGCGTTGCTTATGACGAGCGTATCTCCCGAAACCGAATATGAGGCGTTCCAGCCCTCGCAGCTTGACAGCCCCTCGATTTCAAGCTCCAGCCGCCAGCCGTCAATCGCCTCTCCCGAACGGTTTTCTATGCCAAGCTCCAGTCCGTACATACTCACGCCGCCGTTTTCCCATGAGTTAGAGATTGAATATTTGACGTTAAGACCTTCCTTTTCGCCGTTTTCCGCGTCTGCCGTGCTTTCGTTTCCGACAGCGGAGGCGCTGTCCTCGGTCCCCGCGTCCGTGACGCTTTCCGCCGTTTGTTTGTCGCTGTCTGTTTTTGTCTGCGCCTGTTCCTGCGCAAACGCGCCGTCCTTTGTCGGCAGCGCCGACGCCTCCTTATGGCTTTTGCTTTTGCCGCCCGCATATTTTCCGAGAAAAAACGAACCGACGCACAAAAGCAGCACAGCCGCGCAGCCTCCCGCGATTATAAGTATTTTTTTACGCTTATCCAAATAAAGCCTCCCCGTATTATTTTTCCGTTTCCGCTCTCAAAGCGATCCCAAGCTCCTCAAGCTGAATATCCTCAACAATATCGGGCGCTCCCGTCAAAAGACATGACGCGTCCTTAATCTTGGGGAACGCGATCACGTCGCGGATATTGTCCGTCTTTGCCATAAGCATCACAAGACGGTCAAGCCCGTATGCAAGCCCCGCGTGGGGCGGCACTCCGTATCTGAAGGCGTTGATAAGGAAGCCGAACTGCTCCTCCGCCTTTTCGTCCGTAAAGCCGAGAATATTGAACATTTTCTTCTGAATGTCGTCCTGATGTATCCTGACGCTCCCGCCGCCGATTTCAACGCCGTTAAGGGTAATGTCGTACGCCTTGGCGCGCACCCTTTCCGGCTCGGCTTCAAGAAGCTCTATATCCTCCTCCATCATCATCGTAAACGGGTGATGCATGGCAAGCAGCCTGTTCTGCTCGTCGGACCACTCAAAAAGCGGAAATTCGGTGATCCAAAGGAATTTGTACTCGTCCGCCCTGCGCATTCCAAGCTCGTCGGCTATCAAGAGCCTGAGCGCGCCCAACACGCTCCACACGATTTTTGTCCTGTCGGCGGCAAAAAGAAGCAGATCGCCGGGCTTTCCCTCAAGCCTTTCGACTATCGCGTTAAGCTCATCCTCCGTCATAAATTTGGAGAAGGAGGATTTAAAGCTTCCGTCCTCGTTGACCGCGAGCCACGCAAGCCCCTTTGCGCCGTAGCCCTTGGCAAAATCCACCAGCGCGTCTATTTTTTTGCGGGGCATGGCTCCCTGTCCCGCGGCGTTTATTCCTCTTACGGTTCCCCCGTTTTCAAGCGCGCCCGTAAATACGCCGAAGCCGCAGTTTTTCACAATATCCGATATATCCTTAAGCTCCATTCCGAAGCGAATATCGGGCTTGTCGGAGCCGAAGCGGTCCATAGCCTCCCGCCACGTCATTCTTTGAATCGGCAGCTCGATTTCCGTTCCGAGTATCTCCTTGAAAAGCTTATAAAGAAGCCTCTCATTCACGTCTATCACATCGTCGATATCGACAAAGGAAAGCTCCATATCTATCTGCGTAAACTCGGGCTGTCTGTCCGCGCGCAGATCCTCGTCGCGGAAGCATTTCGCGATCTGAAAATACCTGTCGTAGCCCGAGCACATCAAAAGCTGCTTAAAAAGCTGAGGCGACTGGGGCAGCGCGTAAAACGCCCCGTTATGGATACGACTGGGAACAAGATAATCCCTAGCGCCCTCGGGGGTGCTTTTCTGCAAAATCGGGGTTTCGATTTCTATAAAGCCCTCCTCCGAGAGAAACTGCCTCGTGAGCGTCGCGATGTCGCTTCTCATCATAAGAATCCTCTGCAAATCGGGTCTTCTCAAATCAAGGAAGCGGTACTTAAGCCGTATCTCCTCCTTGGTCTTGGAGTCCTCCTCAATCGGGAAGGGCGGCGTCTGTGCCTCGGAAAGCACGCGAAGCTCCGAGGCGGCAACCTCTATGGTCCCCGTCGCAAGGCTATCGTTTACCGCTCCCGACCTTTTGCATACGGTCCCGACAACGGCGATCACGAACTCGCTCCTTAAAGCCCCCGACCTTGCGAAGCCCTCCGCGCCGATTTTGTCCTCCTCGAAAATTATCTGTAAAATGCCCGAGCGGTCCCTCAAATCCACAAAGCATATGCCGCCCTTGTTCCTGTTCTTCTGGACCCAGCCCATAACCGTGACGGTCTGCCCGATATTCGCCTCCGAAAGCTCGGCACACCTGCACGTCCTTTTAAGCCCCTTCATTGATTCTGCCATAGTTTTTTCTCCTCGTATTATATAGTCATAGCCACTCTTTACCTTTTCTATAGGTTAGGCTATGCTTAATAAGATACTGTGGATTGGTTTCTCAATCATACCACACAGATGGTTCAATGGAGGCTCCAACCACAGTCTCTTTGTTCATTTGTTAATCAGTTAGATACCGCATGACGGTTTATTTAGAACGAGGTTACAATCGCAAAGAGTACCTGTGGTTCTAAAACAGTATCAAATACTTTCACAAAGGAGATTTTTTATGATTTACGTAGGAATTGATGTTGCCAAGGATAAGCATGATTGCTTTATTACTAACTCGGATGGTGAAGTACTGTTTAAGTCCTTTGCCATATCCAACAACAGAGAAGGATTTAATGAACTTTATCAAAAAATTGAATCCGTATCCGAAGATTTAACCAAAGTAAAAGTAGGGCTTGAAGCCACCGGACACTACAATTACAATCTTCTGGGATTCCTTCTTGATAAAGGTCTGACCACCTTTGTTATCAACCCGTTACATACCAATCTTTACAGAAAAAGTCTAAGCCTTAGAAAGACGAAAACGG
>JAMPDT010000060.1 GCA_023665525.1 Butyrivibrio sp. | reverse complement strand
CTCAGTTGGTAGAGCACCTGACTCTTAATCAGGGTGTCCAGGGTTCGAACCCCTGGCGGCGCACTAAAGTCGCAAGCTACGCGGTAACGCTGGTTTGAGGCTTTTTTCTTTGTAAAAACAGGGCGAAAATATGCGGCGGCTTACCTGAACTTAGCGGTACTTTTTTGATATGTTCGTACCCATTTTGTACCCAAGCGGGGAAAGCGTTAATATCCATTCTGTAAATTGAAAACTTTCTAAAAGGTTTTGGTATGGATACCAAAAAGACTCCACAAAAATGCGGAGCCTTTTTCTTCGGTTGCTATCTTCTCTAATGCCCTATAGGCGCTATTACAAAACTAAAAGCCACAACCTAGTAAGGTAATTATAAAGCGGGTAAATCAACGTTGTCAAGCTTTTTTGTTAAAAATAAATAAATTTTTCATTTTTTCGTCTATTTTTTCCATAGACTCCGTAGATATGCGAATGCTGTGAAGAACACCTCTTGCACTTCGAGGGTCATATATCTTCATTTTGCTTACGGTAACGATTTGACTGACAAGCGCAATACTTCCTTCTTTCATATTGGCTATTTCCTTACCGATTTTGTCTAATTGTTTTTTCTCATTTTCAATGGCAACATTTTTTCTCTTAATATACTCAATTAAATTATTAAACATAGCAAGGAATTCATCCGTATTGGATTCACTCTGTAAAACGGGAGAATTGTTGGACAATTCGGTTATTTTAGTGGCAGCCGCCTCATCAAAGGATTTAAATACTGACATATATTCTTTGGTTTGCTTCATTTCTTCATTAAGAGTGCGAGTGATGGTGTCATACTTGAATTTTAATGCTCGATATATTTCGTTTCCTAATTCAACATCATTTTCATGAACTGCTTTTCCTTCTTTGCATGAGGTTAGCGGAATTACTGTTACTACCGGGGAGTTATGGTGGTTATTGTTGTTAATTACTATAGCATAATGCAATCCTCCGTATTCTGCTCCGACATTAAAACCAAAATTTAACTTTATAATATCGCCTCTTTTATACGATTTTAGTTTTGCCGGCTTAAAAACCGTTTCATTTTGTATATAGTCGGAGTATTCATCTATCCAATAGGAGAGTAGATCAGCCTTCTTAATAAGTTTAATGTCTTTTGAATTTGCATAAGTTTCTAACAGTTTAGTTAATTTGTCTGTGGAGGATTTAATATGTTGAAGAACTTCTTCAGGCTTTTTTGGTTCGCTCATTGATTTCCTTTCTTCCTTTGCATAATAAATAATTATTTTAATATTCAACTACAAATTGAATGTAAAAATATTATAATAGATTTATAGTCGAGATGTCAAAATGCATTAATTGATAGTTCAGAAATTATGAGCATCGTTTTATTGAAACTAAACTTTTGTTTTTGAGCGTTAATATCGGAAACAATACATAAATCCTATGTCCGTTGATATGCCATCAAAATTCTATATTGCCTTAAGACTTAATACCGATTCAATGGCTTCCATCGGCTTCTCTTTTTTTTCCATTATGTGGGAGCATTTAGATACAAATTCATTCTCAATTTTTTTAGGACAACCGTTTCGAGATCTGTTTTTACGCAGATTCATGTTGCAGGTATGTATAATATTATATACATAAACTAAACTACAAGAAAATATTGACAGGAAAGATAAAACGTGATACTGTAATAACAGGTGATTGTCAATTATGAAATGCATATTGACGGTGAGAGAAAATACAAACACACTAATTGAAAAGGAGATGGAGTTATGAAAAAGTTATTTTTTAGTATTGCTGCAATTATCATATCATTGGTTTCGTTTGCCGTAGCGGTGTCTGCTGCAACCAAGTATCCGTATACTAAGAAAAATCAAGACTTTACGAAATCATATAAGTATACATATGCTTCGGGGAATGTTGCGTTTGAGTACGCTCCGAAGAGCAGAGCTTTATGGTGGACGGAGTACGCTTATACAAGAGCGGGCGGATTTATGAAAATAAATGAGCCGGGTTATTTTGCGACTACCATAATTACGGTTGACGGACAAAAGAAGAGCGTGGATAGGGGAGTAAGCGCTTCTCAGGGCGGTTGGGAATACTGCGGCAAGGCGTATGTGAAGGGACAGAGTTATGCCAAGCACGCCGAATACTACGCCGATTTCAGAACAGGATCAAATACGATTGATAAAATTTATACCTTGCAGGTAGATTGATTATGAACTATTTCCGTCTTGTTTTCAGCCGCATAACAGGATATTTGAGAGAGAAAAGGCTGCTGATGGCTCTGTACATCGGCAGCTATATTCTGTGTGTTCTTGTATTCATTTACGCATACAATAATTTTATGCCTTCGGTCACGCGCGAGGGCAGAAATAATTCCATTGACAGGTATTACAATTTTTATCTTGACGGGGAAAATATTGACGCTGTCGAGGTGACAAGGGTAATTGAAAAATATGACCCCGATTATATCACATTTAATCATGAAGTCGCCGACCATGACGGTATTGAAATACAGGCGTATTATAAAAATGAAATTATAGCGCCGGTCAGCGGCGGTATGGTTGACATAGGAAAATACGGCGGCAATCATATTATATTTCCCGAAACAACGGAGGAATACGGCAGCAGACCGAAGACGGTGACGCTTGACGGCAGAAGCTATGAGGTCGCGGGCTGGAGCAGTACCATAGGAACATGCGTTATATCGATGCAGGGCTATATAGATAACGGGCTTTCGACCTCTAATGTCGAGGTATATCTTAACCGGGTTTTATCCTATGAAAAAAGCGAGGAATTTATCGGCGAACTGGCGCAGCTAATGGAAATTCAGAGCGTTAATTCGCCGGAGCGTTACATCGAGGAGGAACAAAGGGACAACCGTATCGGTATTGTTTCGATTTCGCTGGGCTTTTTTGCGATGATGCTTATATTCGGCTTTTTGGTAAAATACATAGTACAGACGAGCAAAAGAGAGGACGGAATATATCTGCTTGTGGGAGCGGGCAAGGGAGAGGTTATAGGGATCATTTTTCTGGAGCATATAATAATGAATTTGGCGCTGTCGGTTGCGGCAGTTCTGCTGCATTTGATTTTATATTATCCGATTTTCGGAAAAATCAATTTCTACGACAATGTGCATATGTCATTTGCGGACTATGTTACGGTTGTTGCGGTAACCTCGCTGCTGTCTTTCGTAATTATTCTGCCGCACCTTATTAAAAGTTACAGGTATTCGGTGGCGGATTTTAGGAGGTGCTGAGAATGCTGAAGGTGATTAAGCTTATATCTGTTTTTTTTGCCAAAAATAAAGGAATGATACTGATACAAATGCTTGTGGTAGCAGTTGTTATGCTTATGCTCGGTTTTATGCAGGGCTACTATGAGTATGAAATGCAGGATATAAATAAGCTGAGAAAATCATTCATATACGAAGCGGATTATTTTATGCAGTACGGATTTGGACCCGTTATATCGGAGGGTACGCTAAATATTATACGCGGCGCGGAGAAGCTTGACGGAGTGGAAAAGGTTCTTTACAGTACAACGAATGAACGGGGAGGTCTTATGTTCGGTGACAGCGGTGACAGCATCACAACGGAAATGATAACCTCTATGGAAACGCCGATATGCGAATCTGCCGAAAGCTTTGAAAACCCCGAAATAGATGAGGACAGTATGCTGTGCCGCAACTTTTATATTGTTTACGAAAATAAAGTATCGGAAGAGGAAAAAGCCGATGTAAGGGCATATTTGGAGGAGAACGGTTATTATGCGCCTGTTTCCGAGGCTGTGGACGAGAAGCTTAACACAACCGTTGCGGAAATAAAAAGGCAGCTTTTAATACCGAAAATTATGATGGGCGCGGTTAATTTTTCCTGCCTTGTCATAACAATTCTTATTATTGACAACAGGCTGGCGGATTACGCGGTTTATTATTTGTGCGGCGGCGGCAAGGCGCGCATATGTCTTATCGGCATTGCCGCGATGCTTTTGGTGACGGCGATTCCCTGCGTTGCGTCCTGCCTGATAATAATGAATTTCGGAGATATTGCGGGGCTGTTCAATATTGATATGTCGGACTGGGCGATGAAGCTGACGGTCAAGGAATGCTATATATGCATTGGCTCGGCGGCGGCAATGCTTGTCGTTTCGGGTATCGCGCAGATCATTATGCTCGCTGGATTTTCACCGATTGATTTGTACAGGAGGAATTCTTTATGATAAAGTGCGTTGACATATCCAAAAGCTATAAGAACGGGAAAAATATTTATCCTGTGCTTAAAAAACTGAATCTTGAGATAGAAAAGGGCGGAATGACCGCCATACTCGGAAAGTCGGGCTCAGGGAAAAGCACGCTTCTTAATATTATCGGAACGCTGGATTCACCTACATCGGGAGAGTGCATTGTTGACGGAGTACATCTTGAAAATATGTCCGAGAGGGAAAAGGCAAGGTTCAGAAATAAAAGGCTGGGCTTCGTAATGCAGGATTATTCCTTGGTGAACCATCAGTCGGCGCTGTTCAATATTATGCTGCCGCTTTATTTTACCTCGGAAAGCCATTCAAAAATGAAGAAGAAGGCGCACGCTACCGCTGAGCTGGTTGGAATAGAGGAGCTGACGGGTAAAAGGGTTGTGGATTTATCGGGAGGCGAAAAGCAAAGAGTAGCGATTGCCAGAGCCATTGTCGCCGAGCCGTCGATAATTCTTGCCGACGAGCCGACGGGAGCGCTCGACACAAAGACCTCGGAGCAGATTATCGAGCTTCTTCGGAGTATAAGCGGAACAGGCAAAACAATCGTCATTGTGACACATGACTTGAATGTCGCAAATCATTGCGACAGGATTGTAAGCTTAAAGGACGGACAGGTCGTATCACATGAGCAGAAAACCGAAGACAAGGGACAGACGGCGGATGTTTCACGCCGGCTTAAATTGGACTGCTATAAGATCATTGATGATAAAAGTATTCGGGAATAATAGGACCAAAAATTACGGGAGCGGATTGACCGCCATATATCTAAAAGCAGCGATTCGATAGAGTCGCTGCTTTTTGTTTGCAGGATTAATTTCCAAGATGCATTGACATAGGTTCCACTGATTAATTATAATGAAAGAAATATACGGCTTGTATTAAAGGAGGAGAGCGGTCTATGAAAAAGTTATACGGTTTAAAGGGATTGGCGGCGCTTTTGCTTGCGGGCATTATGTGCCTGAGCTTGTTTGCGTGCAGCAAGGAGAACAGTACCGGCGACGGCACGTCGGACGGTACGACGGCACAGCAGCAGAGCGAGGCGGCGGAAGGCGGCGAAACGTCCGCCGAGAGTACGGAGGGAGAGAGCGGAGCCTCGGGCGTACTTATGCCGGAGGAGCAGGATAAGAGTACCGTCAATTCGATTATTCCCGGAAGGGTCGAGGTGGACGGAACGGATTTTGTTGTGAACGGCGAAAAGCTTTTTATGAACGGAGTCAATACGCCTTGGGATAAGTGGAACGATTTCGGCGGAAGCTTCAGCAGCTCATTCTGGAACAGCCATTTTGCGGAGCTTCACGAGAACGGGATAAACGCGGTGCGCGTATGGATTTCGTGCAACGGAGACGTGGGAATAAGCATAAGGGACGACGGATACGTTGTTGCGGCAATGCCGAAGCACTGGAAGGATTTGGACAGCTTCTTCAAAGCGGCTGAGGAAAACGGGATATACATTATGGCGACGCTGATGTCCTTTGACCATTATAAGGATTCAAACCAAAAATACGCGTCGTGGCGCGCGATGCTCGACGACGAGTCGGCTATGGATTCGTATGTGGAAAATTATGTTATTCCTTTCTGCAAAAGATACGACAGCTACGACTCCCTGTGGTCGATTGATTTGTGCAACGAGCCGGACTGGATCCATGAAAACGCCGAATGCGGCAAAATACCGTGGAACAAGCTCGGAGCGCTTTGGGCAAGGGAAGCCGCGGCGATCCACGCCAACAGCGATATACTTGTAACGATAGGCTTCGGTATGATAAAATACAACAGCGACAAATATTCGGGAAACTTCGGCTCCGATAAATATTTGCAGAGCGTTTATGACAATGAGCTGGCATATCTTGATTTTTACTCGCCGCACTTTTACGAGTGGGAGGCGACTTGGTACGGCTTCCCGTTCGACAAGGATCCCGTAAGCTTCGGGCTTGACGGAACCAAGCCCATGGTAATCGGCGAGTTCCCCGCGAACGGAATGACAAGCAAGACAAGCGGCTCCAAGGATATGTCGTCCTCGGAATGCTATACCGGCGTATATGAAAACGGCTGGAACGGCATATTCGCGTGGACGTCGAACGGAGTTGACGACTGCGGGAGCCTTGAGGATTTCGTGGAGGGAGCAAAGGCGATTGCCGAAAAAGAGGCGGCAAAATAGATTTAATACGGTTTGAAGCCCCGTTTGGCGGCGGGGCTTCGTATATTGATAATTTATATAGCGGAGGAAAGCTATGGGAGGTTTTTTTGGAGTAGCATCAAAGGAGGACTGCGTATTCGATTTGTTCTTCGGGACCGATTACCATTCGCATTTGGGAACGAGGCGCGCGGGGCTCGCGGTTTATGACAGCGAAACGGGCTTTGAGAAATCCATACATAAGATTGAGAACGCGCCCTTCCGTACCAAATTTGAAAAGGAAGTCAATTCAATGCGCGGAACCTTGGGAATAGGCTGTATATCGGATTACGAGGCGCAGCCGATTCTTGTCCGTTCGCACCACGGGAGCTTCGCGATAGCGACGGTGGGCAAAATAAACAACGCCGAGGAAATAACGGCGGAGATCCTCAAAAATAAAACTCATTTTTTCCAGATGAGCAACGGGGAAATTAACGCGACCGAGCTGGTTGCGTCGATTATCAACCAAAAGGATAATTTTATAGACGGTATAAGGTATGCGCAGGAAATAATCGAAGGCTCTATGTCAATGCTGATCCTTACGCCCAAGGGGATATACTGCGCGAGGGATAAGCTGGGAAGAACGCCGATTGTGCTGGGGCATAAGGACGGCGCGTTCTGCGCCGCGTTTGAAAGCTTCTCGTACCTTAACCTCGGATATTCCGATTATCGGGAGCTTGGACCCGGCGAGATCGCGGTTATTGACAGCGAGCGCGCAAGAACGCTGGTTGCTCCGGGCAGGGAAATGAAAATATGCGCCTTCCTGTGGATTTATTACGGCTATCCCTCCTCCACCTATGAGGGCGTCAACGTCGAGCAGATGAGGTATCGCTGCGGACAGCTTTTGGCAAGGCGGGACCATGTGAAGCCCGATATTGTGGCGGGAGTTCCCGATTCTGGAACGGCGCACGCTATCGGATATGCCAACGAATCGGGGATACCGTTTTCAAGACCCTTTATAAAATATACGCCGACATGGCCGCGCTCCTTTATGCCGACCATACAGAAGCAGAGGAACCTGATTGCCAAAATGAAGCTTCTGCCCGTGCACGATTTGATAAACGGCAAAAGCCTGCTTTTGATTGACGATTCGATTGTAAGGGGCACGCAGCTTCGCGAAACCACGGAGTTTTTGTACGAGAGCGGAGCAAAGGAGGTACACATACGTCCCGCCTGTCCGCCCTTGGTATTCGGCTGCAAGTTCCTGAATTTTTCGCGCAGCTCCTCCGAAATGGAGCTGATCACGAGAAAGGTCATAAGCGAGCTTGAGGGCGGCGAGGCTTCGGAGGAGTTACTGCGCGAATACGCGGATTACAATTCCGAAAAATATGAGAAAATGGTTGAGGGCATACGCAGAAAACTTAATTTTACCTCGCTCCGTTTTCATCGGCTCGACGATATGATAGAGGCGGTGGGGATCGACGAGAGCAAGCTTTGCACGTACTGCTGGAGCGGAAAAGAATAGTATATGGGAGCACAATAAAATGAAGATTATTTTTGTCCGCCACGCGGAGCCCGATTACGACGCGGACGGGCTGACCGAGAAGGGGTGGCGCGAGGCGAGGCTTTTGGCAGACAGGGCAAGAAGCTGGCGCGTTGACGAGTTTTACAGCTCGCCCATGGGCAGAGCAAGGGATACGGGAAAGCTTATCTGCGAGGCGGCGAACCGTCCCCCGAAGATCCTTGACTGGCTCGAGGAGTTTAATTTTGTGGTTGACGATTACGAGAATCCCGACGGCAAAAGGCTTTGCAGGGATTTTTCGCCCGAATACCTAAGCGAAAACCCGCTTCTTTTTGATTTGGACAAATGGGGCGACGCCGAAATAATGAAAAGCGGAAGCATTAGGAGGGAGCATGACAGGGTTTGCGGGGAGTTTGACAGACTGCTGGAGCGGTACGGCTATACGCGCAACGGTCTGTGCTACGATTCGCCCAAGGAGCATATTTCGACGAGCGAATTTATGCTGTATGACGGCAATACGCTCGAGAATTACAAAAACGATAAATCGGACGGTACTACGCTTGTTTTTTTCTGTCATCTCGGAATAATGTCATTGCTGATTGCGCATATGATAAACGCTTCGCCCTGCACGATCTGGCACGGATTTTTTATGCCGACCTCCTCGGTTACGGTCGTCGCGTCGGAGGAGCGGGTTCCGGGAAAGGCGTATTTCAGGTGCCAGCTTGTGGGTTGCACCGCGCACCTCAGGGCGGGGAACGAGCCGGTATCGTATTACGGCTCCTTTGCCGCTCCGTTTATGCAGTGAGCGTATAATTTTAAGGATAATAATTTGGTATGCTTTCTATGGAAAAGAAGCCGTCAGCTAATCCGCGGGAGGAAGAGCGCGGACAATTTTATAAAGAAGAGCCTCCTCGGAGCGGAGCGTCACGGCGGAGCCCACGGGAGAGCGCCTCGGAGCGCAGGCTCGGCGGTATCCTTAAAACGCTGATATTTATGTCGATACCGACGATCGCGGAGGAGGTTCTCGCAACGCTGTTGCAGTATGTCGATACCGCCATGGTCGGACATTTGGGAGAGCGGGCGACGGCGGCGGTAAGCGTTACGGCGACCGTGACATGGCTCGTAAACAGCGTGCCAAGCTCCGTAGGCATCGGTGCGCTCGCGCTTATTTCCAAGGCTTACGGGGCAAGGGATTCGGCGCTTATGAAGCGGCTCTCGCAGCAGGTATTCCTGATGACGGGGGTCTGCGGCGTACTGATCGGCGGCGTTTCCATGGCGCTAAGCCCGTTTATTCCGATATGGATGGGCGCGGAGGCGGAAATACAAAGGGAGGCGGCGCGGTATTTTTTCATAATAAGCGCGCCCATGCTTTTTCGTTCGGCGTCTGCGATTTTCGGAGCGGCGATAAGGGCGACGAAGGATACGAGAACGCCGATGACCGTTAATCTTGCGGCGAACGCCGTCAACGCGGGCTTGAATTACCTGCTTATATATGTGCTGGGGCTCGGGGTTACGGGGGCGGCGCTTGCCTCCGCCGTTTCGTATACCTTGGCGGGGCTTCTGATGTTCGTCGTATACAGGCGCAGCGCATATCTTGGCTGGCGATTTAAGGAGTGGAGAGCCGATAAGGGGCTGATTGCGGAGTGTGCGAGGGTCAGTCTGCCGGTGCTCGGAACGGGAGTGGTTTCCTGCTTCGGGTACGTTGTTTTTGCGAGGCTTGTCGCGGGAATGGGGACGACGGTTTTCGCGGCGCACTCGATTGCGGTCACGGCGGAAACGATTTTTTATATTCCGGGCTACGGGCTGAGAACCGCGACCTCGGCGCTGGTCGGAATCGCGAGGGGAGAGGGCGACAGGCAGAAGCTGTCCGACATCAGCCGTCTGAGCGTTTTTGTCACTATGGGAATGATGGTGGCGAGCGGCGTTATTTTGTTTTGGGTGGCGTATCCGCTTATGCGCCTGATGACCAACAGCCCGAACGCGGCGGCGCTGGGGGCGCGTATGCTGAGGCTTGTCGCGTTTTCGGAGCCTTTTTTCGGGCTTATGATAGTGGGCGAGGGCATTTTGTACGGCTTGGGGCGCACGAAATATGCCTTTGTAATCGAAAGCCTCGGAATGTGGGGCGTGAGGATTTTTATGACCTTCCTCTGCATAAATCTGTGGAACGCGGATTTGAGGGGCGTATGGTACTGTATGATTGCGGACAATGTTTTTAAGGCGGTAATGCTTATTCTTCCGCTGGCAATAGGCAGCAGGCGCAGGCTTTTATATGCGGAGGCTGTTAAAAAGGAGGACGTATAATAAATGGACGGGGATTTGGTCAGAATAAAGAGAAAAAACAGGAAAAATAAGCCGAGGGTCTCAAAAATTATCGGCAGGATATTTGCCGTTTTTGGAGTGACGCTCGGTATGGCGATAGCGGGAATTTACGCGGTTATGCTAGTATGCACTCACGGTCCGTCGCCGGTGGCGAGGGATTTGTTCGTGCTGTCGGTGCGCGAAACCAGCATGGGCGGCTTTCTTGCGAATATGGTCTGCACAAAGGCGCAGATTAAGGCGATAGAGGACGCAAATTCCGTCGCCGATATAGACGGGGTATCCGATACGAGCCTTATTCGGTTTGAAGATAAAAATAACGGCGAAAAGCCGTCCGTTCCCGAGGATTTGGAGAAGGACGGCTTAAAGCCCTACCTTGAGGAAAACGGAATCGCGTTTTATAAGGTGTCGGGCTCAACCTTTGCGGGAACCATGCTCGTGGTGCCCGACGCTTCGAGAGTGTTCGTCGGCACGTCGGGCGATTACCGGGGCGAAGCGGGAATAAACGTGCCCGCGATATGCGAAAAATACGGGGCGATAGCGGCGACCAACGCGGGCGGCTTTGAGGATATAGGCGGCGTCGGGAACGGCGGTACGCCGCTCGGCATAGTTATGTCCGAGGGACAGCTCAAATACGGAAGCCTTACCGAGGCGTACAACCTGATCGGCTTTGACTCCGACAATGTATTTGTGATCGGCAATATGACGGGACAGCAGGCGCTTGACAGAGGGATAAGGGACGCGGTGTCGTTCGGTCCTTTTTTGATAATGAACGGAGAGCCGCTTGAGGTCACGGGAATGGGAGGCGGCTTGAACCCGAGGACCGCCATAGGTCAGCGCGCGGACGGCGCGGTGCTTATGCTCACGATAGACGGACGGCAGACGCACAGCCTCGGAGCCTCGATGAACGACCTCATAAACGTGATGCTTGATTTCGGGGCGGTCAACGCCGCCAATCTTGACGGCGGCGGCTCGACGGTGCTGTATTACGACGGAGAAATCCGCAACGAGATTTCCTCGATATACGGCGCGAGGGGGATTCCCACGGCAATAGTTGTAAGAACTGCGGAGGATTAAATGGAAGATAAAAATAAGCTGAAAAATCGGCGGGGGAGTAAAAGCTTCGGCATTTTCCTTAAGGCATACGTTTTAATCCTCGCTGTCGGAATAATAATCGTGTGCGCCGTTTTGTGGAGCAGTCTCAAAAAGTATCAGGAGCGGCACGACCGCGCCGAGGCGGCGGGAAACCCCGACCTTTACGCGGCGGAGTTTGTAAGGGGGCTTGACGGGGACGACGCTTTTTTGTCGTATATACATACCTACGGCTTAAACGGCGAGGGCAGCCTCGATTACGAGGGGCGGCACGCCCGCTATTTTGCGGGGCTTGTAAAAAGCTCCCCCGCGCGTTACGAGAGGAGCGAGAAATTCAAAAAGGCGCTTCCCGTATACGATATTTATTCGGGCAATACGAGAATGGCTGTTATCTCGCTTAAGCCCGAGGGCAAAAACGACGAGTTCGGCTACCATAAATGGCAGCTTAAGGATATGGCGTTTGACACGGACATTATAGATTACCGCGATATTATGATTAAGACGCCGTCGGGCGCCGCCGTCGTGTACGACGGAATGCTTCTCGGCGCGGAGAGTCTCAGCCCGACGGAGGAGGGAAACGACGCTGTGCTTGAAAAAGCGCTTGCTCTCGGAGGAACCGTATCGCGAGGCGACGTGTATAAGCTGGAGGATGTTATCGGCGAGCCTGAGCTTTCGGTAACGGACGCGGGCGGGGCGGCGCTTGAGCCTGTCATAAGCTCGGAGGGATTTTACGATTATACGGCGAGGCTTGACGAGGAGTTTCGGGCAGGAATAGAGCAGCGTGTATTCGATACCGTGAATGCGTACATATATAATATTTACAATAAAAAAACCTTTGCCGAGGCGGCGGCGTACCTTGAGTACGGCTCGGACGCCTACGCGGTGGTCGCGGACGTTCAGGCGTCGATCGTATGGGGCTGGACGCCCGATACGGTGGATATTCTCGAGCAGAGCGTATCGGACTGCGTGCAGTACGGCGACAGCCTTTTTGCGTGCAGCTATTACGGGAAGATTTATAAATATGAGGAGGGCGCTATGGAGTCGGGGGAGGAAACCTTTAACTACCGTATGCTTTTTCATAAAATAGACGGACAATGGTATTTGAATTATTTTGTTCTCAGACAGTGACGGAGGTTGGCGGCAATGCGCAGGAAAACATGGATCCCGATAATTTTGATCGTCGTGCTTATAATACTGCTGGCGATTCTGATAAAGCTTTTTGATTCGGAAAATAAGAGCGGCGCGGAGGGTTCGACCTCAACCGCCGCGGCGGGCTTTGCGACGGAGGGCTTTGTCGGAGGGAATGGCGACGTGTCCGCCGTTACGGAACCGCGAACCGACGCGCCGACAGAGGAGCAGACTTCAAAAAGCTTTAACGGACAGTTTTTGCCAACCGACGCGCCGACCGCGGGCGGGGACGTTGAGCTGTACGGCGCGGTTTATCCTTATAATACCGAAAGAATAGATATTTCGGGAACGGCGGTTGAAGATTTGGATTATCTGATCGACCGCCTTTTGGAGCTTCCTATGCTTAATTACATAGATATGTGCGACTGCGGTCTGAGCAACGAAACGATGGAGGAGCTGATGAAGCGTTTTCCCGACGTAAAGTTTGTGTGGAAGGTGACGCTGGGACTGTGGACGATAAGAACCGACTGCGTAGCCTTTTCGACGCTCAAGGACGGGACGATAACCTATCGTCTGACCAACGACGACGTGAAGGTTTTAAAATATTGCACCGATATGGTGGCGCTCGATTTGGGTCACAACAAGGTTACGGACATTTCCTTTTTGCAGTATATGCCGAAGCTCAGGATCCTTATTCTCGTGGACAATCGGGTTGAGGGGCATGACGATTTGTATATTTCGGATCTGTCTTGGCTCAGGTATACGCCCGAGCTGCGCTATCTGGAGTTTTTTGTCGGCTCGGTGTCGGATATAAGTTTTCTGTACGATCTCCCGAATCTCGTGGATCTGAACATAAGCTACAACCCGATAAGCGAGGTCGAGTATCTTATGAAGCTGCCGAGGCTGGAGCGGCTTTATATTGAGCATACGCTTCTGACCGAGGAGGACTATAAGCTTTTGCAGCAGACCTACCCCGATGCTCAGATCGTATACTACGGAGAAGGCTCGGTGGATCAGGGCTGGCGCGAGCATGAGAGATATTTTGCAATGATTGATATGTATCACAACAATTATGTGAACGAGCTTTTTCTTGACTGATGATATGCTATGTTGTAGAATGTAAGTTAATTGATTTCATATTAGGGCGGGAGGAAAAGTCGTGAACAATAAAGAGATGATGGAGCTTAATCCTGAATTGGACAGCGAATTTGACGAGCTTGTAAAATATTGTATGGCGTCCGGCGCTATTGATTTGAGTTTATATACCGAATACGATGTCAAAAGAGGGCTTCGCGAGAGCAACGGCAAGGGCGTGCTCACGGGTCTTACGGAGATTTCCGACGTGGTGGGCTTCGACAATGTGGACGGGAAGCGCGTTCCCTGCGAAGGCAGGCTGTATTTTCAGGGCATCGACGTAAAGGATTTGATAAGCAGGGGCGATAAAAGACGGTTTGTTTTTGAGGAGGTTACATACCTGCTTTTGTTCGGCGCGCTGCCCACAAAGCAGCAGCTTAACCAGTTTATAGGCATTCTCGGAGACTTAAGGGAGCTTTCGGGGCATTTTGTGCGCGATGTAATAATGAAGGCGCCGAGCAGCAATATTATGAATGCGCTCCAAAAGAGCATAGTGACGCTTTATTCCTACGACGACAAGGCGGAGGATATTTCCGTCGCCAACGTGCTTAGGCAGTCCTTGCAGCTTATCGCAAAGCTGCCCGTGATGTCGGTATTTTCGTATCAGTCGTATATGCATTTCAAAAAGGACGACGTGCTGATAATCCGCAATCCCGACCCCGAATGCTCGACAGCCGAAAATATTCTGCGAATGCTGCGTCCCGACGGCAAATATACGGAGCTTGAGGCAAAGGTGCTTGACGTGGCGCTTGTGCTCCACGCGGAGCACGGCGGCGGCAACAATTCGACCTTTACCA